>JAISAH010000080.1 GCA_031266805.1 Gracilibacteraceae bacterium
GATGTTCTGGTGGCCGGAGTGCTTAGCAACGTAGATATCAATTCTACCAGCGTGGTAGAGATACCGGGCGCGACAGCGGTCATTACCCTGAACAGTTTCTCCGGGTTGGCTGTAGGCGACCTGAGCCTGCAATATGACCCCGGCAACGGCAGCGGTTATCAGCCATTGCCTGTGATAGACAATGGAGACGGCAGCGGAACAGTTAACTTCGGAGAGTTTACGCTGGCCGCGGGATCGGATCATGTGGATTTGCGAGTCAAAGCGGCTTATGCCGGAACATTCAATTACCTGATAGTGGTAAAAGATGGCGCCGGTAATGATTTCGCGGAGGAAAACGGAACAGCCACGATCTTCTCTCTGGCACAAAACACCACTGCACTCAAGGATGCTCTGGCCGCGTCACAGAAGTATATCAAATACGAGGGTGCCGAACTTGATCTTGGTGGACTCACGGTTTCTGCCGGAACGGAGATCACTATAGCCGCAAACGTCACGCTCAAGGATTCCGGTTCCGGAAAGCTTGATGGAACACTCACGGTTCTTAAAGAAGCTAAGCTCACTATAGATGTGGGGGTTAGCCCCTCGGGTGACGGAACAATCAAGGTAGAATCAGGTGGAACCTTGAGCAACTTGGCGGAAGAGGATGTTTGGCAAGACGGCAATGTTATCTTTGTCTTGGAGAAGGGAGCCACCGCGGATCAGGGCGGCGTACCCTGGATAGGCAATGCTGATAGTGATGTGGCTGAGATAACGTCCGGTAGCATTACAATGTCTGGGCAAACCGAAATCACAGTATCTGGCAATGTGGACATCAAAGGCGACTATCTTGTGCCCGCTGGTCTGAAATTGACATTGTCGGCAGATAGCACGCTCACAGTCAAAGAGGGCGTGATGTTGACTATTGATGAAAAAGCTGTACTTCAAGGTTCCGGAACAATCACGGTAGAACAAGGCGGAGCCTTGATCAACTTGGCGGAAGAGGATGTTTGGCAAAACGGCTCTGTTACCTTTGTCGTGAAGGCGGGCGCCACCGCGAATCAAGGCGGCGTACTCTGGATAGGCGATGACAGTAATACTATGGCTGAGATAACATCCGGCAGCATAAGCCTTACAAAGGATGACGGAATCACGCTCAACGGGGTGGTGACTGTTAAACAAAACATGACCATCTCTAACCCTTTGGTGATAAACAGTGGTGCGGCTATAGTAGGCGCCGATAACTCCACAACTCTCACTTTGGGTGCAGGAGCGGCAGTGACAGGCTCAGAGGCATTAAGTTCGGGACTTGAAGCCGGCAAAACTTATACCTGGGGCGGCACTGACTGGCAAGAAGTATCGCCCTGAATCGGCGGCCATCGTTGAATTAACTGACTCAAGAATCAAGCAAAAGACGGCTTTCAAAGCCGTCTTTTGCTTTTGGGCAAGCGTCAACTCGGGTCTGGATTGCCGCGGCGCTGTGAGCGCCTCGCAATGACGGAGAGGGGGGATTGAATAACGGGTTTTTTTGGATTCCGGAACAAGTCCGGAATGACGGGAGCCACGGTGTAAAACGCAGGTCTGGATTGCCGCGGCGCTGTGAGCGCCTCGCAATGACGGAGAGGGGGATCGATAAAGGCAACCAATAGACAATATTTTCCAATACTATTTAATAGGATTGATTTTTTCTGTGGATTGGGGTATAGTATTAATTGTACTTATAGTTCAAACGGAAGGTGGTGTCGGCGGTGAATGAGCGCGTTGAGTATTGGCTTGAATTAGCCGATTATGATTTTGAAACGGCTAAGGCAATGCTCCAAACAAAAAGATACTTATATGTTGGGTTCATGCGCCATCAGGCGATTGAAAAGGGATAAATACTCACACCGGAGCGCTGCAAGGCAATCATTGCGGGAACGGAGAAACTGCTGTGCTGGATAAAGGAACAGTTATAAATGCCGTGGAACGGTACGCTGATATAGTGGCAAGGGAGCTTTCCCCCGCTGCCATAGTTTTGTACGGTTCCTACGCCAAAGGGAACGCCCATGAGGACAGCGATATTGATGTGGCGGTTATCTTCAATGGCTTTAAGGGCGATTGGCTAAAAGCCTCATCTTATCTGTGGCGTTTGCGGCGCGAGATCAGCTACGATATCGAGCCGGTTTTACTTGACAGCACGCAAGACAAAAGCGGCTTTGTGGCAAACATCTTCAAAACAGGTCAAGTGATATGGGCGGTGAATTCCGGCATGACGGAACACGGGTAGGGTTCAAAATTTTGAACCCTACGGCGGTTGGGATGGATTCCGGAACAAGTCCGGAATGACGCGGGGGGATGTGGGGCGGGTTGCAATCCGCCGATTATATTGCCCATCGTAGGGGCCGGGCTTGCCCGGCCCGATTGTCTCTCGGTACCATCGGGACGGCAGCCCGTCTAGAGCGCCTTGCGCCGCAGGCGGCCTTGCCAACAGTGACGCGGGAAGGGACATGGACTCAGGGGGCGGTCCCGGCATCACCCCGGGGAGGGATTATTTCATCGTTCCTTCAGATATATTTAAATTGATAGAGACAACCAATGACCAATATTCTCCAATATTCTTTAATAGGATTGATTTTTCTGTGGATTGGGGTATAGTATTAATTGTACTTATAGTTCAAACGAATGACAGATTAAGAGACACGCCAATACCCTTTTTTATCAGAACCGACGCGCCGCTTCGTGCCGCTGCCGATATTGACCATTTTCCTTGGAATTTTTTCAAAATAATCCACGGTAAAATAATCCAGTATATTGCATAATAAAATAATATGGTGTATACTATACGGAAAGGGTGCTTTATGAAAAACAGAATTTATTTGGATAATTGTTGTTTTAATAGGCCGTATGATGATCAGGCAAATCTCAATGTTCATCTTGAAGCCCAAGCAAAGGTATTTATTCAGAATGAGATACTGAAAAATACTTTTCAACTGGTATGGTCTTTTATGATGGATTATGAAATATCATTTAATCCATTTTCAGACAGAAAAGACGCCTTTCTAAACTGGAAAAACATATCAACAATGGATATAAATCCATCAATAAAAATACTAAACAAAGGGATTGAATTGACCGAGCGAAAGATAAAAAGAAAAGATGCTTTGCATATTGCATGTGCAATTGAAGCCGAATGTGAATATTTCATCACAACGGATAGGAAAATATTAAACAAAGATATTCCCGAGATAGAAATGATAAATCCATTAGATTTTATAAGGAAATTAGGAGTGTAAATTTATGAAAGCAGACACACTGGTAAGACACGAGGGAATGAACACTTTAATAAAAAATTTGGGCTTAATTGAAGCGGAACGCTTTATAATGCTTGTACAAAAAGAGACATTTGATTATACTAAATGGCAAGAAAATTTGTTTGAGGATATGACAATAGAAGAAATATATAACAATGCCGCAAAATTAAGAAATGAAAATATATCTATTTTTCTGGCGGATCAGACAAAGGAATAAGTAAGAGACCCGCCCGAGCGAGGGCCTCTTGCCATTTTGCGGATTCCAGGGGCAGCTCCGGCATCACCCCCGGAACCCCTCCGCCGCTTCGCGGCACCTCCCCTGGAAGGGGAGGCAGGGGAATTTGAGCATTTTCAGTCCCCGGAACACGGGAAGGGACATGGACTCAGGGGGCGGTCCCGGCATCACCCCGGGGCCGGGGACGGATTATTTCATCGTTCCTGCGGATATATTTAGTACCCGGTCGCAGACGCCTTCCATGAATTCTATGTCGTGGAAAACGCCGATCATGCTGGTGTGCATATCTTTCAGCTTTTTCAGCATGTCGCGGACGAGGATTTTCGTCTTGCCATCCAGGGAGGCCGTGGGTTCGTCCAGCATGAGGAGGCGCGGTTTTTTGGCCGTGGCGCGCGCGAGGCTGAGGCGGAGGCGCTCGCCGCCGGAAAAGGTGGCGGGGTAAATATCCCACAGGTCCTCCGGGAGGCGGAAATACGTAAGCGTTTCCCGGGCGGCCGCTTCGGCGTCCGCGGCGCCCGCGCCCATATCGGTCAGGGCGTTCATCACATGCTCTTTGGCGGACGTCCGGGGCATGACGCTGAGAAACTGCGAGACGTAGCCGATTTCATGGCGGCGGAGGTAGAGGATCTCCCGCTCGCTCGCGGCGGCCAAATTTATTTTACCGAAGGCTTCGCTGTCGTAGATGATCTCCCCTTGCGTGGTTAAATAGCTGCGGTTGATGCATTTTAATATGGTCGATTTGCCCGCGCCCGAAAGACCGACGATGCCGATAAACTCTCCTTGGCCGAGCGTAAAGCTTATGTTTTGGCAGGAGCTGATCTCCAGGCCGGGATCGTGCAGATAAAAGTTTTTGCCCAGGTTGGTCACGCTCAGGATTTTCATATCATCCCCCTCTCTCTCCGGTATTCCACGCGGGACGCCAGAACGCCGTCCACGAATACATGCGTGACGACCGGACAGCCGTCCGTCAGGCCTACGATCAGCAGGTCCGCTTTTTTGCCCGTCTCTATGGAGCCGTAATCCTTGTCCGTCCGCATGGCCCTGGCCGGATTCAAAGTCGTCATGTTCACCATGCGCGGCAGGGGGACGCCGTGTTTTTCGTACATATAAAATATGCTGTGCAAAATGGCGGCCGGATAGTAGTCCGAGCAGATGATGTCGGCGCAGTCCGCCAGCACCGCTTCCGCCGCCGATAAATTGCCGGAATGAGAGCCGCCTCTTAAAATATTCGCCGAGCCCACGACCGTGTAAAATCCGAGCTTTTTCGCCGCTTTGGCCGTTTCCAGATTGACGGGGAATTCGCTGATGTCCACGCCTATTCCCAAATTTTTCCAGAGTTTTTCCGGGGTGTCGTCGTCATGGGAGGCCACCGGGATCCCCTTCGCGTGGGCGAGGCGCGTGAGTTCTTTTAGCCGCGCCGGCGAGAGTTTGGGTTTTTTCGCGTGATATTCCCGCAGTTCCTCGGCGCTCAAGGCCCGGACCGCCTTGCCGTTATGCGTGCCGTCATATTGGGAGACCGTTTCCTGATAGGCGGCCATAGTCCGGTATTGCCCCTGCCCGGGAGTGTGGTCCATGAAGGAGATCTGCTGCGCCTTGCCTTGGTCGATCATCTCGCGGGCGATATCGTAGGCCTTTGGGTTGTCTATTTCGAGGCGCAGATGAAAACGGTGGCGGATCAAGTGATCGCGCAGATGGACACCCGCGATCAGGTCGGCCATTTTCTGCACGCTTTCCTTGGTGCGCAGGGGCGAGACGCCGAAAAACTCGTCGCCAAAGAGGGATATGGAGTGATACATGGTGGTGATCCCCGCGCTGAGCAGATCCCGTTCGCATATTTTGAGGGCGAACTCAAAATCCACTTGGGAGGTGGGGCGCGGCTGTATGTATTGCTCGAGTTTATCCGAATGGACGTCGATCATCCCCGGCATGACGCAGCGGCCGCGGGCGTCGACGACCTTTTCGGCGCCGGTGTCCGCGCCGGCGTCCGCGAAACCGCTGATCCGGTCCCCGTCTATGAGCAAAGTTTTGCCTTCGATAATCTGTGCGGGCGTTATGATTTTTCCGTTCGTTATGGCGATCAAAGCGTTTTCCTCCCTATATAAGCGAGTGGACGAGCCGCTGGGTGTACGCGTGCCGCGGGTCTTCGAGGATCTGGTCCGTCAGCCCGCTTTCCACGATTTTTCCGTCCAGCATGACGACGGTTCTGTCGGCGATCATACGAATGACGGCGAGATCATGGGATACCAGCAGAATAGAGATCCCGTACCGGGCCTTGATTTTGCGGATGAGGTCCAGCACTTTGGCCTGTACGGACAGGTCCAGCCCGGTCGTCACTTCGTCGAGCAGGAGCAGGCCCGGGTTGTTGGCGAGGGCCTTGGAGATCTGCACGCGTTGCTGCATGCCGCCGGAAAAGTTTTTGGGCGGCTCGCTCATGCGGGAGGTCATGATCTCCACCGCCGCTAAAAGCTCCGCGGCGCGTCCGGTCATGCGGGCGGCGTTTCGGTCGCCCGCCGCGATGAGTTTTTCCGCGATATTGGCCGCCGCGGAGTAGTCCATCCGCAGGCCCAGAGCCGGATTTTGGTAAACTATACCTATAATGGTGTTTTTTATCATGCGCCGCTCCGCCGCGCTCGCCGCCCAGATATTGGCCTGGCCGTCCTGGTAGTCGCGCAGGGCCGCGCGGCCGGAATCCGGGAGAAAATCAAAATGGAGGGACCGCATCAGAGTGGTCTTGCCGGAACCGCTTTCGCCGACTATCCCCAGCGCCTCGCCGGGGTAAACGTCAAAGGAAATGTCGTTGGCCGCCCAAACCGTGCCGCAGGCCGGGCAGCGATTCTTTTCCAGAAAATTCTGACAGTCTGGGCAGCCGCCGCCGTAGCGGACGACCAGGTTTTTCACCGATAATACCGGCGTTTCATTCAGGGGCATGACGGACCTCCTGACAGTATGAGGTGTCGGAGCATTGGTAAAACTTGCCGCCGGTTTGGGCGTCGAATATCTCGTCCAGATAGGTGTTGGCGCTGCCGCAGAGGCGGCATTTTCTCCCGGCGAAACTCTCCCGCTCGAAGGGGACGTCGTCGAAAGCAAGCGACACGACCTCGGTGTGCGGCGGGATGGCGTAGATCTTTTTTTCCCGGCCGGCGCCGAATAAATATAAACATTCCGCCTTATGCAGGCGGGGATTGTCGAATTTTGGGATCGGGCTGGGGTTCATCATGTAGCGGCCCTCGACCATGCAGGGGTATTCGGTGGAAACGGTTATTTTCCGGTATTTCATCAGGCTTTCGTAAAGCTGGAGCCACATGGGGGCGTAATCTTTTTCGGCGTGCATCTTCTTGGTAATCTCCTCGCGGGCCTCGACGACGCGCAGCGGTTCGGGGATGGGGACCTGGAAAATCAGGATCTGCCCGTTTTTCAGGGGAAACTCCGGGATGCGGTGCCGGGTCTGGATCAGCGTCGCCGCGCGGGCGTCCGTCGTCGTTTTCACGTCTGTGCAAAGGGCGACGAATTTCTTGATATTGACGGCGTTCACGCTCTCGTCGCTGCCCTGATCGATCACTTTGAGGACGTCGCTCGGCCCGATGAGGGAAAGAGTCAGCTGGAGACCGCCCGTGCCCCAGCCCCGGCCGATGGGAAGCTCGCGGGAGCCAAAAGGCGTCTGATATCCGGGGATGGCGATCGCTTTGAGGGCGGCGCGGCGGATTTCCCGCTTGGAGCCTTCGTCCAGAAAGGCGAAGTTATAATTTTTGTTCACGGGGCTGACCTCCTTTTGCGCACCGCATCCAGCTTGGACTGGAAGGTGACGTAATGCGGCAGTTTCAAATGGGAGATAAAACCGTTCATCTCCAAGCTGTCGCCGTGCGTCAGCACAAATTCCTCATCCTGCGCGGGATAGGGCCCGCCCGCCTCCAGCTCCCGGTCGAGCACCGCCATGGCGATCGCTTTGGTTTCGCTGCGGCCGAAGACGGCCCCGTAACCCGCGGCGAGCCCCAGCTGATTTTTGCCGTCCGCCGCGTTGAAGCATTCCACCTCCGTGATCATTATCTCGCCGATATATACGCTTTCGGTTTCGTCGAGCGGATAGGGCAGACAAAGCTCGGCATAGCCGCAGCGCAACTCGCCGACCGTCGGGTGCGCCTGCCCGAAACCGCGCAGCGCGGAATAGGCCAGCCCGGAGATGAAGCCGGTGTCCGCGCGGGAAAGGGTTTGCAGGCGCGCGCTTCTGCCGGCGGGAAACTCCAATGTATGCACGGTCACGTCATGGGGAGCCTGATCGCTCTGGGCAAAACCGTCGATAAGCCCTTCTTTTTTCAGTTCGGCGGATACGCGCGGGCAAGGGGTGATATCCTCCGGCGCCTGCGCCGCCAAGGTCTCCGCTATTCTCCGCCGCAGGGCGGCCGGGGTTTCCCTGCCTATATCAAAATCGATCAGCCGATGGGTGTAATCGTAAGTCGCGCCGAGGATCTGCCCGCCGGCGATATCCTTGAAAGCGGCGGATATCCGGCGCGTGAGCCGCATGCCTTCCGTGTCCACGACGCGCGTGTAATAATTTCGCGTCAGCGTGGAGCGGTAAGCGCGCAGCAAAAACACCGCTTCCTCCATCGAGCCCTCGCATTGCTTGAGGGCAAGGACGGCAAGGGTTTTGGCGTATAATCCGGCCTCGCTCATCACCCGGTCCACGAGCAGCGAGAGCTTGTTTTCGATCGCCTCGGTTTCCAGGTCTTTGTCCGTGCCGCTCCTGTAAAAATCCAGCAGGCGGATGCTTTCCTCGATCGCCTCTTCGCCGCCCGATACGGCCACATAGGCCATCTACTCCACCACCTTGACCAGCCGGGGAACGGCCAGCAGTTTCCCGCCGCGCGAGATAAAAATCAGATCGATCCCCTGCGGGTATTCGTAGTTTTGCGCGTCGCGCAGCTCGATCGCCTCCCCTACCGCCCGCGCCGCCAGCACCGTCCGCCGGTCGTCGATGCCCGGCCCGCGCAGCGTCAGCGTGCCCTCGGGGGCGCCGGTCAAGACGACGACCGTCGCGCTCTTATGCGGGTCGGCTGGCGTCCCGCATTTTACCTTTTCTATCACCGGCCTCATATCATCTTCACCGCGCGTGAAAACAAAATCCGCCGCGCCGAGTTCTTCCCGCCGGGCAAGCGTCAGCGCCGCGATCTCGTCCGCCAAAACGCGGTCCGCGCCGGCGTTGAAGCTGACCTCGTTATCCAGCAGCGTCGCCGCCACGGCTAAAAACGCGGGCTCCTCACCGGCTAGCCGGCCCGCGTATTCGCCGATGTCCACAATATTTCCGGGGCGCGACATGGCTTCCAGCAGCAGCCGGAACACCCTTTGGCTGTCGAACACCATGTCAAAAGCGTGTTTTTTTGTCAGCGGCAAGGTCATCACTCCCCCTGTCCATAGACTCAAAATTTACCATCGTCTTCAGGTGCATAGCGTTTTCCCGCTTTATGCGCTCGAGCTGCCCCTTTTCCAAGGCCAGCAGAGTGGCCGCGCCCGTAAAAACCCCTTTGTTGACCGCCGCGTCGATTATGGCCATGTCGAGCGTTTTTTCGGGGTCGCCGCCCATCAGGACGGCCATGCCCCGGACGCCGCCGATTTCCACCGAAGCCTCGCAGACGACGGTCTCGCCGATGTAAAACAGGCTTTCTTTGACGGGCTCGCGCATTTTGATCATGGCCAAAGTTTTGCCGGGCTCTTTCACGACGATTGGGGCGTGCGTTTTTTGGATCTCCGCCGCCAGCGCCGCGACGTCGCGCCTGTCGGCCCGCGCCAGGATCCGGGTCATCCGTTTTCTATCCATATCATCCGCCATCCCGTCCATCCTCGTCCCTCAGCCAACTCTGGCCTTGATTTTCGTGGCAATTATTTCCAGTAAAATGACGGCGGCCACCACGATGTAGGTGATATAGCCCAGTTCGCGCAGGTCAAAATAAAAGCTGCCGGCCATCCACAGGTCAAAACCGATGCCGCCCGCCCCGGCCGCCGCGCCCACCGCCAGCGCGTTCGTGAAGTTGATCTCAAAACGGAGAAAGGTCCACGCGGTCATGTAACTGAGGGAGGACGGCAGCACGGCCTGAAAGACGATCGGCCAAAAACCCGCGCCGCAGGCCCTGAGCGCCTCGATGGCTCCCTCGTCCACTTCCTCGATGGACTCCGCGTAGGCCTTGATCAAAAAAGCCGCGCTGTGAAAAGTGAGGCCGACGACGGCGGCGACGCTTCCCAGACCGGCCGCGACGGTAAAGATCAGCACCCATAAGATCGTGGGCACGGCTCGGATGAAAGCGACGAAACTCTTGATGATATTGGCGGCGACGGGATGGGCAAGATTTTTTGCGCACAGCAAAGAGCCAAGCAGCGCGATCACCGCGCCGAACACGGTGGCCAGCGCGCCGAGGGAAAAGGTCGTCAGCAAGGCCCCCATCGCTCCGGCAAAACTGCTGTAGGTCAGACGCGGCTGGCCGAACAGCACCCGGATATTGCTGAAAGTGTCGGCAATAGCCTTGGCCAGATCGATGTTTTTATAGTCGAAGGTCAGGAAACCGTATACGGTAAGCCCCAGCAGGACAAACAAGGTCAGTTTTACGGCTGATCCGCCTTTGGAGCTTGCCGCCGTCTTGATCTTGCCGCTGCGGGTTTTTCGCATATATGCATGCGGGTCGAGAGAAACCGGGGGATGCCCCGCGACGACGAGTTCGCTCATCACATGATCACCTTTCTGATTTGATTCGAGATCATCTCTATGGCGACGACCAGCACCACGATGGAAATGACGACCAGGCTGGCCGAGCTGTAATCCATCCGTTTATAATAGAGGTCAAACATGGCGCCTATGCCTGTCGCCGTGAGAACGCCGATCAAAGTGGCGGAGCGGATATTTGTCTCGATCATGTATAAAACCCACGAGACGATCTCCGGCAGGGACGACGGGAGGATGCCCTGAAAAACCGTCGGCAAAAAGGTCGCCCCGGTGGCGCGCAGGGCCTCGATGCAGGAAGCGCTCACCTCGTCGATAGTTTCGATGAACGTCCGGGTCAGCATGCCGAAGGTGGCGAAGAACAGAGCGAAAAACCCCGTCAGGATGTTTTGCCCGAACGAAAAGAGGAGGAGTATGGCCCAGACTATATCCGGGACGTTGCGGAAAAAAGCGGCGATGATCCGGACTGTCCGCCCGATCCACGGATTGACCTTGGTGGTTTTTGTACCGAGCAGACTGAAGAAAAAGGCGCAGCCGGCGGCGCACACGGTAACGGCGACCGACACCAGCGCGGTTTCCGTGAGTTTGGCGAGGATATTGGGGAGCCGTGACCAGGCCTGGGCGTTGGGGATGAAATTCTTGGCCATCCAGCCGGCGGCCTTGGGCACGGACTCAAAGCCGGCGATCACGTCATAGCCGGTCACGGCGGCGGAAACCAGGAAAAGGCCGCACGCACCGAGGAAGACTAGGGTGAAAGACCGTTTTCTTTTTACAAAGACGGAGGTTTGATTATCTGACATCTGTGATCAGCTCGCCTTCATTTGATTGGTAGATTTCGTGGATCTGCGCCTTGGTCAGCTGATCGGCCGGGCCGTCATACACAATTTTACCCAGCGTAATGCCGATAATCCTCTGAGAGTATTTCACGGCGACGTCCACTTGATGCAGATTGAAAATACAGGTGATTTTCATGTTTTTATTGATGACGCTCAGGTGATCCATGATCACCTTGGAAGAACCGGGGTCGAGGGAGGCGATGGGTTCGTCGCATAAAATGAGGCGCGGCTCCTGCATGAGGGAACGGGCGATGCCCACGCGCTGTTTCTGCCCGCCGGAGAGTTCGTCGCAGCGTTTATAGGCCTGCTCGGTCAGGCCGAGTTTTGCCAATATTTGGAAAGCATTTTCTTTTTCCTTCTCAGTATAGTAACCCGCGGCGCCGGTGAGCGTATGCTTATGACCGAGCCGGCCGTGCAGCACGTTTTCGACGACGCTGAGTCTGTCCACGAGGTTATAATGCTGAAAAATCATGCCGGTCTTCTTCCGGATCTGCCGGATCTCTTTTTTATCGGCCCTGTTGATATCGTGCCCGTCAAAGATTATTTCCCCCCGCGTCGCGTCGACCAGCCGGTTGATACAGCGCAGGATCGTCGACTTGCCTGAGCCGGACGGGCCGATGACCGACACGAACTCGCCCTCCTCCACGGAAAAAGAAACGTCGGTCAGCGCCCTGGTCGCGCCGTTGTATATTTTGCTCACATGCCGAAATTCCAAGATAGGCGCCATAATCCCCCGTCATTCCGGCTTTATGCCGGAATCCATTCTCTCTTCTGCGGGTAAACTCAGGTCTGGATTGCTTCGCTTTGCTCGCAATGACGGTGGATTAATTGCGATACGGGTCATACCAGGAGTCGGCGGTGAGGATATATCCGAGGCTGGAAGCTTTGTTGTACAGTCCCACGGCGCCTTCGACCGCAGCGTCATAGAAAAGCAGCTCGTTACCTGTGACTTCGGCTGAGGTAAACAGATCCTGGATCGCCTTTATTTCCGCCGCGCTCAAGTTTTGGGGGTTGTAGGCGTTCGGGCCGTTGAACACGGGAGTGCAGGCGATGACGACGAACTCTTTGCCCGCGTGCGCGTCAAACGGGGCGTCGGCCCCGGTTTTCACGGCGTATACCGCTCCGACCGTGTTTTCCTCGCCGGATATCAGTTCGATATAAGGGGCGAGTTCGATGTCGCAAAAAGCCGCGGCGTCAGCCCCGCCGGTCACCAGGTTTATGGCCGAGCCCTGATGCGAGCCGCCGAAATACACTTCCTCAAAAAAATTCCCGTCCGGGAGCAGATCGTCTTCCGTCAGGTTATCGTCCGTGAAATGGGCGATGATCGAGGAGGTGGGGACCCGGAAGCCGGAAGTGGAGCTGTTGGAAACGAAGGAGATCTTTTGCCCTTTTATATTGTCGATGGTGTAAGCGCCGCCGCTCAAATATTCATCCGCGTCGGCCCGGTTCACGCAGATCCAAGAGAAGTATTTGGCCCCGTCGAGCTTGCCCTCGGAGTCGGCGTTGACAAAGAGAACATCGACCAGCGGATTTTTGTTTTTGGCTTCTATGTAGCCAACGGCGCCCATGGCCATAGCTATATCCGCCGAGCCGCTTGCGATCGATTCGATAGCGATCGTATAATCGGTGGTCGTTTTTTGTTCGACTGTTCTGCCGGTGGCCTGCTCGATAAGCCGGCCGACTTCCGCCCGGACTTCCGCGTGCGTGTTTGACGATTCGTTGGGATACCAGACGACGGTGACGGGTCTGGTGTTTGGCGTCTCCGCCGGAGCGGCCGGCGGCGCGGCTGGGGGAGCGGAGGCTGGAGCGCCGGAGCCTTGGGCGCCAGAGGCGGAGGGAGCGGAGGGAGCGGAGGGAGCGGATGCGCCGCAGCCCGCCATGCCGGTTATCATGACGACCGCGAGCAGAAGCGCCGCGATTACCGTGGGAGCCGTGTTTTTTCGCATGATTTTTTCTCCTCGTTATTTTTGATTTGGCGGTCATAGCCGTCAATATGAATTGTAAATTTATTATGTAAAATCCGACACCGGCGCTGGGTAAAAGTTTGGTAAAGGGGGAGGGGGGAGGGGGAATGGAGAGTTGAGAGAGGAGAGAGGAGAGTGGAGAGTTGGGGGGAGTGGGGAGTGGGGAGTGGGGAGTTGAGAGAGGAGAGAGGAGAGTGGAGAGTTGGAGAGAAGGGAGAGGGGAGAGATTATTGTATATCATCCAACGGCGCGTCGAAATCATCCGCCATCCAAATCTTGCCCTCCCAGCCGCCAAGCTGAGGCTTTTTTCGCAAAGGCTCCGTTACGGTGATATCACACTGCGCAGTCAATCGCGCTTTCCTTCGCCAGCGCCGCCAGTTTAAGCGTCGTGTTCGCGTTCCGAATCGTGATCAGGTTATAAGCTGTCTTGTTCTGAACAATTTTCGACCAACGCGTCCGTGAATACGTCTTGAGCGGCGCGGACCAGAAAATCACGCTGCCGTAGTGCGAAACCTTCTCATATTCCGGTTTCGTCTCGCCAATGAGCGAACAGACTTCCTCCGCTGTCGCCGGCGGGATCACGAATATCGCGTTGTGCGTGGAATCCGCGTCACTGTTCCACCATTCCGGCGCGTTTTTGAGGGCGTCCGCCAAATCGCCGGCGGCGATGATTCCCACCGCGATTTTCAGCCCGAAGCCTGTTTCGATAAGGTTTTCGCAGGCCGTTTTCGCTTCCCGCAGGCCCAAATCGCTGTCAAACAGGATGTTGCCGCTGTTGATCCAGGTGAGGACGTTCGCAAAACCCCGTTTCTCATACGCGGTTTTGAGTTCGGGCATGGATATTTTGTTGTTGCCGCCCACGTTCACGCCCCGCAGGAGCGATATATATTTCGTCACGCCTTATGACCTCCTGTGCGCCGCGCCTTTCGCCAGCGCTAACGATGTCATTATATATCATTAACGCGAAAATAACAACGATTTTCCCGGCAACCTCCCCGTCATTCCGGGCTTCTCCCGGAATCCAAATAATGGAAGAAGGACGCGAATATTCGCGTCCTTCTCTGCTGGAAACCAGTTCCAGGCCCCGGGATACCTTGAAATACGGCTTAACAGCTGGAACTACGAATTGACTTTGACATAGTAGACGGGATTGGTTTTGAATGTCCCGTCCAGGTAGGCGTAGTTGGTGGTGAGTATTGTTATTTTGTAAGTCTTGCCCTTGGGAAGCTTCGTCGTGTCAATGATATAGGGGCTGGTATTGCCGCCGGAGCGTTTGATCACATCGGTTACAGCCGGCAAAGGAACGCCATTTTCCGCCGGCTCAAGCGCGATAGTGCTGACGGACCGCCCGGAAGTCACGATAGCCGCGGCAAACCCCTGTTCATCAAAGGTGATGATGTCGCCCTGATTAACGGTGAGAGCTGTGGCGGTATCCGCCGCCACCTCATAATTCGAACCAGTAGTGCTTATTCCAGGTTTAAGTGGCGCGGCGGCGTTGACTGTGAAACTCGGCATCTGATAGATAGTTGTTCCGTCCGACGGGGTAATGGAAGCCGTGTAACTTCCCTGGAAGCTACCGGTAAAGAAGGAGGCGAGCAATTCAATTTCCACTTCACCGCCGTCACTGGTTGGATGCAAGAGATAAGCGGCAGGCGATACCTCCGCCGTTCCTTTCAGAAGTTTTCCGCCGTTCGCGCTGAAATCGGCCAGAGCTTCGCTGCTCAGACCCGCGATATGCAATAGGTCGCCTTCTTCCAGCGGCAGGGCGTTCGCGCCCAACAGATGTTTTTCAGAAGCGGCGGCATCAACATAGAACGTCGTGCCTTGTTCAATTGAAGCGTCGCTGACCGCGAAGTCCACAAGCGGAAGCTCAAAAACCACATCCGGTAAACCTATGGCGTAAACGACAAACTTGAAGTCGCCGTTGCCGGTCAGGGCGTTCATGCGGGAGATGCCGGCCCGGTTCAGCGCCACTTCAAAATTCATGTGGCCGCGGTGAGAGAAAAGATTTTGCAGCCAGACGAGCGGCTCTTTCTGCCCGGTGGTCAGATCCTCGACATAACCACCGTAAAGCTGCTCAAAATAGTCGCTCCAAAGATCGGCGCTGGTCGGCCCGCTGTAAGTGAAGGAAACTATGCGGTCGGCCCAGGTGCTGCCATAGGAAGCGGAAACAGTCGGTTCGGACGGCCAGGCGCTAGCCACGCCCGCGTTTAAGATTTTCCGCGCTCCCCAAGAAGCGTCAGGGAAAAGGTATTTAGCCGCGTAGACGCTGGTGTCCGCTTTCAGCTTCTGTCCCACAACCTGCGCTTTAGCCAGTACAGCCGTACTCTGCTCCGTCGCTTTTTGGGCGGCGTTCAGCAGATAAGCGTTGGCGTAGAGGTCGAAATCCACGCCCACCTCCACGGCCTTGATATTGGTGATTTTGTTATTGGCGTCGAGCTTGGTCATGGGATCGGGGTAATTCAGTTCCAAGTTGCCCGTGGGCGGAAAATGCGGGTTGTCGCCGTAGGTGGCGCTGGAAACCGCGTCCACCGCCGGTTTTTCGTCCGCATCTTTATAGGTGTCAAGCGTGCCGGCCCCAGCCGGGCCGTTGCCCGTGCGGGTGCCGCCGTTGATGAAGTATGCCGGCTGCGCCACCGCGCCGCCCGCGGCAAACGAAGTCGCCTCCGGGCGCACATCGGTGATATCGGCGGTGATGTCATGGTAGAACTCACTGAAAGCCATCGGAACTTCGCCGTAAAGCACACCCGGGGCCGCCGCGCCGGCGGCTAGGCCTGTCAGTTCCTGGGTCAGGCGCGCCTGCCCGTTTTGCAGCGCGGTCAGCGTCCCGGCGGTCACGCCGGACGGGATCTCGATTTTAACCATCGCAGCCTGTCCGCGGCTCGTCAAAACCGGAGTAGCCTCCACGGGCGCGCCATTGATCGCGTATTCGGCCCGGAGATAATCCCCGCTCGTGACGCTCAGCAGCGCGTAATTCACGGCGGGCGCGTTCGAACCGAGCTGCGGCACGGCGTAAACGTCAACGTAACTGAGGTTCACCCGGCCCGGCACAGGCAGAGAGTTATTGCCCGAATTGCCGGGAATGGGGGCAGGAGGCGTCGCGGCGGGAGTTTCACCGCCGGTGGCCGGCGGCAGCGTGCCGGAGGCGGCCTGATTCACAGTGGTGAGGGCGGAGGACGAAACGGCGCCCGTGCCGCCGAAAGCGGTGATAACAGAGGTTTTCGTACCGATCACATTTTGCAGTACGGCGGCGGCAGACGAACCGGCCGACACCGAAGGCGGGGCGAGGAAGAGCGGCGCGCCGCTCAGATAAGCGGAAGCGGTGACGGCGTCCACCAGATGAGCGTCGTCGCCGCTCGTGATAAACAGGCCGCGGCTGTAGTCAAAACTGTCGGCGAAATGTTCAAGGATAGCCACGTTATTCGTGTAAGGGTCGGCGCCGCCGATCCGGGTCACGGAGGGCAGAGAGGCGACGGCAGCTTCACTGATCAGCTCGTCGCTGCCGATCACATAGGTTTGGGTCACGTTTTGACCGCTCATCCAGGAGACGACGGCCGGGGCCAGAGCGTCGCGGGCGGCGGGGAAAAGCACCCAGCCGTTCGCCGCGGCCAGCGAGGCCATGGAAAGAGCGTCGGCGTCGTTTTGGGCGGAAGTAAAGACGACCGTAGTCACCGGGCTGTGTTTGCCGATCTCGTTCGCGATGTTGACGGCGGTCTCAAAGCGGTTGGCGCCGCCGAGCGGCACGGGCGTCAGCCCGCGCCCGCCGATCACTTCATGTACGGCCGGCGTGATGACGCCCGTACCGCTGGTGATATAGACGTTCGCAGCGCCCAAGCGGTCGATTTCAGCCAAGGTGCCGGGCGTCAGCGTTCTGCCGTCCGTCAGCAAAATCGGGGCGCCGAGCGCTTTGGCCAGCGGCGCCGCGCTCAGGGTATCCGTGCGGTTGGCGTCGGCGGCGGGCGAAAGAATAACATTTTCCGCCGTCGTCCAGCCGGAGCGCGAAATAGCGATGGCGGTCTCGTAGCGGTCATTGCCCGCGATGCGGTTTTCCGTCGCCGCGATCACCGAAGCCGGCAATATAGCGGCCAGCATAAGAGCGACACAAAGCAAAGAAACGAGTTTACGTTTTCTCACGAAGGGTTCCTCCTTGTTTTATAGGGGTTTTCAGATCTTTGAACAGAGGATTCGGGAGCAGTTTTTTCGTCCGGTTCCGGCGCGCCAAAACCAGCGCTTAAGCATTAGCAATTGCTAAATACTAAATTAGCACAATCTAACTGATTTGGCAATAGGAAAATGCATTTTTATGAAAATTTTTATTAACTCTTCATAAAAAACTCAGAATTTTCCGATAATAAAAACGAATACCCCAAACAGACACTTTTTCTCGAACGCCGGAACAGGTCTTGACAGGAGCAGTAAGCCAAGGGTAAACTTAACAATAGTTGGTTAATGCTAACAATATAATACTATTCGGGGAGGAATAGCAAATGGTACCAAGAAGCAAGGGGCGGACGCTGATCTTAGTCTTGGCGATGGTGATCGGCGTGTTTGCCGGAGCGGGCGGCGCGGCCGCGGATGAGCCGGCCCTGACGTTCCAATGGGGAGCGGTGGTAAAGGCCGACATACCGGGATCGGAGCCCACCGCCTCCACCAATACCGCCAACGGCGTCAGGGTAAACGCCGACGGCGAGGTTTTCGTTTATGGCGGATTCAATTCCAACAGCACCACGGGTAAAGGTTACACGAAGATCATCACCGACCTTTACGACGCGGAGGGAACCCTCACGGCGACGACCTCGGCCGCCGGAGCGCCGTTCACGTACTCCGCCACCTCTGACAACACCAATCTTTTTATCAGCAAAATGAACCGGCAGGGAGATATTCTCTGGCAGGTGGTCAGCGACCGGGGAAACATCACCTCTACCTATTCCCAGGTCGTCCCCACCGCTGACGGCGGCGCCTTTGCCGTCCTGAACACCCGTCTCTGCAACGGCGACGAGTTCGGCGACCTCAGCCTGCTCCGTCTGGTGGGAAGCGACGGCGTGACCAAAGAGGTCAAAATGCGGGAAGACTACGTCACCAACTCCGAGCAAGGCGTCGCCGCTAAAATCGACGCTGACGGGAAAGTCGAATGGGTGAAACATATCATCCAGGTGGACGACGGCCTGATTAACGGGAAAAACGCCACCAGCGCCGCCTATTTCCAGGCTCTGGAAGTAGATGAAGACGGAAACTACTGGCTCGGCGGCCGCTATGTCAAAGACGTCATGTTGGCCCTGCCCGGCGGCGGCAGCCGGACTCTCAGCCCGCACAACACGGCCGGGTGGGAAGGCGACTCGCAGCAGTCGCGCGGCGACGCCCTGCTGGTGAAGTTAAGTCCCCAGGGCGAACTGCTCTGGAGCCTGGAAACCGCAGGCACGGTGGCTTACCAGGCGGTGAACAGCCTGCAGTACCATGACGGAGCGCTTTACATCTACGGCAATATCGCCGCTGATTCCGACGGCGACGCCTCCGTCACTCTCGGCCAGACGCTCGCGCCCACCACCAAGATCAACGCTTGGTCGGCCCGTCTCGACACGAGCGGGGAAACACCCGCTCCCGTCTGGGTGAAGCTTTTGAAATCCCTGCCGCAAACCAACGGGGCCGGCGGGCGGATCAAAGTCACCAGGGCCTGCTATGACAACGGCGCCCTGTTTCTGGCCGGCTCTTTGACCGGGTTCATCGAAGTTGACGGCGAAAAAGTTGTGGCCAACGACAATATCAACGGCAGCAGCGCCAACTATCTGGCCGGCTTTTTCCTCCGGCAGGATCCGGACACCGGGGCGATACTCGGGCAATATGTCATCCCGGCCAGCGGTCTGGCCGCCGAGATAGAAAACGTCGCCTTCCGTCAGGACAACTACTATATTTTTGGCTACGATCTGGGGTCAACCTGGATCCATGTTTGTGACAAAAATTACCAACTGACCGCCGCCTATACCTTGCTGGCCGCTGGCGGGGCCACGGCCTGGGACGCCCTCTTCTTCGAGGACGCGCTAATCACCGTCAACCGGGGGCGGCAGCTCAAGGTGAACAACGGCTCCATTGCCGGCGCGCCCCAGTCTTTTGTCGACGACGCGCCGATGGCTTACAGCGCCTACCTCCTGGCCCACGGTCTGGACGGGCTTAGCACGGCGCCGGTCGTCCCGGCGGTGGACAAGGAGGCCTTGAACGCGGCGCTCACCGCCGCCGCGGCTTACGCCGGCAACAGCCACGCCTACACCGCCGAGAGCTGGGAGGCGTTTGTGGACGCTTTAGCAGCGGCCCAGTCCGCCGCCGCCGATGAGGAAGCCCTCCAGACGGAAGTGGACGGCGCCCTGGAGACTTTGCAGGCCGCCATGGCGGGCTTGCAGGCTGCCCTCGCCTCGTTTGCTTCCGGCAGCGGCGCCGAGGACGATCCCTATATCATCCAAACCAAGGAACAATTGGAAGGATTCCGGGATTCCGTGAATTTTGGCGCCGGTTATGCCGGCAAATATATAGAACTGGCCGCTGATATCAGCATCATCGGCGGCGATTGGGCGCCCATCGGCGACGCGGCCAAGTCGTTCGCCGGCGTCTTCGACGGGGCCGGGCATGAGATCAGTGGTCTGAGCATCGGCTCTGAGGGAGCGCCCGCCGCGCTGCCGGACGCCGGATTTTTCGGAAGTCTGGCGGACAGCGCGGTCGTCAGGAATCTGGGACTGACCGATGTTTCCATTTACGCGACCGCCTATAACGCGCACGTGGGCGCGCTGGCCGGGCAGACGGCGCCGGCGGCGAACGCGGTCATCGAGAGCTGCTACGCGCAAGGCGGGATCATCAGCGGCCACGCGCCAAACGGCAGCGCCATCGGCAGTTACGTGGGCGGTCTGGTGGGATATACCAACAAAACGACCTTAATAATCAACAGCTGGACCGATCTTAACGTCGTCTCCCGGAGGGACGGCGATGCTAGCGGCAACGCCTACGCGGGCGGTCTGGCCGGGATCTCCTACGGCGCTTTGATCGTCAACAGCTACGCGCTGGGCGACGTGCGCGCGGAGACGGAGAGGAACATTAAAAGCGGCGGGGTCTACGCCGGCGGCCTCGTCGGCGACCAAGAGGACGGCAAGGTATACAATTGCTATGCCGGCGGGGACGTGTCGGTCTCCGGTCCCAGAGGGGATATGACCCCTGTGGGCCTGGTGTCCGGCTGGTTTGACAAGAGAACTGGCGCCATGGGCAATGTGTTTTATAATAATTTGGCGGTCATTTCCGGCACTTCGCAAACCCGCGGGCCCGTCGGAGCAGGATCAACAGCAAGCACTAACGGAATAGCGCGGGATTTCGCGGGCGTAGACCCCAGCCTGCCGGCGAGTCTGGCGGATCTGGTCCTGGGACTGAACCGGGGCGCGGAGGCTTTGCTCGGCGGCAGCGCCGAGGTTTATGTGAATACCGCCTGGCAGGCGCTCACTTTGCCGGCGGGCGCCGCTCCTTTGTATTGGACTGTCGCCGGCAGCGGGCCGGTTTTAACGGCGGACGCCTCTTTGGCCAGCAAATACGCTCTTATCAACGCGGCGATCCCGGCCGCCGAGGGATATGAAGACAGCGGCAACGACGATGAGACCTATACCGCCGCGAGCTGGGCGGCGCTGGAAAACGCTCTGGCCGCGGCCAGACTCGTCGCCGCGGATCCGGACGCCGCGTCAGCGGAAGAGGCGGCCGGCGCTTTGGCGGCTCTGCAGGCGGCGATAAGCGGCTTGGAGATCATTGTTTTCGACTCCGGCAGCGGCACGGCGGAGGATCCCTATATGCTCCTGACCACGAAGCGGCTTTACAACTTCCGTGACGCCGTGAACGGGGGCGAGACCTACGCCGGCCGCTATGTGGCCCTTGGCGCGGACTTCGACCTCAGCGGCGGCGACTGGACGCCTCTGGCCGTTTTCGCCGGTTCCTTCGACGGGGCTGGGCATGTGATCAGCGGCCTGACCATCGGCTCTGAGGAAGCGCCCGCCACCGTGCAAAACGCCGGATTCTTCGCTACTCTCACCAACACCGCCGCTGTGAAAAACCTGGGATTCACCGGCGCCGCCATCTATACCACCCACCCGAATACGGCGCAGGCGGGCGTGCTTGCGGCAGGGGTGAACGCAGGCTCGGCGGCCCAGGGCGCGGTGATCGACAATTGTTACGCCCGAGATTCGGTCGTCAGCCTCTCCGCCGGGCAGTACAGCTATACCGGCGGTTTGGTTAGCATGTTATCAGGCTACGCGGTCGTGAGCAACAGCTGGACGGACGTCAGCGTCAAGGGCGAGACGAGAAGCGGCAGCCAAAACCCGAGCGCGGGCGGTCTCGTCGGGTACAGCGTGGCCAACTCTTTGATCGAAAACTGCTACGCCGCGGGTGACGTTACGGCTCTGACCGCGAGCGGCGCAGTCGCCACAGGCGTGTATGCCGGCGGGCTCGTCGGCCAGCAGAGAGGCAAGGTGTTCAACTGCTACGCCGGCGGGGACGTAACCGTAAGTGGCGGGAACGGGGCCGCTTTCACCGCCGTAGGCGCGGTGTCCGGTTACTTCCTCAATTCCAGCGGCGGCATGAACCATGTGTTTTACAATGAACTGGCAAAAATTATCGTGAACGGCGCCGAGCGGGAGTCTGTGCCGGCGGCGGGAACGTCTACAGGGAGCGGGACGGCGGAGAACGCCGCCGCTGTGGATATTTCCGCAGCGGAGTCTTTGGCGGAGCTGATCCGGGGACTGAATCAGGGCGCGTTCGCTCTGTTTGACAATAACGATACCGCCTATGTCGCCGTGAACGGCGCGCGGCAGACAGCGGCTTTGCCCGCGGGCGTCGCGGCGATGTACTGGGACGGCGCGGGCGGCTCGCCGGTCTTGACGGCGACGGCGCCGGAGCGGCCGGTCGTGGATAAAGGCGGCCTGAATGCCGCTATCGCCGCGGCCGAGGAATACGACAACAGCGAGGGGACCTACACGACCGCGAGCTGGGCGGCCTTTGAGGGCGCTCTGACGGCGGCGCGGACCACCGCCGGCAACGCGCTGGCTTCTCAGGCGCAGGCCGACAGCGCGGCGGCGGCTTTGCAGGACGCGATCGACGGCCTGGAAATCGTGGTCGAGGCGGATAAGGAGGCCCTGAACGCGGCTATCGCCGCAGCCGAGGCCTATGACAACAGCGACGGGACCTATACCGCCGAGAGTTGGGCGGTCTTGGCCGAGGCTTTGGCGGCGGCGCAGGGTGTTTCCGCTGACGCGGAAGCCGCCCAGACGGAAGTGGACGACGCGGCGGCGGCTTTGCAGGACGCCATCGACGGTCTGGAAACTGCCGTGACTGAGGCGGATAAGGACGACTTGAACGCGGCTATCGCCGCGGCCGAGGCCTACGATAACGACGACGGGACCTACACCGCCGCGAGCTGGGCGGTCTTGGCCGAGGCTTTGGCGGCGGCGCAGAGTGTTTCCGCTGACGCGGAAGCTTCCCAGACGGAAGTGGACGATGCGGCGGCGGCTTTGCAGGACGCCATCGACGGTCTGGAAACTGCCGTGGCTGAGGCGGATAAGGACGACTTGAACGCGGCTATTGCCGCGGCTCTGGCCTATGACAACGACGACGGGATCTACACCGCCGCGAGCTGGGCGGCCTTGGCCGAGGCTTTGGCGGCGGCGCAGAGTGTTTCCGCTGACGCGGAAGCCGCCCAGACGGAAGTGGACGACGCGGCGGCGGCTTTGCAAGCGGCCATCGACGGTCTGGAAACGGCCGTGACCGAGGCGGATAAGGACGACCTGAACGCGGCTATCGCCGCGGCTGAGGCCTACGATAACGACGACGGGACCTATACCGCCAAGAGTTGGGCGGCCTTGGCCGAGGCTTTGGCGGCGGCGCAGGGTGTTTCCGCTGACGCGGAAGCCGCCCAGACGGAAGTGGACGACGCGGCGGCGGCTTTGCAGGACGCCATCGACGGTCTGGAAACAGTGTCTGGCGAAGAACCCGGCGATGAACCCGGCGATGAGCCCGGCGACGAACCCGGCGACGAGCCCGGCGATGAGCCCGGCGACGAACCCGGCGACGAACCCGGTGACGAGCCCGGTGATGAGCCCGGTGACGAGCCCGGCGACGAACCCGGTGACGAACCCGGTGACGACGACCCAATCATAGAAGAACCGGAAGACGACGGCGACTATACCACTCCGGTCGGGAATGTGGAAGTGGACTATAATGTCACGAACGGCGAGGCTGCGATAGATTTGTCGTCTGCGGATAAAGTAGACGAGTTGATAGCCGATGCCCAGAACTCGAACTCGAAACAAACAGTAGTAAGCATCGACGTATCGGAAGCCCCTTCGGTTAAAACCGCCACTTTGCCGGCCGAGGCGCTGGCCAGTTTTGCCGAGGCGGAAGTGACGGTGGAGATCAAACTGCCGCAAGGCTCGCTGACCCTCACCGCCGAGCTGGCGAAGCAAGTGGCGGCGGCAGGCGGCAATGTGTCTCTGGGTATTCAGCCGGTCGATCCGGCGGATTTAGGTTCGCGCCAGAAAGAGGTGGTGGGCGGCGCTCCTGTCTTTGATATATCCATCACAAACAATGGGGAATATATCGCGGAATTTGACGGACTGCTCTCGATCAGACTGCCTTATACTCTGCAACCTGGTCAAAAGGCGAACGGCGTGACGGTTTATCATCTGGATGACCTCGGTAACATCCAGAAAATGACAACAATGTATGACGCGCGGTCAAAAGAGGTGCTTTTCACCACCGACCATCTCTCCACGTTTATGATCGGTTACAGCGCGGTCGCGCCAACGCCTAACGGCGGCACTGGCAGCAGCGGCGGCGAAACAGCGGTTCCGGATGCTCCCGTGCCTACAGCGCCGGTTCCGGATGCTCCCGCGCCTGCCGCGCCGGCTCCCGTCATTGTCAGCAAAGCTACTCTCTCCTATATCAGCGGCCAAAACCGGGTGGAAACCTCCCTGGCCATCTCCCGCCGCGGCTGGACGAGCGCTAATGCGGTGATCATCGCTCCCGGCGGGCCGGGTAACCTGATCGACGCTCTGGCCGTCGCGCCGCTGGCCGGCCAGGAAAACGCACCGATCCTGCTCAGCATGGGCAGTATTGATCCCGCTGTGATCGCGGAGATCCAGCGCCTGGGCGCGAAAAAGATCTATGTCGTCGGCGCTCTGGACCCGGCGGCGGTGGACACGCTGAAAAGGGCGCTGCCGAGTGTCACGGTCGAAACGCTGACAGGGGCTGACCGCTATGAAACAACGGCTCTGGTCAACGCAAAACTCACTGACAGACAAGGCACGTTCGTCGTCGGCTACAACGCCACCGCCGACGCGGTGAGCGCGGCCTCCTTTGCCGCCGCCAACGGTTACGCCATCCAGATTGCCACTCCTGATGGCAGTTTGAGCAGCGCGCCAGTGGGACAGACCTATATCCTGGGCGGCCCGACCCTCGTGCGTGATATAGCCGGGGCCACAAGGCTCTACGGCGCGACGCGCTACGAGACGAACAAGGCTGTCCGCGACGCTCTGGATTTCGATTACACGAATATCTACACGGCGGACGGGGGCACTTTGGTGGACGCCTTGACCGGCTCGGCTCTCGCCGCGCAGACCAGATCCGCCATAGTCCTCGCGCCGGGGAACGACCCCACCGGCGTTGATTTTGGTAATATTACCCAGGAAACGACGGTCTACGCTTTCGGCGGTTCCAAGTAATAGCGGAAACGCAGAGCAAGGGGTAATGCCCTTGCTCCTCCCGTCACTGTTGGCAAGAGCGCCTATTAAGCGCCTGCGGCGCAAGGCGCTCTAAGCCACAGTACGGACTCGACTAGGCCGCTGAAGCGGCAGTCTCGTACCTGCATTCTGGGCTTGTCCCAGAATCCATGTTCCATTGTTCCATTGTTCCATTGTTCCTTGTTTCCCGGTTACCCGGCCTTGCCCCAGAAGGAACGGAGACATGGATTCCGGCATAAAGCCGGAATGACGGCATAGAGTCTAAGTTTCACCCCTATCCACCCAAAAAAAAATATATATGAGGAGAAAAAAAGATGAACTTTAAGAAACCCCGCGGGGTTTTGGCGCTGCTTCTGGCGGCGCTCCTTCTGACCTGTTTCAGCAGTCCGGCTTTAGTTTTAGCGGCCGGCGGCGACTATCAGCCCGGCGTCTATGAGGGCAGCGCCCAAGGGCGCAACGGGGCGGTCACCCTTTCTGTTACTGTTGACGGCGACAATGCGATCAGCGCCATCGCCGTCACGGCGCACCAAGAAACGACTGACTACTGGAATCAGGCGACGGCGGTCATCGCCCAGATCCTGAGCGCTCAGGGCGTCAGCGGCGTTGACGCGGTCAGCGGCGCCACTTTGTCCAGCCGGGCGATCATCAACGCCACGGCGAGCGCGCTGGCCAAAGCCGACCCGGCGGTGTACTTTTTCGCCGGCGGCAGCGGGACTTCCGCGGATCCGTACACGATTGCCGACGCCGCGCAGCTGGGCCTATTCCGGGACGCGGTCAACGCCGGGACCAGTTATGCCGGCAAACACATCGCTTTGAGTGAGGATATCGACATCAGCGGCGAGGACTGGACGCCGATCGGCTCGGCGAACGCGCCGACCGCGACGGCGCTGAAGTTTGCCGGCTCTTTTGACGGCGGCGGCCACACGGTCAGCGGCTTGACCATCGGCGCTGAGGACGATCCGGCTTCTCTGCTCAATGCCGGTTTTTTCGCCATTCTCGCCAATACGGCAACGGTGAAAAACCTCTCATTGACAGAAGTTTCCATCTATAACGCGCCGACGGCCGCTTCCTGGACCGGCGCTCTGGCGGCACTGACGGAGGCCGGTTCCGCCGATGGCGGCGGCACGGTCGTTGATCGCGTCTCCGTGACCGGCGACGCGGTCAGCGCCGTGGGCAGTACAGGCATCGCGCGCGTAGGCGGGCTGCTTGGAACCTGCGGGACTTATATCAGCGTCACCAACAGCTATACGGATATTACGGTGACCGCTGAAGTTCTGGCGGCGAACGCTCCTTACGCCGGCGGTCTCACGAGCATGGGCGGCAACTACGGGCTCATCGCCAATTGCTACGCTCTGGGCGACGTCTACGCCGTCACGCCCCACGCCAATCAGAACTCCGGCGTCTACGCCGGCGGTCTGATCGGGATGCAGAGCGGCAAGGTTTACAACTGCTACGCCGGCGGCGACGTAACGGTGACCGGCAACCAGACGACCAACAGCGCCACGCAGTTTACGGGGGCTGGCGCCCTCTCGGGACAGCTCATCAGAACCACCGGCGGCATGTACTATGTTTCCTATGACACGGAAGCGGTAATCACCGTGAACGGAATCGCGGCCGATCCGGCGCCGCCTTGCGGCATCGGCACCCCGTCCGCCAGCAAGGAGCCGGAGAACGCCGCGGGCTATGCCGGCTCCGACGCGGAGGACCGGGAGAAGCTGACGGCCAGACTGAACATCGGCGTGCTGAGAGCCGGCGAGGCGACGCTGGAAGTCAATCCGAATAACGCGCGTGAGGCGGTCGTCCTGCCGGCCGGCGTGAGCCTGCTGGGCTGGGAGGCGGCCGGCGACGGTTTTGTCTGGACGGAAGCGATAGACGGCGGCGACGGGGAGCCGGGGGATATCTTCGACTCCGGCAGCGGCACTGAGGACGACCCTTATGTCGTCGCCGACGAAGACCAGCTGCGCGCTTTTGCCACGTCCTTGACTCCCTACGTGGACTATGCCGGGAGATATGTCGTGCTGGACGCTGACATCACTTTGACCGGCGGCGACTGGATGCCGATCGGCGAAGGCGAATATCCTTTTGCCGGGGTTTTTGACGGCGGCGGCCACACGATCAGCGGCCTGACCTACGAGAGCGACGGAGAAATCAAAAACGCCAGCGACACGTTTTTCATCGGATTTTTCGGCGTGCTGAGCGGCACGGCCAAGAACCTGACCCTCACTGAAGTGGACATCCACGCCGTGGGCAAAGTCAGTCTTTACACCGGCGCCCTGACCGGGTATATGGAGACCTCGTCTGTCGTGGACAGCGTCTTTGTCAGCGGCGAGATCTACAGCGAGACTCTGGAAAACGGCAACAACTTCGCCGGCGGCATAGCCGGCAGCATGTATCGGGGTCTCATCGTCAATTCGGGCAGCGACGCTTTTGTCAGTTCGGTGCAGCGCGGCGGCGCCTGGTCTGAAGTCGGCGGGATCACGGCGATGAACAACCGCGGTTCCATCATCAACTGCTATTCTTTCGGCGACGTCTATTCTTGGGCCAGCCGGGCTTTGGAAGCAGGGATTGCCGCCTCTAACCTGGCCGGGTTCCAAGCGGGGGATCTGGTGAACAGCTACGCCACAGGCAATCTCACGACCTCGGATCAGGCCTGGAACGTGGGCGCCGTCAGCGGGGACACCACCGGTATTGGCAAAGGCTATTTCCTCTACTACAATTCCGAAGCCCACCAGGATATCGCCGGGCAGATTCCGGATCCGGTGATCGGGGTCGGGCTGACGGCCAAGACTCAGGACGAGGAAAACCCAGAGATCATCGTGTCCGGTTTTAATCACGAGTTGAAAGCCTTTACCGCGGATTATCTGAAATCTCAGGAATTTGCCGACCTGCTCAACGGAAATCTGGCGGCTTTTCCTCTGGATCCGGCTTCTCTGCCCCAGGGCGTCGCCCTGAAAACCTGGGAGGCGCGTGACGGGCGGATCCTGCCGGTCGGCGCGGCCGCCGAATTGACCTATGTGCCGGTGACGATTATCGACGATACGCCGCCGGCCTTCCAAGCCGGGCGCTACCTCGGGCGCGACGGGGATAAGACCCAGCTGGTCAGCGTCACGGTCAGCAATGACGCGGTTCTGGCGGTCGCCCTCTTAGCCCCGGCGGAGGTGGAAGGAAGCGCAGAGCTGATCGCGCAGATCATCGACAATCCCAACGGCGCAGGCTCTCTGACCCCGGCGACCCCGGCGCTGGCCGCTCTGCGGGAGGCTATAACGACGGCCTTAGGCAAGGCGAAGATCGGCGACGCCACCGGCTATGGCGCGGCTGACCCGGCGGCGGTCTTCGCCGGCGGTTCCGGCACCGAAAGCGATCCTTATCAGATCGCCAGCGAAACCCAGCTGCGGACTTTTGCCGCGGCAATCAACGAAGATGAACACTTCACCGGCCGGTATGTCGCCCTGACCGCCGACATCACCCTGACCGGGGAGTGGGTGCCGGCGGGCGGCGGCAACGCGGATCACGCCTTTGCCGGCAATTTGGACGGCGGCGGCCATGTCGTCAGCGGGATGACCGTCGGCAGCGCGGACAGGCCCGCCAATTACCGTTTTATCGGCCTGCTGGGCTATGCCGACGAGGTCGTGATAAAAAACATCCGCCTGACTGACGTCAGCGTCAACAACGTATACACCGGGACAGAGCGCTCCTTCGCCGGCACTTTGGCCGGCGGCGTGGACTATATGTCCCATTTCGACAATTGCGCGGCTTCCGGTGAGATCAGCCATCTCGCGGCCGGGACGAACTCGGCCTTCGTAGGCGGCCTGATCGGTTTTGCCAGCGGCTACGGCAACCTCGTGACCATGGAGCCGGACAACTCCTACTCGGTCTTTATCACCAATTTTGCCACCGACGTGGACATTTACGGTCAGTCCTACGGCGGCTGGGTCTACGCCGGCGGTCTCCTCGGCAACGACAACCGCACCTATATCGCCAACGGGTACGCTTTGGGCGATGTGACGGTTTACAGCGGCGGGCCGGACCGAGACAACCTGAACCGGGCCGCGGCGGGCGGTATTTCCGGTTTTGGCGCCGGTTACGTGAGCAATGTGTACACGGCGGGCAATATGACTTCCCTCACCAACACGACCGACGTGGGCGGCTACGCCGGGCGGCACACAGGCATCGCCACCACGGAGTTCACTTACTACAACAGCGAGGCGGCGCATCGATCCGGCAACACGGTCCTGTCGCCTACTCCCGGCGTGGGCTTTGTGGTGCCGGCTTCCAGCGGGCGCGCCCCCGATCTCACCCCGAAGACAGCCGCCGAGCTGACGAGCGCGGAGTTTGCCGCTTTGCTCAACGCTAATCTGGAGAACATCTCAATAGGCGAAAACCTTTCAATAGGCCCGCTGGCGGATACGGTCTGGGATCTCTGGATCTTTGACGGCGGCGCGGTGGTTCTGGATATGACGGCGCCCGCGCCCGACGAAGGGGAAGCGGAAGATCCGGTCGTTGACGAAAATCAAGTAACTGTGTCCGTTAAACCCAGCGTCACCGAAGAAGGCGTGGCTGTCGCCAATATTGACGCAGCCGTGGAGAAAGCGCTGGAAAAAATTAACAGTCAACAGGGCGAGGAACTGACGAACATCATCATAAAAGTGGAAGCGCCGCCGAGCGGTGAGTATGTCGCGGTCAAAAAGGTGGAGGCGCAGCTTAGGACAGACCTTATACAATCCGTCGCGGACAGCGCCGCGCAAAGCCTGACCGTCGCTTCTCCCGTGGGTGAAATCACCCTGAACATGGGCGCGATGGAAAGTCTCCTGCAAGAAGCGGCCGTTTCGGACAGCATCGTTTTTTCCGTTGGCGAAGCGGATGTTGAGCAGGAACAGTTGAGTCCCGCCCAACAAAGCATCATGAACAACGGCGCGGCGGTCTTTGACATTTCCATCGCCATCGGCGGCGCTAAGACAGACATAAGATTATCATCGGGAAAATTCACGATCAAACTGCCTTATGTCCTGCTTGACAGCGGCAAGAGACCCCAAGTCAGATATTTCGCTCCCGACGGAACGGCCGCGCCGCTGGAAACCGCCTATCAAAGCGGCAGCGTTATTTTCGAAACAGATCATCTTTCCCTGTACGCGATTGACACCGTCCTGGCGGAACAGGATATTCCGGCACGGTCGCCAACGCCGAACGGCGGCTCCGGCAGCGAAGCGCAGGTTCCCGTAGTGCCTGAAACAGCGGCTCCCGGCGTCATTGTCAGCAAAGCCTCTCTCTCCTATATCAGCGGCCAAAACCGGGTAGAAACCTCTCTGGCCATCTCCCGTCGCGGCTGGACGAGCGCTAATGCGGTGATCATCGCTCCCGGCGGACCGGGTAACCTGATCGACGCTCTGGCCGTGGCGCCGCTGGCCGGCCAGGAAAACGCGCCCATTTTGCTCAGCATGGGCAGTATCGACCCCGCGGTGATCGCGGAGATCCAGCGCTTGGGCGCGAAAAAGATCTATGTCGTCGGCGCTCTGAACTCGGCGGCGGTGGACGCGCTGAAAAGGGCGCTGCCCGACGTCACGGTCGAAACGCTGACAGGCGCTGACCGCTTTGAAACGGCAGCTCTGGTCAACGCAAAACTCACTGACAGAAAAGGCACGTTCGTCATCGGCTACAACGCCACCGCCGACGCGGTGAGCGCGGCGTCGTTTGCCGCCGCCAACGGCTACGCTATCCAAATCGCCGGCCCTGACGGCAGTTTGAGCGGCGCGCCGGTGGGACAGACCTAGATCCTGGGCGGTCCGACCCTCGTGCGTGATATAGCCGGGGCCACGAGGCTCTATGGCGCGACGCGCTACGAGACGAACAAGGCTGTCCGCGACGCTCTGGACTTCGATTACACGAATATCTACACGGCGGACGGGGGCACTTTGGTGGACGCCCTGACCGGCTCGGCTCTGGCCGCGCAGACCAGAGCCGCCATAGTCCTCACGCCGGGGAACGACCCCACGGGCGTGGATTTTGGTAATATCACCCAGGAAACGACGGTATACGCCTTCGGCGGTTCCAAGTAACCCTGGACCCGGACCCCCGGTTCCGCTGCCTCCGGCAGCGGAACCACCCCCCTGAAAGGGGGGTAAGGGAGAAGCCTCGCGTTTTTTCACAAAAATCCGCTCCTCACCGGGGCGGATACATACTTTTACTTAAATCAAATGCACTTATTTCTAAGGGGATGGTGGAAATTGACCCAGGCGGACGAAGAAGAAATTGTGAGACTTGGCGTCTATATCCGCACCCATTGCCAGACGGAGATCAAGATTGATTCTCTGGCCAAGCTCGCTCATATGAGCCCCACGAAGCTGAAAAAGTCTTTTCGGGCCTATTACGGCGCGCCTGTTTACCGCTTCATCATCGAGGAGCGCCTGGCGCGGGCCGAGCGCCTGCTCAGCGATTCAGACCTGCCGATTGGGGAGATAGCCCAGATCGTCGGCTATAAAAAAGCCAGCGCCTTTACCCTGACCTTCAAGAGACACAAAGGCTGCCTGCCCAGGGACTACCGCCACATGGCCCGCTCTTAAGGTATTTTTACAAGCTCTTAAAATCGGCTGTTATACTCCTGCTCGGCCTTCTCTTAATAATTTTACAATTTCCTGTGTCGTTATATCTGCCGTTATATATGGAATATCCTCAAACGGTGATTTCCCTTGCTTGTTTTCATTCCCTAAAGGGAGTAGTTTATACCTGTTCCCATCCTTATTACTGATAATCACTTCATTTGTTAATGCCGCGTCAAAAACTTTTGTGGCGTTTTGGGTAAATTCGGAAACATCAAACATAAGCATCATCTTCATCCCCCCATAATATTAATACCAATTTCTTTGCCAACTCTGGACATATTACCATCGAAAGTGGTAAATTCAATCTTATTTGTAAGACCATTTGCGATTTCATAACTTACCATGTTAGGAGAAATAATAACGGCATCTTTGGTTAATTGTATAACCAAATCCCTTTCAGGTTCCTTTACAATAACGGCCATAATTGCACTGGCGTCTACTATTATTTCCATAACATCATTTTATACCATCACCTTATAAAAATCAATAAAATTTTTACCTCAAAATGTCATATCCTTGGTTTTCGGCCTGTCCCGTCATTCCAAAAAACTGCGCCGGCATATTGATTTTCCGGGGCGCGCGCGCTATCATTATTATAATATTGAATGAATGATTGGAGGTATCCGGCAATGAAACGAATATTGATCATTTGCGCCGCCGCGCTGCTCGCTTTGCTTGCGGCCTGCGCCGCGCAAACCCCTGTTACCGAGGCTCCCGCCGCCGACGACGCTCCCACTGAAGCCATTCCTAGCGATGACGCCGTCGACGACGGCACGCTGGCGGCGGCTGAATCAGCGGCGCGTCAGGCCGCGGCGGATTTAGCGATGGGTAATTTCGATGTGGTGACGGCCTCTTTCGATGAGACGATGGCGCAGTCGCTGACCGCCGGTCAGTTGCAGGCGGCCTGGGAGGGCGCCGTGGCGCAAGCGGGAGAATATGCTGAAATCATTTCCACGGAGGCCTCCCTGCAGGACGGATATTACGTTTGTCTGGTCACGGCCCGGCATAGTGTCCGCGACGTCGTTTCCCGCGTGGTCTACGACAAGGATATGAAAATAGCGGGCTTGTTTTTCAGCTACACAGATAACGAAGGCGAAGGCGAATTGCGCGCCGGGGAGACAAGCGTGACTGTCGGCGAGGAATATCCGCTGAACGGCGTGCTGGCTCTGCCGCCCGGCGGCGAAAAAGTCCCCGCGGTCGTTCTCGTCCACGGCTCGGGTCCGAGCGACATGGACGAGAGCGCTTACGGCATAAAGGTTTTCCAGGATATTTCCGACTATCTCGCGGCCGCTGGCGTCGCCGTCCTGCGCTATGACAAACGCACCTACGCTCACGCGGACAAACTCGCCGCCGCGAACATCACCGCGCGCGAGGAGACGATCGAGGACGCCATTATGGCGGGGCGGTTACTCGCGCAAAACGAGCGGATCGACGCCACGAAGATCTTCGTCGTCGGGCACAGTTTCGGCGGTATGCTCGCCCCCCGCATCGTCGCGGAGTCGGACGGCGTGTTCGCGGGAGCGGTGATCATGGCGGGCAGTCCCCGCAGTCTCCTGGATATCGTTTACAACCAAAATATGTATTTTATTTCCCTCGCCGACCCGTCCGAACGCGAGGCGCTGACGCGGCAAGTCGAGGACGCCAAACCGTATTACGGCCTGCCGCAGGGATATATCGACGAGATGGACGCGCGCCCCGCCGGCGAATATCTGCTGACGACCGACAAGCCGTTCCTGATCTTGCAGGGCGGCAAAGATTTTCAGGTCTCGCCGGACAAGGATTTTGAGGCGTATAAAGAACTCGTCGGCGATAAAAGCAATTTCGAGTTTCATTTATACGACAATTTGAACCACTTTTTTATACTTTCCACCATGGAAAACCCGACTACCGACGACTACATCGCCGGGACACATGTTGACGGCGCGCCGCTTGCGGACATGGCAGCTTGGCTTAAGGCTCAAGGAAGCACCGATTGAAAAATCAAAAAATTGGAAAAACCTGATTGAAAATTCGCCTTGACACGCAGGTCTACTTATGATAGACTAAACCCGCAATGCGTGGAAAGCAGGTGTGGCTGTGACTGATTACAGACTGGCGGAGCAGGAAGCCAAATTCGCCGAATTGATATGGGACAGCGAGCCCGTCAACTCGACCGAGCTGGTCAAGCTGGCGGCGCGGGTGATGAAGTGGAAAAAATCCACGACGTACACAGTTCTGCGGCGGTTGTGCGAACGGGGCCTGTTCAAAAACGACGACGCGACGGTCACGGCGCTGGTCAGCCGCGACGAGTTCCAGGCCGGGCGGAGCCGCCGCTATGTGGAGGACGCCTTTGGCGGGTCTTTGCCGAGGTTTCTCGCCGCTTTTATCGGCGGCGGGCGCCTTTCGGACAGTCAGGCGGACGAGCTGACGCGCCTAATCAATGAGCGGAAAGATACCGGATTGACCCGCGAGGAAGCAGAGGGCTTGCGGTAAAGCTTTTTACCGCGTAATCTAACCGCGGCGGCCCACAAGTTGCAGGGCGGAGCGCAGTTCTGGCATCCGTAGCAGTTCCGCGAAAAGGAGGAAAACCAACAGGCCGATCAGAGCGCTGCTGGCCAAAATCGCGCAGGAGCCAAGCTTCCCCGCCCCCCACCACATTACGGCTATGGAACTCCACCGCCAGACCGCCGCGCCCATCACCGCGGAAACGGCCAGAGTTTTTACGAGCGTGCCCAGAATGCGCCAACCGTCCAAGCCGCCTGTTTTCTGGCGCAGGATGAAAAACAGCAGCAGATCCTGAAAGATTATGCCCAGAGAGGTGGCAAAAGCCAGTCCGCCGTGGGCCAGCGGTCCGACGAGCAAAAACATGAGCGCGACCGTCGCCGCCATCGCGATGGTTCCGACCAGCACGGGAAGCCAGGTGTTTTGCATGGCGTAAAATCCGCGTGGTAATATTTGTAAAACAGCCTGAGCGGTGATGCCAAGCGCGAAAAAATAGAGCGGCGCCGCGGTGGCTTCCGTGTCCGCCGCGCCGAATTCCCCGTGTTCAAACAACAGGCGGATGAGCGGGAAGCGCAAAATGATGAAAAAAACAGAGATCGGGATCGTTATGAAAGCGATGGTGCGGATCGCTTCCGACAGCGTGGCGACAAAATCCGCTCGCCGCCGGAGCGCCGCCTGCTCCGACAGCGTGGGCAGGACCGCGACCCCTATGGCGAGCGCGAAGATCCCGACCGGCAGCTGGAACAGCCGGTAAGAGTACCAGATAGCCGATACGCTTCCCGCCGGCAGACTTGAGGCCAGATTGGTGTTGACGACCACTTGCAGCTGATTCATGGCGTACATAATGATGATCGGCAGCGCGAGGGCCAGGATCCGGCGCACCCCCGGATGCCGCCAGTCGATAACGGGATGATAGGTCAGCCCGACTCGGCGCAGGAACGGGGCCTGGACGAGAAAATTCACCAGCGCGCCGAGCACGACGCCGAAGGCGAACCCGGATATGCTCTCCGGCCGGCTCGAATCGGCGAACAGCCCGCCGCAGACGATGATACAGGCGTTATACAATACGGCCCCCACGGCGGAAGGCCAGAATATTTTATAGGAATTCAAAATACCCATGGCTATACCGCTGAAAGCCAGCAAAACGGGCTGGAGCAGCAGTATGCGGCAGAGCGTGACGGTCAGGGCCTGATTTTCCGGGGTAAAACCGGGCGCCTGCCAAGCCACGAAAGCCGGCACGGCAAAAATCGCGGCGATAACCAGAAGACACAGGAGGATGAAACTCATGTTGACGATGGAACTGACGACGATCCAGCCCTCGTCCTCCCTTTTTTCGGCGATAAAAGAGGACAGCACAGGTATGAAGGCCGCGCTGAGAATGCCGCCCACCAGCAGCCAATAGACCAGATCCGGCAGGATGAACGCCGTGTTATAGGCGTCGGTGGCGGCTGTTTTGCCAAAAAGCCCGGCCATCAGGGATTCGCGCACAAACCCCAGCAGACGGGACATGAGGTTGGCTCCCATCAAAAAGCCGGCGGCCCGCATGATTTTCTGCCCGTCAGACATCATATGCTCCCTCAGGCGCCGCCGGTGAAACCCCGGCGCAATATTTCCGCCTCGGCCAGGCTCACGCCGCGGCAGCCCGGTTCCGTCCCCGGTCTGACTCCCGGCCCATGAAAATCGGAGCCTCCCGTGCGGATCAGCCCGAGTTCATCCGCCCAGCGCGTATATTTAGCGGTCTGGGCCTCGTCGTGATGGGGATGGCGCGTTTCCAGCCCCCGCAAGCCGCCGGGCATCCAGGCGGCGATCTCCGCCGCGGTCAGATCCGCATCGCCCGGATGGGCGATCACAGGGATTCCGCCCGCCTCCCGGATCCAGGCGACGGCATCCTCCGGCGTCAAAGGGTAACGCGGCACAAAAGCCGGCGCTCCCTGCGCGAGCCAGTGCCGGAAAGCGTCGGCCACACTCGCGCCGTATCCCCCGCGGCAAAGCGCTTTGGCAATATGCGGCCGGCCGGGCGCCGCGTCGGCGGCTTCCCGCAGCACGTCTTCCGGCCGGAGCCCTATCCCCAGAGAGTTCAGTTTATCAACGATGCGCTGCATCCGCTCAAAGCGCTTAACGCGGATATCCGCCAGCCGCTGCGCCAAAAGCGGCGAAAAGGCGGACGGCAGATAGCCCAGCACATGGATCTCCCGCCCGCGCCAAGAGGTATTTATTTCCAGCCCGGGCAAAAACTCAATCCCGGCGGCCGCCGCGGCCTCCTGCGCCTCCGGCAGGCCGCTCAAAGTGTCGTGATCCGTTACGGCCAGCAGCCGCACCCCGCCGCCGGCGGCATAGCGAACCAGCTCCGCAGGGGCCAGCTCGCCGTCGGAAGCGATGGTATGCGTGTGCAGATCCGCTTCATAGCAAACGCTGTATGGTTTCAATCTCCGCCGCCTTTCCTGTTTGCTCGTCCAAAGTCAGCAAAACAGCGTTGAATTGGCGTGTTTCCCCGCCGGCCACATCAAAACGCGCCGGCATTTGGCTGAGAAAACTATTGATGATGATCTCTTTTTTTACGCCGAGCACGGAGTCCGCCGGCCCCGTCATGCCGACGTCCGTGATATAAGCCGCGCCTTTAGGCAAGATCCGCGCGTCCGCCGTTTGCACATGGGTATGCGTGCCCAGCACGGCGCTGACTTTGCCGTCCATAAACCAGCCCATCGCCTGTTTTTCCGAGGTGGCCTCCGCGTGAAAATCCATGACGACCAGCGGCGTCTCTTGCCGCAGCTTCGCCGCCAGCTGCCCCGCCAGCGCGAACGGGTTATCCAGCGGCGCCATAAAAACCCGCCCAGACAGGTTCAGGATCCCGACCTTGCGCCCCTGACGCGTGACGACGCCCGTTCCCCGCCCCGGCGCCCCGGCCGGATAATTCGCCGGCCTGATCAGGCGCGGGTCGTCGTCTATAAAATCCAATATCTGGCGGTTATCCCAGACATGATTGCCCATCGTGATAAAATGGACGCCCGCGTCATAGAGTTCAGCGGCGTTTTCCTTCGTCAGGCCGCGGCCGCCAGAAGCGTTTTCCGCGTTGGCGACGACGAGCGGATCGTCATATTCCCGCCGCAGGGCGGGCAGAAGGTCGCGCACGGCCTGCCTCCCCGGGCGGCCGACGATATCGCCGATGAAGAGGACCTTCATTTTGCGAAATCCACCGCGCGCGTTTCCCTGATCACCACTACTTTGATCTGGCCCGGATATTCCAGTTCCGATTCGATCTTTTTCGCTATATCATAAGCTATTTTCGGCGCCAGGATATCGTTGATCTTTTCCGTATTGACGATCACGCGGATCTCCCGGCCGGCCTGGATAGCGTAAGATTTTTCCACTCCTTCGAACTGATCCGCGATCTCCTCCAGTTTTTGCAGCCGCTTAATATAGGACTCGAGCGTCTCCCGTCTCGCCCCCGGCCGGGCCGCCGATATGGCGTCCGCCGCCGAGACGATCACCGCCGTCAGGGTCTTCGGTTCCACGTCGCCGTGATGGCTCTCCACCGCGTAGATGGTTTCCGCCGGCTCCTTGTATTTGCGGCAGATGTCCACGCCCAGCTCGATATGGGTGCCTTCCGAGTCGTGATCCACGGATTTGCCGATATCATGCAGCAGACCGGCCCGTTTGGCCGCCTGCACGTCCAGACCCAGTTCGGCCGCCATAAAACCCGACAACTGCGCCACTTCGATGGAATGGCGCAATACGTTCTGGCCGTAGCTGGTGCGAAAACGCAGGCGCCCGAGCAGTTTAACTATTTCCGGGTGCAGGCCGTGCACGCCGGCCTCAAACATGGCCCGCTCCCCTTCTTCCCTGATGTTCTGATCGACTTCTTTTTTGGCCTTGGTCACCATCTCCTCGATGCGGGCCGGGTGGATCCGGCCGTCAATGATGAGTTTTTCCAAAGCCAGCCGGGCAATCTCCCGGCGGATCGGATCAAAACCGGAAAGAATCACCGCTTCCGGCGTATCGTCGATGATCAGGTCGATGCCGGTCAGCGTCTCCAGAGCGCGGATATTGCGGCCTTCCCGGCCGATGATCCGGCCTTTCATCTCGTCGTTCGGCAAAGTGACGACAGAAACCGTGGTCTCGGCCACATAATCAGCCGCGCAGCGGTGGATGGCCTGGGAAATAATGTTTTTGGCCCGCTTTTCGCTTTCTTCCTTGGCCCGCGCTTCAAAATCCTTGATCCGTATGGCCGATTCGCGCGCCAGCTCTTCCTCGAGATTGCGCAAAAGAATCTGCTTGGCTTCTTCCGGCGTCAGTCCGGCCAAACGTATGAGCTCCGCTTTTTGCTGCGCCACCACGGCGTCGATTTCCTCGCTCTTTTTTTCCAGCTCGCTCTCGCGCCGCTGGATGTTATCTTCCTTGCGTTCCAGGGTCTCCGATTTTTTATCCAGGGTTTCATCCCGCTGCAATACCCGGCGCTCCATGCGCTGCAGCTCGCTCCGCCGTTCCTTTGTCTCCTTGTCCACTTCGCCGCGTATCCGCACGACTTCTTCTTTCGCCAGGACAACCGCTTCCCGTTTTTTCGTTTCCGCCGCGCTCTCCGCGCCTTTGATCAGTCGTTCCGCCTCTTTTTCCGCTGTGCCGATAACCTTTTCCGCCGTTTGTCTGCGGATGACCCAGCCAATAAATCCGCCGATAACAGTCGCGGCGAAAATGACGATAACTGTCAATAAATCTCCCATCCTACTACGGTTCCCCCTTTGTCAAATTTTAACAACAAAAAACAGCACCATTTTAGCACTGTTTTTCACGCTACAGGCGCGGCTCGGTTGTTTGCGATATCAATAGATCTCAGTCTAATAAATTATGCGGATAAATATCTAAAGTCACGCCCCAATACTTCTTCCTTATGAATGGAACCGACAGGCGGGCGTGACATCGACACAGTCTGATTTCAATAAAATCTATCAGGCGATCTATAAATTATTGCCACAAAAAACAGCTCTAAACATAATTATTTTAATGAAGCCGGCCGCCTTTGTCAATAGGGGGGCGCATACTATTTTCCAAAAAAGTATATTAATTTTGACATCCTTCGCCGTGCTCGGACAGCGCCCGGCGGATATTCCTTTCGCTATACCCTTGCCGGTAAAGGGCCGCCGTGGTTTTGCCCGCCGCTGCCCGGTCTTTTTTCAGCATGGCGCGGCGGCAGTTGGCGACCTCCTGTCCCGGCGGATATTCCGCGGCCAGCGCGGCGGTGATGATCTCCTCCTCCACGCCGCGCCGCCTGATCTCGTTTTGGATGCGGCGCAGTGAGCGCCGTTCCCGCCACAGGCGGCAGTAACGGCGCGCGTAATCCTCGTCGTCGATATAACGCCATTCCAGGACCTGAGCGACGGCCGCCGCCGATTCCTCCGCGGAAAAACCGCGCTCGCGGAGTTTATCCGTCAATTCCCGCGCCGTATAGGCCCGGCGCGTCAGGCAGCGCAGGGCGGCGGCCAGCGGGTTGCCCGGCGCCTTGCCGCCCTGCGCTTTGCCGTCCGCCCTCCGGTCAGTCTTCGTCATTGAAAACGATTTCTTCCACATCATACGCGGGTTCGTCCGTTTTCGCGCCGCCCGCCGCCTCGTCGCCTGCGGGCGCCTTTGAAGTCTTCGCGGCCGTCTTCGCTTCCGCGTTCCGGCGGAGCCGTTCCCTGATTTCCTTTTCGATCTCCTCCGCCATCGCGTTGTTTTGACGCAGCAGATCTTTAACGTTCTCGCGTCCCTGGCCGAGTTTTTCCTCGCCGTAGGAATACCAGGAGCCGGATTTTTGCAGGACCTTGGTCTGCACGCCCAAATCGACCAGACTGCCTTCTTTGGAGATGCCCTGCCCGTAGATTATGTCGAACTCAGCAAAATTAAACGGCGGGGCCACTTTGTTTTTGACGATTTTGACGCGGGTATGATTGCCCAGTATCTCTTGCCCTTGTTTGATCACTTCCACTTTGCGCACGTCCATGCGCACGGAGGAATAAAATTTCAGCGCCCGGCCCCCGGTGGTCGTTTCGGGGTTGCCAAACGACACGCCGATCTTCTCTCTGATCTGGTTGATAAAAATAACGCAGGTCTTGCTTTTGCTGATGGCGCCGGTCAATTTGCGCAGCGCCTGCGACATGAGACGGGCGTGCAGACCCATATGGCTGTCCCCCATGTCGCCCTCGATCTCGGCCCGCGGCACGAGAGCGGCCACGGAATCGATGACGATGACATCCAGCGCGCCGCTGCGCACCAGCGCCTCGCATATGTCCAAACCCTGCTCTCCCGTATCCGGCTGGGAAATGTACAGTTCCTCCGTGTTGACGCCCAAAGCCTTGGCATAGAGGGGGTCCAGCGCGTGCTCCGCGTCGATGAAAGCCGCCACGCCGTCCAGTTTTTGCGCTTCCGCGATGATATGCAGGGCGACGGTCGTCTTGCCTGACGATTCCGGGCCGTAGATCTCGATGACGCGCCCGCGCGGCACGCCGCCGACCCCCAGCGCCATATCCAAGGCGATCGAACCGGTGGGGATCACCGCCACGGTCAAATTAGCCGACGCTTCACCCAGCTTCATGATGGAACCTTTGCCAAACTGCTTTTCAATGCCGGCAAGCGCGGTGTCAAGCGCTTTCAGCGTATCATTGTTTAACATAAATTCTCCTTTCCTGATGCGAACACATGTTCGCTAATTTGAGTATAGCATCAATCCCAGGCGGTGTCAAGCGTCAAATTCCTGTTTTTGGAGTTTTTTTGTGCTATAGGATCGCCGGGCGTAATTTTTTCGCCAAAAGAAAGATCGCTTTTTCCACCGCCTGACGCCGCACTTCCCGGCGTCCGCCGCTAAAACGGAATTCGCCGGCCCAGAGCAGCCCGGGCCCGGCCAGACCGATCCATACCAATCCGGCCGGTTTGTTCTCCGCCGCCCCCGGCCCGGCCACGCCCGTCACGGACAGGCTCCAGTCGCTGCCTGTCACCCGCCGCGCCCCCGCCGCCATTTCTTTCGCCACCACCTCGCTCACAGCGCCGTAAAGCCGGATGCTCTCGGCCCGCACGTCCAGCAGAGCGCATTTCAGTTCGTTGGCGTAACTGACGACGCCGCCCAGGTAATAGGCGCTGCTGCCGGGCATATCCGTCAGCGATCCGCCGAGCAGCCCGCCCGTACACGACTCGGCGGTGCTTAACGTCTGTCCGGCCCGGCATAATCCGGCCGCCAACTCCTCCATATATAAGACGGTGTCCGCCATAAAAAAATTACACTCTTTTCCAATTTTATTTTCCAAGACTATCGCTCTGAAAAAATACGCGGATTATTTTGTTCCGCCAATCGTTGTTATCCAATGATTTCCCAACGGCCGGTTTTGTCAGAACCGATTCTGTCTAATATTTTCGCATCTTTGAGTTTTTTGATTTCACGCATGATAGTCCGACGACTTTTGCCAAGTCTTTGAGCAAGTTCGTCTACAGTTATGCTGTCATCATTGTTTATTAGTTCAAGTATCCGGTCAATCGGGGCTGCTTGATTTACAGTGCCATTTACAGTGCCATTTACAATGTCGTTTGGCATTGTAAATCCTCCCACAAAAGGAAAGGTGACAATCATGAAATTTGGAGTGAACTTGAAAACAGTTTTATCATAGGCCTTGAGTATTCTCCCCAGACCTGAGCCAAGGTGCTCAACCATTCCAACATCCTTGAAAACCCGCATCAGAACACGATTCCTAGGCATAGACACACAGTTGAAAAAATCCTCCTGTGAAAGTCCGTCGACAAGTCCTCCATACGAGGTGACCGTTACCCGGTCAGCGAACAGTTCCACCACCGGCGGCACTTCACGAGACCAATCAGTATGCACATATGCGTTGATGACCGCTTCCCTAAGCGCCGAAGGGTCAATCATCTTCCGCTCCAATCGGGTTGTGGGCGTTATCTTTGCAAAAGTCCTGTTTTCAGCTGTTAGTTTTTCGAGAACCAAATTTGCGGCCTTTATCAAACAGCAGTACCCATATTCTTCATTTTCTATCAAATCGACTTTATCAATGCCCGCGTATTTTGCAACTTTGATGGATGTGCCGTTTTCATCAGCCAACAGATAGCCGTTATAGTTGTACTCGCCGTCAGCGGTCAGCAGATCAATGTTTCGCTTGAACTGCTTGCCCAACACTAAACCTTTTCCTTCGTAGTATATCTTAAGCTGGTTGAATGTCAGTTCTCTACGCGGCGACACAGTATTATTCAATGAAACTTTTCTCCGCCGCGCGTACATGTAGTCAATCATTTGCGTTGTCATGGGTTGTACGCCGCTGCCAATCCGAATATAGCATCCATTAGGCGACATTCCGTATTTGCGAATATAATACGGTTTTTCAACTCCGCTTGATATGATGAGCTTAATAATCCGTTTGCCATCATGGTTCTCCGCAATAACATCGAACAGCCCCAATGTATTGGGCAAAACATTGTCTTTAAGCCTATTAACAATTTTCAACTGGTCGCCGTCAATGTCGTCCAGGCCATTAATGCTTCCATCATCACCCACGCCGAAATAGATAAAACCGCCTTCCTGTGAGTTCAAAAAGCCAACAGCTTTACGCTCTAAATCGTCAGTCAGTTCCCTCTTAAATTCTATTCGATTTGTTTCATATCCTTCGGCGACAATCCAGCTCATACTTGTATCTCCGTGAGTCTCACATCAAGCTCTGATCTGAAATTTACAATCGTTTCCTCTTTTAAGCTCTGGAAAAATTGATTGTAACTTTGCTCCGTCAAAAATGTAAGCTTATATCGCATCGGATCACCGCTCGCTTTCAAGTGTTCGTTGATCCTTTCGAAATGAAGCATAGCATATTCATATTTTTTTATATTTTCATCCGACGGTTCACGTAATTCTTCATCACCCTTTATTTCTACAACTATGATCAAATCTCCAGCCTTGATAAAAAAATCTGGGCTGAATTTGCCTCGTTTAGGATGCTCTCCTTTCTTCCATGCATAATCAATTTCATAGAATCGTGTAGCCGCAGACTTAAGCCAAGCATCGTAACGCTCGACCGTGTTGGATTCAATAAGCCTTTTGATAAAACGTTGCTCGTTATCTGAATCTGCAATAACCAAGTTCATAGGTGTTTTGAAATCATATCTATTCCCAATCGGAATCCCCTTATACCCACTTCCCTGTTCAGTCACTTCGTCGAAAAACTCAATCTGTTCATCAACAAGGCTGTTACGGGTCTGGTCGGTGAAAAATATAGATTTGCTACTGCGGAGTTCAGCAACTGATACGCTGTTTGCCTGACGCTGACGGGTAGAGATTGTCTGAAAGCGATCCACGATGGGAGTGTAACGTACATTCTTCGACATCTGACGACGCAAGGTGCCCAATGATTGAAGGAATTTCTGTTTCATGCTCTCTGTGGCAACACCGGTGTTACGCCTCTCCAAAGAGCTTTTAACAATTTCTTCTAAACGAGTTATGGGGAACTGATCCGTGTAAATTGTACGCATTATGGGATTCGGATCGTCCGCGTCTTGGGCTTCTTCCAACCGGGCGTACATAGCGTGGGCAATCTCATTGGGAGTATAGGTTTTATGATATATTGTTGTCTGCCATTTATAGCGCTCACCCGTTGTAGCTCGCTCAAATTCAATGCTGACATCTTCCGCCGGTGAATCGGTCGCCAGATCAACATAGCCTTTGGTAAATAACGCGTACTCACCTTCCATCTGCTTTTCAACGGAAGTTTGCTTAAGAGTATAATCAATATTTAGAAGATCAAAATGATAAGCGGAGTCTTCGATTATCCGTGATGTAAGCCGTTTTTCAATCTCCAATATTTCGTTGACAAGATGCCGAATGCGCGGCGCCCACGCATCGTGATTGAAGACCGTTACTTCCGGTTGCTTGCCAACCCAATCATTTGGGACGCGTAGGCCTCGTCCGAGAACTTGTGCTATAAGCAATTTACTGTTAAATGCGCGTTCTTTATGTGGCACAATCTGAAAGACCCGTTTTACATCCCAGCCCTCATTGAGCATGGAAACGGCCACTATCCACTCCACCGGGCTATTAGGCCGATCAACAGAAGTCAATTTTTTCAAATCTGGAGCATTGTTGTAAATGACGAGAACTTTATCTGCTACGTCCTCTACAGAAATTCCGGCTTGCTCAATAAGGAACCCTTTTAATTCTTCAGCAACATCTTTACAATCGCTAATGGTTTGGGTGACGATAATGGTAAGCGGTATGATATCTCTGTTTCTGAGTTTGCGCTTAATTTCTTCATGTTGATTGCGGATTAGTTGCCATTTATCGTCTGGTTCACCCGTGCGCGGCATTTCGGCTATATAATCAACTTTTTTAATATATTTCTCTTCAATCGCCTGTCGTAATGAATAGCGAAAGATCACGTCAGCGAAATACTCGTCTTTAACGTAACATGTACCGGAAACACCGACAATATAACGAAACGCATAATCAGGGTTTGTCAAGAATTCTTTCCACTTTTTTAACTTTGTTCCTGATTCATTGGCGACATGGTGCGCTTCATCGTTCAATACCGCGGCCCGTTCCCCTTTTCCTTTCAGGCTCTCGCGAATAGATGAACCGACATGTTCAAGCACTGCATGGTAGTTTTCTACGCAGATGCTTCCCTCTGTTATTGTTTGACTGGCATTGATAATTGACGGCGCGTTGATTTTGCTATCCGGCGGCAATAGCTCACGCAGATCGGCATTGGCGGCCAGTTCGCCAAATTTCTTCATCAATCCGTATTCAATAGTTGTTGATGGGCATAGGACAAGGACACGATCAACTGCCCCTTCCGCCAGAAGGATGGCGGCAAGTCCATACAGAACATAACTTTTGCCTACACCGGTCGCCAAATCAAGAGACGCGGAAAGTTTGTCCGGCATTTGTAAATGTCGTTCCATGCCGGGCCAAGAGCCATAACGCGCTTCGAGGGCATCGTTAGTGTTAAAATTTTCTTTGGCAAGTGCGTGCAAATCGAAATATTCACCCGCCAGAAGATAGCGAAGAGTAACGCGAATAGCCTCTTTCTGGTATTCGCGGGAGCCGCACAACTCATCAATGAAAGCCTCGTATCGGCTTTCATCCCAGCGAGAACGATCTACAGCCTGATTAATTCTGAGTACCAATTCTTCATTGCGAAACTGCTGATTGTCGGCATTGCGTGGCATTAAATCAACTCCTCGTCTTCTTTTTCTTAACGGGTTTGGATTGAGTCGCAGCCGGGGAAAATGTGTTTCGGGTAATCATCTCTCGCGCCTCGTTACCATATATGTCAATGAAATTTACCATAATGTTTACACCAAGACGTTCAAGGGGGAAAAAGACTTGCCAATCATTTTTTTGCATCTGATGAGCATCGGCTACGGCGTCCATATCAAAGATTTTACCGTTGTAATCGTAATCAAGCATAAGCATTGAAAAAGTTTCCCATTCGCCTTGCGTGTCCTTTCCACGCAGTCGGGCGCGGCTCTTGAACGATTTGATTCTTAGACATGCTTCATCACAGTTCTCGCGTTTCACAATGCTGAGAGACCATTCCACTTTTGGCGGTTGAATAAAATCAAATCCGACTGCATTAACCGTTTCATTGACAGATGTTGCATCGTTTGGCTGTTGTAATGCGGAAAATTCCCTTTGGTGCAGTTCGTTGATGATTGAATAAGGGATGCGTAGAGCATAGTAACGAATTCCCTCAAGATCAATGTAATCCTGTTGAAAGTCGAAAACACCTCTGGGCGCAACAATGAAAAATCGGTTACCGATTAGTTTGCCGACAGCGTTGTGGATGTCTTCAATGGTTTCCTCATCAATGCGTTTCCCTGGATTTTCACGATGATTGAATACCATTACGCTGGCTCTTCTGAGTTTGCCATCTAATCTCAGACCGCCGATCTCGTGTGGTTCATCCTTGCACCCAAACAATTGAAGGGCGAAGAAGCGCCAGTCGGCCCACGGAAGTTGTTTAAGAGTGGAGAAGTCATAGAGTCCCGCATTGTAAAGGGTAAATGGTTTTGCATTAATATGCTTTCCCTTGTTGCCAATCTCAAGTTTTAAATTTAGCAATCGCTTTTGAATGGTATAAATGGACAGTTTGCCGCAATCTATGCTGATCCAACGGCGGCCAAGTTTTTCTGCGACTGCGCAAGTTGTGCCAGATCCAGCAAAAGCGTCAAGAACAATGTCCCTTGAATTAGTGATCATTCCAATAATCCTGGATAACAATGCTTCACTTTTTTCTGTGGGATATGCATTTGAAAAAGAATATGCGGAAATATCATTCCAAACATTGTTACATAGCACTGAATCAGACGCAGGAATGAAATATTCAGGCGTACCTGTAGAAGGTTTGGCTCTAATAAACTCCATACTGTCAATATCCGTTCCAATACGCTGAGAATATTCTTCAATTGTTTCATCATCAATGCGTTCTTTTTCATAGCGTACATAATTGTTCACAGCTACCCTTGCGCGGGATTCTTCCCAAGACCAATGCCTATTGGAGTTGGGTTTACGCCCAAACAGACTGTAATCCATGCCTGTTCGAAAATTTGGCGCATCAAATCCATGCCATCTTGGTCCTTTTTTAGCAACTTTCGTCGGCGGGAGCAACTGCGCCCCTTCCGACTTTGCATACAAAAGAATGGTATCAAACTCTTCGTTAAGTTTCCGGACTTTCTCTCGTTCATGGTTGCTTTTTTTGACACGGTTAACTATTATTTCATTACGGAAACTGTTTTCCCCAAAGATCTCATCCATGATGATTTTTATATAGTGTTTCTTTCTGTAATCCAGATGTACACAAATGAATCCATCTGGCGTCAAAAGCTTGCTCATGATAATTAAGCGTTGGCGTAAAAACTCTACAAATTCTGCACCTATGATTTTATCCTGATATGCTCTTTGTTCTTTACTACCAAGAAATTCTTTCTTTGTGGCAAACGGCGGATCAATGTAAATAAGCCGCACGCCAGGTGTTCCGTCAGCGTTAACGAGTTCTCCTTTTTCCTTCATTTTGAGCAGAGTTTTCATAACTTGCAAGTTGTCGCCAAAAATGAGTTTGTTATGCCAATCGTCGCTGTTTTTACCGAAGGTGCTAACCGGTTGCAAAGGTACAGCCATAGTATCGGCAAGTATATCCTCTCCCCGCTCCTTACCGTAGTAGACCAACTCGTATTCACGCTTCTCCGGCGGGAAGAAAATATGCGCCCACTCACTGGGTAATTCTTCGTCACGCTGTAGAATCTCAATAGCCATCTGCCTGAATTCGTTATTCATCATATCACCATAACTAAATAATCGTTGATAAAGCTTCGAGTTGCAACACGTCCAGAAGACCTGAATCAGAAAAACTGAATATGTTGTCATCCGCGACAATTACATGGTCTAAAATTTTAATCCCAATCAATCGGCAAGCCGATATGATGTCAACCGTTAAAGACTTGTCTGCCACACTGGGGCTTGCATCGCCTGAGGGATGGTTATGCGCTACAATAAGTGCTGAAGCGTTTGTTTGCAGTGCTTTTATAACAATAGTACGCATATGCGGACGAACGCTATCTACAATCCCTTCTGCGATAAGCGCATCGTCTAGAAGTCTTCCCTGACGATTCACAAATGCCGTCCGAAAATGTTCCTCAGGCAACCCGCGCAACCGCACGGAAAAATAATCCACCGCTTGCTTCGAGCTCTTTATTATTGTTTTTTCCCGTACAGTGGGCAACGCGGCGCGTCGCCCCAGTTCCAGTGCGGCCAGCAGTTGCGCTTGTTTTGCTTTGCCAAGCCCCTTGATGCCATTCCACGCCGCAATCGGGGCAGCCATCATCTCCTGCAACGAGCCGAAACACTGCAGCAACTCTCGGCCAAGTTCGACAGCGCTTTGCCCCTGTGTACCCACGCGGATGAGTATTGCAAGAAGTTCCGCGTCAGTAAGTGCATGTGACCCACGTGTCAATAAACGTTCTCGAGGACGTTCGTCCTCAGGCCATGATGTTATCCCGAGAGATAGCTTTTTCACCACATGATTTCCTCTTTTCCGTATGGTTGTATATTTGCACATAAACCAAGTATATCAAATTTCGAGCGAAAAACAAAAGCGAACGCACCCCCGAGTGTGACTAAAATTTAAAATAGCGCACCGTTTCTTCCAGCGTTTTTCTGTCGCTGACAAACTTGTTGATCCCGTTTTCCGGGTCGGCGTACCCGATCGCTATGCCGATGGTGAGTTTGAGGTGGTCCGGGATCTCCAGCTCGCGCCTGAGCACGTCGGGAAAAAGGACCAGCGTGATCGCCGGTATGGTGGCGAGCCCCTGTTCGGCCGCCGCGAGCATGACGCTCTGCGAATATGCGCCGATGTCATAGAGCGACCATTCCGACAGGATCTTGTCCATGCAAATATAGAGGACCGCCGGCGCGTAAAACAGCGCCTGATTGAGTTCGCCGAAACGAGCGGCCGCCTCACCGCAGTCCCGCTTTATGCCGGGCTGAAGCGCGTGCATGCGCCCGAGCGCGTCCTCCGTCCACCGGGCCGGGCGGGGCGTCTCCAGATCGGCCTTGGCTTTCTGCGCGTACTTATCTTTGTAGGCGGCGCGGATCCGCTCCAGAGCGCCGCCGGCCGCGGCGAACACCTCCCAGGGCTGTGAATTCGCCCACGAGGGAGTGCGGGCCGCCGCCGTCAAAACAGCGTCGAGTTTCTCTCTTGCGACGGGAGCGGGTAAAAAGGCTCTGGTCGAACGCCGGGCGTTCAAAGCTTCGGTCACTGTCATGGAAAATTCCTCCTTTTTTTGGGCGCCCTACTAAGATAACGGCAAAGTCATGGGCAAAGTCACGGTGAATACCGACCCTTTATCCAGCTCGCTTTCCGCGGAAACCAGGCCGCCGTGAAGCTCGACGGCTTTCTTGACCAAAGACAGCCCCAGACCGCTGCCGCCCAAAGAACGGTCGCGGGACTTGTCGGCCTTGTAAAACCGCTCGAAAATATGCGCTTTGTCTTCCGGGGCGATGCCGGCGCCGGTGTCTGAGATCCGGCAGACCGCGCTGTCCCCGTCGAGGGAAAGAGCGATGCCGACGCTGCCGCCGGGCGGCGTGAATTTGACGGCGTTGTGCAGCAGATTGACCCATACCTGCGAGAGCAGATCCTCATCGCCGGCGTAGGTTATTTTCTGGAGTTCGGCCTCGACGCTGATATTTTTTTCCATCCACTGCGGCTCCAGCAGGAGCGCTATGTGTTCCAGCTGCTTATCCAAACGGTAGGCGCGCCTGCTGACGGCGGCGTCCCCCTCCAGCGCGGACAGCCGGAGCAGGTTGTCGCTGAGTTTGCTGAGGCGCTTGCTCTCGGCCTCGATGATATCGATATAATGCGCGCGCTGGCCGGGCGTCAGGGCCCCGTCGCGCAGGAGGGCCGCAAACCCGCCGATGGAGGTGAGCGGCGACTGTATTTCGTGGGATACGTTGGAGATAAAATCCTGCCGCAGGTTTTCCATCGAGCCCAGCTCCCGCGCCATCTTGTTGACGCTGGCCGCCAGTTCGGCGAACGGTTCGTTCTCATGGGCGGAGACCCGCACGGTGAAATTCCCCCGGGCGATCTGGCTGAGGGCCTCCAGTGTTTCTTCCAATAATCCCCAGCGAGCGCTGTTTTGTTTTTTCCAGAAGGCGCTGTGACTGATCCAGAAGGACCCCAGCGCGGCCAGGCCTATGAACGCCGCGAAGCCGAAGAAAGAGACGGTGAGATGCGCCAGCCAGGGGATCGGACGGTCCACCGGCGGAAAAATCAAGGCATACCCCGCCAGCCCCGCCATCTGGCAGCACAGCAAAACAGCGACCATGGCGGATATGCCGAGCGCCGCGCGCGCAGACACAGGCGGCTGCCAGCGCTTCATCCCGTCACCTCCAGACGGTACCCCAACCCCCGCACGGTCGTGATCTTGAAGCCAGATCTCTCCGGGGGGAAACGCTCGCGCAGCCGCCCGATATGCACGTCCAGCGTGCGCTCATTGCCTTCAAAATCAAAGCCCCACACGTCTTCGATCAGCTGGTCGCGGGCAAAAGTCCGGCCCGGAGCGCCGCCTAATTTGAACAAAAGCTCAAATTCTTTCATCGGGATATCGCTGCGCGCGCCGCCGGTCATGACGGAGTAGCTGGTTTTATCCAAAACGAGAAAACCTATCCGCACCGTTTGCGCCGCCGCTATATGGTAGCGTTTCAGCAGCGCCTTCACCCGGACGACCAGTTCCATGCCCTCGAACGGCTTGGTGAGATAGTCGTCGGCCCCCAGCTCAAAGCCCCTGACTTTATGGCCCAGTTCGCCTTTGGCGGTCAGCATCAGTATCGGCAGGTCCGCGTAGTACCGGCGGGCGTGGCGGCAAAATTCGTAGCCGTCCATTTCCGGCATCATGAGATCGAGGACGCAGAGGTCGACTTTGGCTTCGCCGAGTTTTTGCAGCGCGTCGCGCCCGTTTTTCGCCTCGCGCACGGAAAAACCCTCTCCGGCGAGCAGCGCCCCCGCCAGTTCCCGGATATACGGATCGTCGTCGATAACGAGAATCGCCGCCATATGCTCACCCCTTCGTCAGGAAGCGCGCCCCTTGCTTCTTAACGGTATTATACCGCTAAAAACAGGAATTTTCAATGGCGGGATCCAAACATGGCGCATCCCTTCCCGTCACCTCCCTGCCCGTCATTCCGGCTTTATGCCGGAATCCAAAAAAATGGATCCGGAATGACCATGGAAAAACACCAGACTGTACCTTTTGTGCTAAAGACTGTACCCCGCGGAAAATCAAGTCATGCTACAATAATACTGGATAGTTGTCTGGTAAATCCTAAATTCAAGGGAGGAAGTCGCCGTGAGAAAAAATATTTCAGCTATCGGACGCTGTATCGGGCGGCATTTGGGCGCCGCTCTGCTTCTGGCGCTTATCTGCGCTTTGCTGTTTGTTTTGCCGCCGCAAAGCCCGGTGGCGGAAGGCTCCGTGGTGACAGGACACGCGAGGTTTCTGACCTATGAAGTAACTGATGATACAGCCAAAACCGTCACCATCACCGACTGCAAATACAGAGAATTTTATGACGACTATGATATGATGGATTGGTATGGGCCAGCTGTGACCGACGAATTCCTCTCCGCCGACTTCGAGGCTATAGCGAACGCGGGCTATACCATCACGCGCATCGGGGCGGGCGCCTTTCGGGGCACAACTTTGGAAAATACCAGTAACAATCATCCTGAATTGAAAAACATCACATTCCCCGACGGTCTGCTCGCCATTGCGGAAAGCGCTTTTTCCTGGGGGTATCTCGAAAGTATTACCCTCCCCGACAGCCTGCTGGAAATCGGGGAAGACGCCTTTTGGGGCTGCGATAAACTTGTAAGCTGCGTTATTTCGAACAATTCCAGCCTCGAAACCATTGGGAAGAGCGCTTTTTTCGAGTGCTTTGCTCTTGCGACGATCAATCTGCCCTCCGGCTTGAAAAGCATTGGAGGAGGGGCTTTTAACGGCTGTTCGAGCTTGAGCGGAGTAACACTACCGGAGGGGCTGGAGACTATTGGAAATGGAGCTTTTCTCTTTTGCGAAAGCCTTATATCCATCAATATACCGACCGGCTGGACGACCATACCCCGGGGCGCTTTTAGCGGTATGGAGGGTCTTACGAGCATTTCCATACCATCCACTATAACCACGATTGAGCGTGACGCCTTCGCGAACTCCAGTCTGACAAGCGTTACGATTCCAGCGTCCGTAAAAACGATGGGTCTTTACGTTTTTGAAAACTGCAAGGCGCTCGCAAGCGTCACGTTTGCGAGCGATTCCGCGTTGACCGACATAGGTCAGTATACTTTCACCGGCTGCACGGCGCTTGAAAGCATTAAGATCCCCAAAAGCGTACCCACGATACGCGCATATGACTTTTCCGGCTGTACGGCGCTCGAAAGCGTCACATTTGAACCCGGTTCCGCGCTGACCGCCATTTATCAGAACGCTTTTGAAGGATGCACGTCGCTTACCGATTTTGTGATCCCTTTAACTGTGAACTCGCTTGGCACCTTTGCATTTGCGGACTGTACGTCGCTAACCGAGATTACGATCCCCAAAAACGTACCCACACTGGGCACATCCGTATTTGAAGGCTGCTCCGCGCTCAAAAGCGTCACGTTTGAAGACGGGTCCGTGCTTACAACCATCGGAGCGAGCGCATTTAAAGACTGTACGAGCCTTGCGGACATCGACCCCCCGAACGGCGTGACGTCCATCGGGGCGAGAGCCTTTGAGAACTGCACGGCGCTCACTGAAATCACGATCCCCAATACCGTAACTGCGATAGAAGACTACGCGTTTACCGGTTGCACAAGCCTCGAAAGAGTCATATTTGAATCCGGCTCTGTACTCACCACCATCGGCGAGGGCGCGTTTACCGGTTGCACAAGCCTCGAAAGAGTCATATTTGAACCCGGCTCTGTACTCACCACCATCGGCGAGGGCGAGTTTAAAGGCTGCACCAGCCTTGCGGAAATAGTGCTTCCTGACAGTCTTGCGCCTACCGAAAGCGTCTACATGCCCATCGGCGTGAGCGCTTTTGAAGGCTGCATGAGCCTTGAGAAAATCAATATCCCTGACGGCGTTGATTCTCTCCCTCCTTCCGTCTTTTCCGGCTGTTCAAATTTGTCTGAGGTTGAGATTTCTGAGAAGTCGTCTCTCCTTAAATTCGGTTCCGACGTATTTAAGAACTGCAATAAGCTTGCGAGTATATTTCTGCCGCCGCGCATTGTCTGGATAGAACCGACCACGTTTGCGACAGATGACGTCTTGCCTGACGGAACGCCGCGCGACGTACTTCCGATCACCATCGGCGCCTTCTATGACTCCTACGCTCTCTGGTGGGCGAAGGAATATGGCTATTCGTATCTCGTCGCTCCAAGCAGCTACGAAATGAAAGCAAACCGGCCGGACGCGATGTACAAATACATCCCTTATGAATTTATCGCCAAGACGCGTGTCCCGTATAACGCCGGTCTGTACTTTGAACTTGACGAGGCGCTGCCGGATGGCTTAAATCTCTACGACGGCATGACGCTTCCCGCAGACGCGCCGGCGGGGATACTGCCCGGCACAATCTACGGTTCCCCGCTGAACTATGAGGATTTCGAGAGTCCGGGTGTGACATTCACCATGACAGCCAAAAACATCGGCGCGGACGGCGCCGTCGCTGAGAACGGCTTCACAGCCTCCGCCACATTTACCATCACACTGGCGGATACGCCGGATAACCAATATTTGGAAGACTATGTCAACGAGTATGATTTTATGGCTGATCCCATACACGGCGGCGACGGGCGTATCGGCGTGTATAACCCCGATACGGGCGAATATGAAATCATCGGTTATTACAATGCAATAGGCGACCTGATAATGCATATCGACGGTCCTTTCGAATTGTTTGACAGTTTTTGGATCGACGGTATCAAGAAAATACCGGTTGTGCATTACATCGCCGAAGACGGCAGCACCCGCGTCACCATTCTGGCCCAGACCATTCGGGAGCTTAACGACGGCGAACACACGGCGGCGGCCGCTTTCCGCCGGGCAAGCGATGATCCGGGAAACTTGGACATCGAGGCATACACAGCCTGGAATGATGATGAAAGCGGCAAATTCAGGGATAATTTGGATGTGGTGGCGCAAAAATTCACCGTGATGCTGGCGGATCGTCCCGGCACGCCCGGCGGTAACGACGGCGGCGGCAATGGCGGTAACGATGGTAACGGCGGCAATGGCGGTAACGACGGATCCGGCGGCAATGACGGGACCGGCGGTAACGACGGATCCGGTGGCAACGGCGGAACCGGTGGCAATGATGGAACCGGCGGTAATGGCGGAACCGGCGGTAATGATGGAACTGGCGGTAACGACGGAACCGGCGGGACTGGCGGTAGCGACGGCGCCGGTGGCACTGGCGGTACAGGTACAGGCGGCGCCGGCGGCGCCGGCGATACCACCGGCGCTGCCGGAGACGGCGGCAATGCCGGCGACGCCGCGGAAACGGGAGACGACGCGGCTGACAGCGCCGCGGCGGCGGAACCGGCCGCGCCCCCTGAAGCTCCCGCCGCGGTCGAAGCCCCGGCGGCGGTCGCCGCGGCTGATATTCCCGACGACGCGCCTGAGCTTCCCGCCGAAGGCGGACTCGAAACTCCCCCTGCGGAGGGCGCTGAGACCCCCAGTGATGAGGATTTACTCAGCGGACTGCCCATAGGTGAAGACGGGCGTTTCTACTTCACGCTGGACGGGAGCGGCGCGCCGCTGGAAGTGCGGATCGACATCCCGCTGCCGGAATTTGACAGCCTGTATTTTGACGGCGCCCTCTGGGCGGCGGACGCCGATTACGCGGTCCGCTCCGGCAGCACCGTGCTGACGGTCACAGCCGAGCGTCTCGAACCATATGAAGCGGGGACGCATACGCTGACGGCCCGTTTTCAGTCACGCTCCGTGGAAATACCTTTTGAGCTGATAAAGACCGCCCCGTTATCCGAGGGCGATGAAACAAGCGCCTTCCCGGCCCCGATCCTGGCCGCCCTCATAGTTCTGGCCGCAGCCGCCGGCGGAGCGGCAATCCTGACGGCGCGCAAGAAAGCGGCAAGCCGCCCGGAATAGGCTTTGGGCATAAAACCGGAATGACCGAAGGATCATAAAAAATAAAGTGGTCAACTGACCACTTTATTTTCACACACCGTTCCTTATCGAGAGACACATCGAGAATGATTATGCCCGGATGATCATATTATGCCAGAATATTCAAAAAATAACCTTTGCCCGCTCCGAAATAAGAGCCAAAGTCCTGGGAGGCAAAAGTAAACGAGTTGACGGCGCCGGCCCCCAGATAATCATACATTGAATCAGCGATGCGATTGAACCCGGCGAAAGCGATCGGATTGCGGTTCACGCCGGCGGCTGTGCCTGAAAGCTGCGTGGCCAGACGCTGCCCGGAACCGGAGACAAATTTGGCCAGATCGCCGTTTTCCGCCGCCCGGTCGAGAGCGGCGCCGTCCACTTCCATGAGCCCGTTTTCATCGGCGGTAATTCCCACGGAGGCTAAACCAGCCGCCGAGGAGGAAAATATGGAATTGAGCCGCATGGCCAGCTGGGTCGCGGCAATGCTGCCGCTGTTCTCATTAGCCGTGGCCGACAGCGTGTTAAAACCCTCGGCGAGACTCGTCAGGACCCGCTTGGCGTTGTCCGTGTCAAGCCCGCGCGCGATACGCACGTTTTCACTGCCCGCCTGCTTGAGGTGAGCCGTCACGCCGAAGCCCAGGTCAATATCGTTAGAAGCGGATGTTTGCTCCGGCCCGCCGTTCAGCCTGTAGACGGCGTCCCGCGCCTCCTGAGTAGCGGTGGTTATGCCGGTCGCCGCCGCCAGATCGCCGCCGCCCGCGTCCCGCACCGTGAAACGGCTTTGCTCATTTTCGCCCGTGGTATTGGCGGACAGAACCAAGGAGGAAAGGCCGTTCGCTTCGTCGCGCACAGTGGCGGTAACGCCGATGTTTTGGCTGTTGATGGCCGCGGCTGTTTTTTCCTGGACAGTCCTGTTGGTGTCGTCAGCTTTGATATCGACGGATAAAGTCACAGAACGGCCGTTTTGCTCCACCTCGATCTGGCGGACGCCGGCCGCAAAATTTTTCCCCGCGGCGTTAAGCGACGCGCCCTGATTCACCTGGCCGGAAGCCAGACGGTTGACTTGGATCGCGGTGGATTTGAGCAAGGAGGCCGCCGCGGGAGAGCGGGCGCTGACGGACACGGCTTTTGAATTTGAGGAAACGGCGGTCTGAGCGCTCCGGGCCTTGCTCAACAGGCCGGCGGAGCTGCTCGTCTGGGCGGAGCCGTTTTTCAGGTCCAGCAAATTTTTCAGAGAATTTTGTACGGAATAACCGGAGGAACGGTTTTTGTCGTAAAGGGGCAGCGCGCCCGAGGAGGCGGAAGTTTTAAGCGTGCCGAGCAGACGCGCGGCGCTGCCGCTGCTTAAGGCGTTGCCGGCATACAGGAACTGGGCGCTGTTATACATATTGATAAGGTTGACGGCCATTTTATCACCTCATTCAAGACATTATCGGAAAACTGTCATAATTGTAACAAATCAAACCGCTTCTGTCAAGAGGGGTGAGAGGGCTCATTCAGGGAAAATCACGGAATACAGGCGGTAGCCGCCGGCCAGATTGTAGACCTCAAACCCGTTTTGCATGAGGATGCGCGCCGACAGGTAGCCGCGGAGGCCGATTTGGCAGGTCAGGTAAACGGGGCGGCCTTGCGGCAGCTCGCGCCGGCGCTCTCGCAGGTCGTCTAAGGGAATGTTTTGAAAACCTGCGATATGCCCGCGGGCATACTCCCATTCGGTGCGGGTGTCCAGCAAAGTGACGCTTCCGTCTCTGGGCAGCGCCGCCACGTCATGCCAGTGAAACTGTTTCAACCGGCCGGCCAGCAGATTTTCCGCGACATAGCCCGCGATATTGACCGGATCTTTGGCCGAGCCGAAAGGCGGCGCGTAACAGAGATCCACCTCGGTCAGATCCTGGGCCCGGAGGCCGGCGCGGATGGCCATGGCCAAAACGTCGGTTCTTTTGTCAACGCCGTCCGAGCCGAAGACCTGAGCGCCGAGCAGCCGGCCGGTCCCGCGCTCGAAAATCAGCTTCAGCAGCGTGTCCGCGGCGCCGGGGAAGTATTCGGCGTGACTGAGGGAATGGGTGTAGGATTTTTCATAATCCAGCCCCAAAGCCTGGGCGGTCTTTTCGCTGATGCCGGTCATGGCCGCCGTGCGATGGAAAAGGCGCAGGATGGCGGAGCCCTGAGGCCCCTTGTATTCGCTCGCCAATCCGCAAATATTGTCGGCGGCTACGCGCGCTTCTTTGTTGGCGGGTCCGGCCAGCGCGTGCTGCGACAGGGCGCCGCTCACGGAGTGCCGGGTCAGCACCGCGTCGCCGACCGCGTAAACATCAGGATCCGAGGTGCGCATATGGGCGTCGACTATAACGCATCCGCGCCCGTCCGTCCGGAGCCCGGCCGCCCGCGCCAGTTTTGTGTCCGGCCGCACGCCGGTACACATGACCAAAATGCCGGTCTCAATGGTATGCCCGTCTTTTAATGTGAGCAAAAGGCCGCCGCCCTCGCCCGCGCCGACGGACGCGAGCGCGTTTTGCAGATATAGCTTTAAACCCGTTTTTTTCAAGTATTCCGCCGCGTGGCAGGCGATATCATAATCAAAAGGCGGCAAAATCTGATCGGAGAGTTCGACTACACTGACGTCCAGGCCGCTCCGCTTCAGGTTTTCCGCGGTCTCCAGCCCTATGGGGCCGCCGCCCGCGACGACGGCGCTGCGCACGTTATGCTCGCGAATGAAATTTTTGATCGCTGCCGCGTCATTTACATAGCGCAGCGTAAAAACCCGCGGATCATCCATATTTTGCAAAGGCGGGATGGCCGGCTCGGCTCCCGGCGCGAGAAGCAGTTTGTCATAGGGCTCCTCATAGGTCCGCCCGTCCGCCGTCCGCACCGTCACCCGGTGAGCGGCCAGGTCGATCGCCGTCGCCTCCTCCGGCAGGCGCACGTTCACGCGGTAACGGGAGTAGAATCCCTCCGGCGTCTGCAAAAGCAGGTTTTCTTCGGAGGGGATCTCGCCGCCCAGATAGTAAGGGAGGCCGCAGTTGGCAAACGAGATATGCGCGCCTTTTTCTATGATGGTGATGGAGACGCTCTCATCCAAACGCCGGATACGGGCCGCGGCGGTCGCTCCCCCGGCCACGCCGCCAATGATCAGTATACGCATGATTTATCACCTTCTTTAGAATATTCTGATAATAAATGGATTTTTGTTCGCTACAGGTACTGATTACATTATATAATACAATCACACGCCGCGGCATTATTTACTAAAATAACGAAAGATAAAATCTTCTTATAATAATGATAAAGATTTTTTATGACCGGGCGTTCCAGCGTAACCGGGCGGCAAGACCGCCTAAGAATGACGGCGGGGCTTGAATTCTCGGCTTGCGGACGATTACTTATTATGTTATATTTCTGATAAGGAGCAGTTGAAATGAGCAAAATTTCCATCAGATTTTTTGACGACAAAGAGGTCCGCGCCGTTTGGGATGACGAACACTCCAAATGGTGGTTTTCTGTGCTTGATATTGTCGGCGTGCTGCGTGACGAGAGTGATTATCAGAAAATCCGCAACTACTGGAAATCTGATTTTTAAGAAAAATCTCAAACTTTGCGTTGATTGGAGCCAAATCAACAAGAAAGATTACCTTGAGGCCATGCGTGAAAGCACGATGAGCGCCTTGCTGCAAGGGGCTTTGACCGGCAAAATCAATGACCGGGAAGTGTTTATGAAAGGTATAGATTATTCCTGCTACTACGAGCAGGCAGACGAGATTTCGGGAGCAAGGTAGAAGCAGTATGATAATTAAGTTTTGAGGAGCGCGTGGCGTGATGAGGGAATTGCCGCAGAGAAAACCAAAGCGGTTAAAGGGATATGATTACAGCCAAAATGGCGCGTATTTTGTGACCGTATGCGCCAAAAACGGCGCAGAGATTTTTTCCCGTATTATCGTAGGGGACGGGCTTGCCCGTCCCGAATGCCCTGATTTTCCCGCCCGTCCCGATTGCCCCGATTGCCCCGCATATCCCATCGTCGAATTAACGGATATCGGAGAACAAATAAGGCAGATAATCAATTACATAAATCAAAGGTATGATAACGCCTTTATTGACAAATTCGTTATTATGCCAAATCACATTCATTTAATTCTGGTGATCAACGGTTGCAACGAGACGGGACGGACGGGGCAATCGCTGGCCCCCGGGCCGGCGGGCCGGGCAAGCCCGGCCCCTACGGTGGGCAACATAATCGGCGGGTTGAAATCGGGCGTTTCGAGAAATATCGGTTTTTCGCCGTGGCAACGATGTTTCCACGACCATATAATCCGCGACGAGTCTGATTACAGACGTGTCGCCGAATATATCGAACAAAACCCCGCAAAATGGGCGAAAGATCGGTTTTATGACCGTTTCGAGCGATAACTACTCCGCCGCAGTCGAAAATTATGACATTGCCAAATAAATGGAATGGCCTTATAATTGAAGGCGGACAATAAGACCAAGCGCCGCAACATGTTATCCAAGAGTTAAAAACAGGAGGGTTCATGCTGGATCTGGCCCGGGAAGTCTGGCGATTGTACACGGTGCGGACGGATTTTTTCCTGTCGCTGCTCGGCCAGCACCTCTACCTTTCCGCGGTCTCCATCGCGATCGCCTTTTTCTTGGGCGGGGCCGTCGGCGTCGCCTGTGCGCGAAACCAGGCCGTGAAAGCCGTGAGCATGGCCGTGGTGAATTTTCTGTACACGATCCCTTCCATCGCTTTTTTCGGCGTCCTCATCGCCTTCACCGGCATCGGCGACACTACGGCCATCATCGTGCTGAGCGCCTACGCCCTCCTGCCCATGGTGCGCAACACCTGCACCGGCATCAGCAATATCGACCCTGACGTCATGGAGGCCGCCGCCGGCATGGGCACGCCCCCTTTGGCCCTGCTCTGGCGGATCCAGCTGCCTCTGGCCCTGCCGATGATCCTGACCGGATTGCGCAACATGTCCGTGATGGTCGTCGCCACCGCCGGCATCGCGGCCTTCGTGGGGGCGGGCGGTCTGGGCGTGGCCATCTGGCGGGGCATCACCACCTACAATTTGGCTATGGCCGTGGCGGGCAGCCTGCTCATCGCGTTCTTAGCCCTTAGTATAGATTTTTTGCTCGGTATCTGGGAAAAAAAGTTTACGCAAAGGTGGTCATCATGAAAAAAATCGTCACAGCTCTGCTCCTGATCCTCGTCCTGGCCCTGCCGGCCTGCGCCCCCGCCGCCGCGCCGCCGGCTTCCCCGCCCGCCGCGGAACCCGCCGCGGAACCTGCCGCCGGCGACCAGCCGGACCGGAAGATCGTCGTCTCCTCCAAGGCCCACACGGAACAGTACCTCCTGGGGGAGATCCTGGCGCTCGTCATCGAAAACAACACCGTCTATCAGGTCGAGCGCAAGATCGGCCTCAACCCGGCCTCGGACATCATCCACACCGCCCTTTTGAACGGGGAGATCGACCTCTACCCGGAGTACACCGGCACCGGCTGGCTGAACATCCTGGGGCAGGAACCGCTGGCGGACAGCGCGGTGATGAACGAGCGGCTCCAAGAAGAATATGGAAAACTAGGCCTCTGGTGGTCTGATCTCTACGGTTTCAACAACACTTACGCCTTGACGATGCGGCGGGAACAGGCGGAAGCCGAGGGATTCACGCAGGTTTCCGATCTGGTGGGCCACCCGGAACTGATCTTCGGCGCCAACCCCGACTACATGGAGCGGGCGGACGGCTACCCCGGTCTGGCGGCGGCCTACGGCCTGAATTTTGCTAAAACGTTCGAGGTGGACATCGCGCTCAAATATGCCGCCCTCGACCAAGAGGAGTGCGACGTCATCAACGGTTTTTCCACGGATGCCCAGCTCCATCTGCCCCAATACGCCATTTTGGCGGACGACCTGGAATATTTCACCGCCTATTACGCGGCCACGGTCTGCCGGCTGGCGGCTCTGGAGGAGTTCCCTGAGCTGGCCGGGGCGCTGGCGCTTCTGGACGGCGCGATCAGCGAGGACGAGATGATCGGCATGAACTACGCCGTCGAGGTGGATCAGCGCGACTACGAGGACGTGGCCAGAGAGTTCCTCGCCGGCAAGGGCCTGATTTGAAAAATTTGGCAGGGGCGGCCGGCGAGCCGCCCCCCATCATATTCCGGGAGGTGACCGCCGCCTACGGCGCGGAGCCGGTACTCGATAGTTTCAGCCTGGAGGTGCTGCCCGGCGAGATCCTCACGGTGATCGGCCACTCCGGCTGCGGCAAGACCACAAGCCTAAAATTGATCAACGGCCTGGCCCGGGCCCAAAGCGGCTCGGTGACTGTTTTCGGGCAGGAGGTGGGGGCGCTCGGCCCCAAGCAACTCATCGCCCTGCGGCGCCGCATCGGCTACGTCATTCAGGGCGTGGGCCTCTTTCCCCATCTGACTGTTTGGAAAAACATCACCTATGTTCTGGATCTTCTGCGGGAGGAGCGGGAGCAGAGCCGGCAAAAAGCCTTGTCGCTGCTGGGCCTGGTGGGTCTGGAGCCTGAGCTTTTGCGCCGCTTCCCTCGGGAACTCTCCGGCGGCCAGCGCCAACGGGTGGGTCTGGCGCGGGCTTTGGCCTTTTCCCCGCGGCTGCTGCTCATGGACGAGCCTTTCGGCGCCGTGGACGGGATCACCCGAGCTCAGCTGCAGCGGCTGCTCCTCGGCCTCCACCGGGATCTGCGCCCCACGATCTATTTCATCACCCACGACATCGGCGAGGCCCTTGCCTTGGGGGACCGCGTCTTGGTCATGCGCCGGGGGCGGATCGAACAGCTCGGCCCGCCCGCCGAGATCAGAGAGCGTCCGGCCTCCGACTATGTGCGGCAACTCACAGACACCATTATTTATAAAAAATGATCAAAGATAAGGGACTGTTTGGAAATAAAGTGGTCAGTTGACGACGGAATTTCGCGTCCTGGTCAGGCGGTAGGTTCCGCTAATACTGGTGGTATTTGCGGGTTCTGCCAACGCAGCCAGGGCGCGAAAGATCAAGTCAAATGGCTGGTTTATTTCCAAACAGCCCCTAACTTGTGTAGCGATTGTCGCCGGCTTTCACGATCACGCCGTCTGATACAAGCTCTTGCAGGATCGTGCGGATACGTCCCTGTGTGAGTCCGGTGTATTTCGCCAATTGCGATGATGTGATTTTATCTTCATTTGAAAAAATCGCAAGGATTTGCTTCTTTCTGTCGCTCTTTTCAAGCGACTGCCAATCGACTGTGGCAATCGCTTGGCAATCGCTTGATTTGCCATTAAGGCTCTCTGTCAAAAAACTCATAGCCCCGTTTGCAAATTCAAATCCTGTTTCTGTTCTCTTTACTATCTCTAACTCAATAAGATGCTCAAATTTTTCCGGTTTAATACCGTCCAAGTCTTTACCCTGAAACACATTCATTAACAGGATATAATCATCCGTCGTAATCTCATTCAAATGTTCGTCTTCTATGCTTTTTATAAGGGAAAGCATACGCTTATCAAGTATCTTTCCGTTTATCGCCAGTTTTACAAAATATGCATCCGTGCCGCTGAAATCCGGGAGTGGCTTTGCCTCGCGGACAGCCATTTCATATATCAGATTCATCCCCTGTCCTGAACGCTCCACAAGGCCGCACAACTGAAAAATATCCGCTATCAAGACGTTGCGCGGCGACTGCCTGTCGAGGATGTTGTCTACAGTTATCCCATTCGGTAATCGCGTCACAATCACGGAGCAACTGCTCAGTGGACAAGGTTAGAATTCTTTTATTACCACTGTTAGTCGCCCATGTTTCCCGGAATGCTCTTATTGCGTTTTTATCAAGGTCATCAAGCGTAACTCCTTTGCAAATCTCTGCTGAGAAATCGAAGCCGCTCTCGCGATGTGCCATCCCGCTGTCCCTCCGTTAAAATTTCATCTAATGCGATAAACCGCGTGAGACCGTAAGGCCATCATACCATAAAAACTCCGGAAATAAAAGCGTTCCGTCATTCCGCCCGCCCGGCATCTAAACAAGATGCGACTGCCCACAGAAAACACCTTGAGCAAGTAAAGTTCATTCTGCGCATACATGTCGCCTTGGGCGGCGGCTTTCTCAAAGCACTCTCTTGCCATGCCATGGCGTAATTTATAATCCTAAATCTTTATTAAATTTTATGTATTCTATTATTGTATTCCAAAATTCTTTTTCTTCAATTATTTCCCTTAGTCTATTTTCTAATTCATCAAGTTCATTTTCCATTT
>JAISAH010000023.1 GCA_031266805.1 Gracilibacteraceae bacterium
ATACATGGGAAGGTCAAATTTCCATATATAGGCAAATGTAGTGGTACGCGTATTTTCTAGTTCCGGAACCCCCGGAAAACTCAAGCTTTCATTTTTTTGACCGTCAAAGTCAAGTTAAAAGCAGAAAACAATGTCAGTGAGAAAAACCGTCATATTGTTTTTTGCCCGTGGGAGTGCTACAATATCATTAAAGAAAAAGCAGGAGAGCTGATGAAATGAACACGGTTTTATTTGATTTGGACGGGACCCTTTTGCCGATGGATCAGGATCATTATATCGCGGCTTATCTGAAAATGCTCGGGGAGCGTTTCGCCGCGGATTACGACCCGGTGGCCCTGCGGGAAGCCATCCTGCGCGGCACGGGCGCCATGATACAAAACGACGGCGGCCGCACAAACGAAACCTGTTTCTGGCAGGTTTTTTCCGCCGCGCTCGGCGAGGGAGTGCTCGGCCGCAAAGCGGATTTCGACGATTTTTACCGCGAGCGGTATAACGACCTCCGCTCCGAGGCCGGGTTCACGCCTCTGGCGGCGGAAACGGTCCGGGCGCTGAAAGAAAAGGGCTACACTTTGATTCTCGCTTCTAATCCTCTGTATCCGGAAATAGCGACCAGGGCGCGTATGCGCTGGGCCGGCCTCCGGGAGGAGGATTTTCTTTTGGTCACGGCTTACGAAAAATTTAGCTACTGCAAACCCAACGTCTCATATTACAGGGAGATACTGGCGATGTGCGGGCTTAAGCCGCAGGATTGCCTGATGGTGGGCAACGACGCGGAGGAAGACCTCTGCGCCGCGGAGATCGGTCTGGATGTCTGGCTCTTGACGGATTGCCTGATCAACCGGCAAAATCGTGACATCAGCTCCCACCGCCACAGCACTCTGGCGGAATTCCGGGCCGAGGTCAATTCCTGGAGAAAAGTCACAGACATGTGACAAAATTTACGGTTTTTTTAATTGCTTCATATTGTAAACTGTGATAATGTATATGCAAACAGTCCCCAGCAACAAACTCGGATTTAAGGAGGGTTTCGCATGGAATTTGACAATGTATTTTCACTTCCCAAGCACAGCCATTTTTCTTGGGAACAGTTGGGCGATATAAAGGAGGGGCGCGGGGATCTGGGAGAAGAAATGCCCGTGCTCGTCTACCGTCTCATGCAGTATACGATGCTGGACGTTCTGGGGCACGTCTACGGCGAAGACGTGGCGAACGAGCATTTTCGCGCCGCCGGTCATCTGGCCGGCACGGAGTTTTCCAAAAACGTGCTCGACCTGAACGTCGATTTTGACGCTTTTGTCGCCAGCCTGCAGAAAGCGCTGATGGAACTGAAGATCGGCATCCTGCGCATGGAAGCCTTTGACCCGGAAACAGGGAACGTGGTCCTGACCGTGGGGCAGGATCTGGACTGCAGCGGTCTGCCCATCACGAACGAAAACGTTTGCAATTATGACGAAGGCTTTATCGCCGGCATCCTGGAAGCTTACACCGGCAAGAAATACGATGTGCGCGAAGTGGATTGCTGGGCTAACGGCGACCGCGTCTGCCGTTTTAACGGACGGGCCATTTCGTAGACTAACGTATACAGGATACCTCTAAATACTCAGAGTCGATGCCGCCGTCAGCAATTTTTTCGTCAGGCTAGGCGGAGGAAGGAGGCATACCTGGGGCGGTATGGTGACTGACGACAACGACGCCTGACGAAAAAAGGGCGGCGGCGGCGCGACGAGTGAGTATTTAGAGGTGTCTTAATAGAAAGTAGGCGAAAATCATAGCGGATCCCGCGGCGGAACTTTTATTTCAATACTTGCGTGATGTGCTGTATAATCCCGCGGACGCCAAGCTGGACGCGGAAAAACTACCGGAAGATTTTCAACTGCTGGGGAAGGGGCTTCAGTATTTTGTCGCCAGCGTGCAAGAGGTGCGGGCTTTGGCCAAGGCCTTGGCCGGCGGGGATCTGAACGCCGCGCTCCCTTCCTCCGGCAACGAATTGGCCGCCCCTCTCAAATCCTTGCACGCCTCCTTGCGCCATCTGACCTGGCAGACGTATCAGGTGGCGAGAGGCGACTACAAACAGCGCGTAAATTTTATGGGCGAATTCGCCGTCTCCTTTAACATGATGGTCGAGCAGTTGCAGGAAAACCGCGTCGCCCTCATCAACGAAATCGAGAAAAGCGACCGCAAGGCGCTGGAACTGGAACAGAGCAACAGCCTTTTCGCCGCCATCACGGCGGAGATCTCGCAATGGATCATCGTCATCGACCGCAACACCTTTGAGTGGCTTTTTTCCAATCATACGCCGGAAAGCATGCTGACGCGCGGGCAGTTTCAGTCGCAGCTGGAAAAATGGCTCGTGCATTATGTGCGCCGTTTGAACGACGAGGAAAGCGCGGAGCAAACCGGCCCCCTTCAGCCCGCCGCGGCGAAAAAAGAGAGCATGTCCGTGGAAATGGAATTGATCCATGAAAGCGAGGTGCAGTATTTTGGCGTGCGCATCTACCCCCTGCAATGGCAGGACAGGCGGGCTTTGGCCTGTGTGCTTTCCGACATCAGCGACGAGAAAAAACACATGCTGGAATTGGAAGATTACGCTTTCCGCGACCCGCTGACCAAAAAATACAGCCGGCATTACGGCATGAAAACTTTGCATGAAATGCTGGCGGCGGGCAAGTCGTTCGCGCTTTGTTTTGTCGATCTGGACAATCTCAAATACGTGAACGACGTGTTCCTGCACGTGGAAGGGGACGCCTATATAATGCGCATCGTCAAGACCCTGGACGAATTCGCTCCCGACGCCGTCGTCTGCCGTCTGGGCGGCGACGAGTTCATGCTGATCGCCGAGGGCTGGTCCATGGAGGCGGCGGAAGCCCGGCTGGAAGAATTGCGCGGCGCGCTGCAGCAGGATTACAATACGCCGGAAGCTAAATACAGCCACAGTTTCAGTTACGGCGTCGTCGAGCGCGGCGGGGCGGAAGACATTCCCGCCAGCGAATTGCTGACCCTCGCCGACGAAAAAATGTACGCCTATAAACGCGCGCATAAAGTGCAGCGCGGGGCGCCGCCGCCGGGCGCGGTTCCGGCCGGCGCGGCGGCGGCGGAACATAGCTTAGGGAAATAGGTCATAATAAGGCGTCTCTAAATACTCAGAATCGATGCCTCCGCCAGCAATTTTCCCGTCAGGCTAGGCGGAGGAGGGAGGCATACCAGGGCGGTATGGTGACTGACGACAACGACGCCTGACGGGAAAAGGGCGGCGGAGGCGCGATGAGTGAGTATTTAGAGACGCCAAAAGTCACAATACTGAGACGTTTGAAAAAAATTTCAGAATAAGGATTGCATTTTCTTCCGTCCGTTGATATAATAAGAAAAGTCTCAAACCGAGTTAAATACCCCCGCCTGCTCCTGAAACGAGAGACCACGAGGAAGGTGATGTACATGAAAAACAAGAAAACGCTGACGGCCGCCCTATGCGCCGCTTTACTCCTGCTACTATTGCCGGCCTGCGGCGGCGCCCCGGCCGAACCGCGGCAGGCCGCGGCCCCGCCGGAAGCGGAAACCACGGCGGAATGGCCTTTAACGCCGATCGTGGTGGAGGAGGAATCCGTGCCGCTGGCCTGGGGCGTGGCGAACGTCAAGACCCCGACCGCGCCGGGAACGCTGGCCTACGACAACAACAAAGCCCGGATCGACGCTTCCAACGCCTCGGAAGGCTACGTCATGATCAGCTACAAAGGCAGCGTCCCCAAAATCAAGGTGCAGATCACAAAAAACGGCAGCGCCACGACGTACACCTATAATCTGAATTCAGCCGGAACGGCGGAAGTTTACCCGTTCACGGAAGGAAACGGCGTTTACACGGTCAAAGTGCTGGAAAACGTCAGCGGCACGAGTTATGCCCTCGCTCTTTCCCAAGAACTGGAAGTAAACCTCGCGAATCAATTTTTACCTTTTCTCTATCCTAACCAATATGTGAACTTCAACGCCGGCTCCCAGGCCGTGATCAAGGCGGCGGAACTCTCGGCCGGCGCGGCCAGCGACTTGGACGTCATCAAGAATGTCTACGAATATGTTATCGCTCATGTCACTTACGATCATGAAAAAGCGGCCACCGTCCAATCGGGCTATCTGCCGGTCGTGGATACGACCCTCGCCACCGGCAAGGGCATCTGTTTTGACTACGCGGCGCTGATGAGCGCGATGCTGCGTTCCCAGGGCGTCCCCACCAAACTGACGGTCGGCTATGTCTCCGGCGGCATCTATCACGCCTGGGTCAGCACCTATGTGCAAAACGTCGGCTGGGTCAACAGCATGATCTATTTCGACGGCGTCAATTGGAAACTCATGGATCCGACTTTTGCCGCCAACGCGGACAACAGCAAGGCCATCAACGAGTTCATCGGCAAAGGCACTAATTACTCCGAGAAATACGCTTATTGACAGACCCGGGGCTTTGTGGCATAATGAGCGATATGCCGGAACAAAAGCAGGAAAAGAATAAACGAAAACAGCTGACTCCCAGCGAGCTGGCTGTTTTCTGCGCTCAAATGGCCATGATCCTGAAAGCGGGCATCGTCGCGGCCGAAGGGGTGGCGGTCATGGCTGCCGACGCGCCGAATCCCGAAGGCCGGGCTATTTTGCGAGACGTATCCGGCGCCATGGAAACGGGCGGCGCGTTCGCGGACGCCTTGGAGACGGCGGCTTGTTTTCCTTCATATATGACGGATATGGCCCGCGTCGGTGAGCGGGCGGGCAAATTGGAAGAAGTGCTGACTTCGCTGACCGGCTATTACGAGCGGGAGGAAGCGCTGCGGCGGAATCTGCGCGGCGCCGTGACTTACCCGCTCGTGATGATCACGATGATGTGTCTGGTGATTGCGGTTTTACTCATAAAGGTGCTGCCGGTGTTCAACGAAATGTTTTTGCAGATGGAGCGGGAAATGACGGGCTTTTCCCTCATGCTGCTGCGCGGGGGCCAGTGGCTCGGTGTCTGGTGGCCGGCGGCGCTGGGCCTGATCGTGGCTGCGATCTTGCTCTTTGTCGTCCTCGGCCGCTCGGCGGGCGGCAAGCGCGCTCTGAACCGTTTTTGGTCCCGGCTCATTTTCACGCGCTCTCTCATGGCCCATATCGCCTCCAGTCGCTTTGCCTCCGCCATGGCTCTGATGCTGCAGAGCGGGATGGATACGGAGGAGGCGCTGGATATGACCGGCCGCGTCGTGGGACAGGACACGCTGCGCGAAAAGATCCGGGTCTGTCAGACGGAAATCGCCGGCGGGCGGTCGCTGGCGGAAGTGCTGGAGGAACAGCGGATCTTTCCCGGCCTTTACGCTAAAATGGTGACGGTCGGTTTTAAAACCGGCACCGTAGATGAAGTGATGAGCAAACTGGCCGATCGCCTGGACGCCGAAACGCAGACCAGTCTGAACCGGCTGGTCGCGATGATCGAGCCGACGCTGGTGGTGATCCTCTCCGTGCTGGTCGGCGCGATTTTGCTGTCGGTCATGCTGCCGCTGGCGGACATCATGTCCACGCTGGGCGCCTGAGCCATGCGCAACCGTTTTACGAAAGAGCGCGGCGGCCGTTTTGCCTTTATCAAAACCTGGGGCATATCGCTGGTGTTTTTCGCCGGCGTCATTTTAATTTGCTGGCAGGGACTGAACCGGACGGACAGCGCCGCCGCAGCGGAAAAACTGGAGACGGCGCGCAAAGCCGTGGTGCAGGCGGCGGTGCATTGTTACGCTCTGGAGGGGGAATACCCGCCCGATATGCTTTATCTGCGCGACCATTACGGTCTGCGTCTGGACCGGAATTACGTTTACCATTACGAGGCTTTTGCCTCCAACATAATGCCGGACATCACCGTGCTGCCCAGAAACGGCCCGCTGACGGTGGATGAGTGATGGAGCGGCGCGGGCATCTGGCGGACACTTTGTTTCTTCTGGCCCTGTTCGGCGTGCTGGCGGCGTCGGCCCTGTTTGTGGTCATGACGGGGACGAACGTCTACCGCCACACGGTGACGCAGATGGACGACCATTTTGATCTGCGCACGCCGCTCGCTTATGTGACGGCCAAAGTGCGGCAATGCGACGCCGACGGCGCGGTTTATCTGGCGGAATTGGGCGGAGAGCCGGCGCTCGTGCTGGAGCAGGTTTTCGGGGATTCCGTCTACCAGACGTGGATCTATTATCATGAAGGCGCCTTAAAAGAAGTGCTGCTGGAAAAAGGCGCGAAGCTGGAGCCGAGTTACGGTCTCGCCATCATGGAAACCACGGGTTTCAGCATGGAGCAGGCGAAGAGCGGCCTGCTGCGCTTCACGGCCCTGGACGCTTCCGGCGGCGAGATGACGCTGGAACTGAGTTTGAGAAGTTCCTAGATTCTGAGTATTTAGAGGTGTCCGGATGGAAACCCCGCGCGCGTCTTCCAAATCAAGCCTTTTTTTACTGGAAATGATAATCGCTATCCTTTTCCTGGCCGTGGCCGCCGCGGTTTGTATGCGTCTGTTCGCGCAGGCCCATACCACCGGCGCGGAGAGCGAAAACCTGACGCGGGCGGTGATGACGGCGCAGAGCCTGACGGAAAACCTGAAGGCCGCTCCGGCGCCGGAAGAATGGCTCACGGCCGCTCCGGGCGCGCGCACGCTCCGGCCCGGGGAGTTGTGGGAATTTTGTTATAGCGCGGACTGGGGCCTGCTGGCGGCAGGCGACGCGGAGACGGCGCCGGCTTTTTGGCTCCAGGTGCGGGAGACGGAGAGCGGCGGCGGATTATGGCAAGCGGAGACGGCCGTTTACAGCCGCGGCGGCGCCGAACCCTTTTTGACTTGGCCTTGCGCCGTTTATACCGCGCCGGAAGGAAGCCGGGCCCCATGAGCGAAAAACAACAGACGGGCGGCCTGAGCGTAGGCGGTTCTTCGATTTTGGTGATTTTTGTCGTGCTGTCCCTCACGATTTTCGCCGCGCTTTCTTTTATGTCGGCCCGGGCGGATCTGCGGCTGGCGGAAAAACAGGCGCAGTCGGCGCTGGAGTATTACGCGGCGGACAGCGCCGCCACCCGGACGCTGGCGGCGGTGGACGCCAGGCTCCGCGCCCTGAGCCTTTCCCCCGCCCCGGCGGAAAACGCGGACGCCCCATCTTATGCGGAGGCCGCTGCCGGCGCTTTGAGCGCTCTGGCGGGCCTGGAGCTTGAACTGACGGCGCCCGGCGCCCTCAGCGTCGCTTTCGAGGAAGCGGTGAACGAGCGCCAGGTCTTGCGCGTCGTTCTCCGCGTGCCGGGGGCGGAAATTCCGGGAGCCGGCTGGGAGCGCTACCGGATCGTATCCTGGCGGATCGTCAACGTCAAGGAATGGGAAGGCGGCAACAACACGATAGAGGTATGGCAGGGGGAGTAGGTGCAGAGTTGAGAGTTGAGAGTTGAGAGTTGAGAGTTGAGAGAGGAGAGTTGGGCGAGGGGAGTAGGTGCAGAGTTGAGAGTTGAGAGTTGAGAGAGGAGAGTTGGGCGAGGGATGATGATATGAGGTTGGAATACCTTGAGTACCTGATCTGTGTCTGCGATACCGGATCTGTCAACAAAGCCGGCGCCCTTCTCCATACATCTCCGCAGAACGTCAGCCGGGTGATGAAACAGCTGGAGAATGAGTTTGCCCTTACGCTGTTCAACCGCACCCCTCAGGGCGTCGTGTTCACAAAAGAGGGTCTGGAAGCTGTATCCTTGGCAAAGAATCTGCTGGCGACGACCAAAGCTTTCAAGTCCGCCCACCAAAAAGCTCAAAGCTCGGAAATGGACGGGGAACTGACTGTGGCGACGACCACGATCCAGAGCGTATCCTTTTTGGCAAATGACCTCCTCACATTCAACAGGCTTCACCCAAAAGTGAAGTTATCGCTCCTGGAAACGGACTTCCTGCGCGGCCTCCGCTTGGTGGCGGAACAGGAAAACTGCGTCGGCGTGCTGCCTGACCTTGTGGACGGCGCCTATTCCGCGATTCCTGACGAATACTCGGCCCAGCTTGACTTCTCCCCTTTGGACTATGACGAGATCTGTGTCTTTGCCCGTTTTGACGCGCCCGTCTGCAAACACAAAGCCATAGCTTTCGCGGATCTTGCCCGCTATGAGATCGCGCTCTACGTTCGCAGCGACGTGCAGGACTCTATTTGGTATCGGATGCTCCGCCACTACCGGCTCGACGACCGCATAGTTTTCGTCAGCGGCAACGCCCATACCTACTACACCAAGATCATGAACGACGGCTTGCTCGGTTTGAGCGCGAGAAAGGCCTTTGCCGCCAATGAGTTTTCCAAAGACGAGAAGAACCGCAGTCTGACGCGCTTCATTCCTTTTGTCGGGGACGTGCGCCTTTCTAGCAACATTGTGACGAAGAAAGGCGCGCCCCTGAAGAACAGTCCTCTGGCCAGCTTTGTCGAAATGCTAAAGCAGCAGTTTAGTTCCGGCCTTACACGAGCCCTCTGATCAGACGCGATACTCCTCCGCGAGGATCTGGTAAACCGGGGCGCCTTCACATTCCTTCGGCATGCGTTCGCCGAGCAGCGCCGCGACAGTTGGCGCCACATCAACCTCCCGAATCACTCGGGTAGTCGTGAAGCCCGACTTGAGTCCCGGCCCGGCGGCGATAAAAATCGGCGACACGCTGGTTCCACAGGCGCCATAGGTTGTGGAAAGCGAGTCCGTATGGTCATAATTGTAACCTTCGGCGGTGAAATAAACAATATCGCCGCTTTCCGGGCCGCCAAGGCCCAATAGCACAGCGTCCTTGTTTCTCAGAGCCAAGGCGACGATCCGATGGCCGGTCTCGGGGTGCCGGTAGCCATAGAGGGCGGTCATGATTTCTTCCTCTACCTCATATTGGTCTTCGGGCTTAACGATACCGTGTTTGTCCCGGCCTTTGACGTTCAGGTTGATGTGGACGCCCCGCGTGGCTACCGCCTTCGTGTTTTCCCAGTCGATTTCCTTGAGGTCGCTGCCGTTGGCGTCTTTTTTCACTTGAGTGAAACCAAGTTCTCGCATCACCCCGACGTTGACGCCGTTCATATCGCCGAGAAGCGGGACCTGATTGCCGGTGGCGACCAAGGCGTGATCCGAGACAATGAACACCGTCCAGCCCTCGTCCAGAAAATGCAGGAACCGCCCGAGATATTCGTCGGCTTGGATATACAGATCGCGAATCAGCTCCTCAAACTCGGCGGCTTGCATGACTTTCGCGCCATGCACCAGATACTTGTAGAAGGTATGCTTCTGCAGATCCAGGTTGTGGAAATGCGAAAAAACCGCGTCATAGTCATACTTTTTGATCAAAAGGTGGATCGCGTCAGCCTGCCAGCGGGCGCAGACATTCCAGGCTTCCAGCATGCAGCCCCAAAAGAGCTCGCGGCTCTGGGCGGCGAAAAGCATTGAAGACGGCGGGGGCGAGGCGATCTGCGCGCTTACGTCCTGAAAGAGCGTCTTCGGGTACCACAGGGCGTCGTTTTGAGTGTCCATCGCCGCCGACACCCAGATTTTTACAGAAGAACCGTCCGGCTCCATATTGATGATCCGCATGTGCCGGATGACTTGATAGGTTTTGTCGTCCTTTATGCAAATGTCCGGAATATACTCCGTGAACACATCATTGAGCAGGACATACATAGGCTGCCGCTCTTTTTTTGACTTGAAAACCGCGACCCGATCATAGACCCCTTCGGCATTTTTTAAGATCTGGCAGGAGCGCGACACGAGCCCGCCTGACAAAAGCAGCGTAAACTCCTTGGCGTCGCTCGGCGCTTCCGCCCAATTTGCCGCTTCTTTGACCGGCGACATGGCGATGTCCATTTTGTAGTCCAAACTGCCGGCGCCCTCGCCATATTTCAAGATGATGCAGCGGATCCCTTTGGCTCCTGTGTTTTCGATGCCCGTTTTCTTTTTGCCGCTGCTGCCGGCCTCCGCCACATCAAGATCCGTGATCACGCAGGGAATGACCTCGTCGCCCGCCTTCTCTTGGAAGGTCACGCTTTGGTACTTGACATCGGCGGCGACAAGGTACTCTGATTCGAGTTGGCAGTTGCTCATATTCACCCCGCCGGGGCTGCTGCCATCCACAACGTGCAGGTTCGGGCTTTCCGCAGTCGGCGGCCACGAACTGCCGGGCCAGTGCCAGACGAGGGTCTTTTTGCCCGCCTCGGCCAGGACATTCCAGATCTGCTCAGCCTGGCAGAGCCGAGAGTCAAGGTTATAGTCCATCATGTCAAGATTTTCTTTGTTTTGTCTGTAAAAATCCGTGATCCCGTGGGTCATGGAGTAGGCGCCGGTCGCCAGAGTCGTCCACATGGACGGAGTCACGGTGGGATGGACGCCCAGCATGACCAGATCATGCCGCTGCGCCCCCCTTTCGATGAATTTCTTTGTATTCGGCATGACTCCCTCATCGACAAACCTTCTGGTCAAACGCGGATCCATGCCGTCGATGCCCAGGACCAAGACCTTGCTCGCTTTGGGTTGATTCATTTTTTCAATAGCTCCTCTCTTTTCTAAAAAATGATCCTGCCGATGGTCATGCAGACGATGATGTTCAGGACGATCGAAGCAAGGGCCAGCGGGATGGAATATCTGAAAATGTCATTCGCGCTCACCCATTCGCGGTTTCCGTGGAGGAAGGCGGCCAGCGGCGATGCTGACGGCAGCACGATGGCTATCTGGCAGACGACGCAAATCAGCACCGTCAGCATGGCTGGATCAAGGCCGGCGGCAGGCGAAAACTGGATGATCAGCGGCATGGCAATAAACCCGACGACCACATTGTTCATGATATTGGTCAAAATGATGGTAAAGGCTGTGATCGTGACTATCAGCAGCAGCGCCCCCTGACCGTTGAATATTGGGCCAAGGAGTTGGTTCAGCGCCGCCTGGACACCGGTCTCGGCCTGGGTGAGCGCGGCGGCCAAGGGCATGGCGGTTCCCATCAGCGCCATGGTCTCCCAGGGCACCCCGTTTTTCACGGCTTGGGCGTAGTTCACAAAAGATTTGCCGTTTCGCTGAAGAAGAGCGCCCAAGCCCAGAAGTACCACGACAATCCCGGTGTTGCCCACAGTCTTCAAGAATTTTACCAAGGGCAGAGTGGCCGGCAAGAACCCCGGCAGGAACATCAGGACGATCATCACAGCCAGCAGCGCCAACACGCCTTTCTGCCGGGCGTCGAGTTTTTCGTCGTTTTTGTAAACAAAGTCGCTTTGGGTGATCGGCGTAACATCCGGTTTGAAAACAAACTTGGCCAGAAAAACGTAAAGAAGCGTCGTTAGGTAGCCTACCGCGATGGCAAACACGGTGAAAGCGATGTAGTTGACAGTCGCGCCGCCAGCTTTTTCCAAAACGCCCATCATCATGATGTTGAACGCTTTGAACGGGAAGATATTGATCCCCATCATGCCTGCCAGAACGATACCAACGACCGCAATTTTCGGGTATTGATCATTGCGGGTATAGCCGAAAACCGCGCAGAACTGGTAAAGAATGCTCCAACAGATGACAATAGCCGGAGTCACGCTGACCAAAGCCGCCACGACGTAGGCTGTCGTCAACAGCACCCCCATCAGCACATAAGGCCGGCCCCGGGAAATTTTGCGCGAAACCATCCATTTGGCGATAAAACCGCTGACACCGGCACTGTCGATCACATTAGCAAAGGCTAAGATGAAAAAAATGAACAGGAAGGTGTCGCCGCCATATCCCTCCTTAAACACGGCGGTCACGGAACCTTGCATATACTCGCTGAAGCCAAGGGCAATCAGACCAAGAAAACTCGGCCAGACGATGCCCACCGTAGACCAGCCGTAAAGCATGCCCAGAAAAATACCTAATATCTTCATGCCGTACGGGGTAATGGGTTCCGAAGCGGGTATGAACTGGCCGCAAAAAACTAACAGAAAAACGATTGCGCAGTTGATGTAGTAAGGAACACTAATGACCGGTTTCTCACTTAGCTGTGGCGTCATGCGATTACCTCCTCGTTATCGTTAACACAACATGAGAGCTCTCGCTATAACTATACGCTATAACGCCATCCGTACATATAATCAAAAAATTTAGATTGTTTCACCATTTTATTGATACAGCCCCTTAATTAATGTTCAGTTAATATTGCCGTGGTACAATATAGCGGAGAGGTGGGACCGCGCCGCTGGCGATTTGGGGCGAGTCGGGCGGATTGCTTCTGGCGGGGATCGTATTGTTCGTGCGCGGCCTGGGTCTTGGCGCGCTGTTGGTTCCGGCGATGACGGCGGTTTATGTAGGGCTTGACCGAAAAGACATACCGCAGGGCACGACCTCGACCCGGATGTTTCAGCAGATAGGCGGCGCGTTCGGCGTGGCGGCGCTGACGATGATCCTGTCGCGCCGAGTCGCGCTCCTGGATACGGTGGACGTATTCCCGGCCTACAGCGAGATTTTCCTGTGGTCGAGCGTGTTCACGGCGCTTTCCCTTGTTCCGGCCTTGCTGCTGGGCGGGAAAAAATAGAACCGCCGTAGGGGTTCAAAATTTTGAACCCTCCGGCGGTTGGGTCGGACGCCGGGACGTTGAGGGGGATGGATGCGCGGGCGTAGGGGACGGCGTCCTCGACGTCCCGTGTATTGGGCCGGACGCTGGGACGTCGGGACGCCGTCCCCTACACCATTATTTTATCATTTCGTGGCGCCAAACGCGTATACCTTGGTTTCCTGGGTAATTTTACCAAAATCTACGCCGGTGGGATCGTTCCCTGGAGTGAGGACTATGGCGGCTCTGGTCTGGGCGGCGAGGGCGGAGCCGGTCAGGGCGTCCACCAGCGTATTCCCGTCCGCGGTGTAGATATTCGTGTACTCAAAGGCCAGAGCGTCGCGGATGGCCTTGTTCGTCTCATAGCGCGTGGCGCCGTAGAGCCGCGTCGCTCCGGGGACATCTTGCACAAGGGTCGGGCCGCCCAGGATGTAGACCGGCAAATCTGGGTTCACCCTCGTTGTATCATGGTCGTCCGACGCGCTTCCATTTGCGTTCGCGATCTGGATAGCGTAGCCGTTGGCGGCGGCAAAGGACGCCGCGCTGACGGCGTCGGCGACGGCGTTATAGCCGACGACGAACGTGCCTTGCGGATTGGTCAGTTTGGCGCTCACCAGCGCCGCGGTCTCAAATCTGTTACTTCCTTGCAGTATTTCCACCGTGACGCCGGGCAGGGCCGCCCGCAAGGCGCTGATCACATCCTGACCTATCGCGCCGACGACGTAGATCTTTTTCGCGCCGAGCCGCTGGATCTCCGCGACGACGGCCGGGTCAAGCGTACCTGTGCTAAGCAGAATAGGGGCGTTCTCCTGGCCGGCCAGCGGGGCGGCGGCCAGGGCGTCAATCAGGTTATTTTGTCCGCCGGGGGCGAGGATGACCGCATCGGCGCTCTCCCAGCCCTGCCGGGAAATAGCGACGGAGGTGAGGACGCGATCCGCGCCGCTGATATAACTGAGGCTGGCCCGACTGACCGTGACCGGCGCGGCGGGCGGCTGCGCTCCGCCGCCTCCGCCGCCTGTGCCGCCGTTGGGAGTGGGCGCGCCGGCGCTCTCATTCACGTTGCCGCGGACGACGTTTATCTCGCGCATGGTCACAAGTCCCGCCGCGTTTGCCGCGGTCAAGGTGAAATTCTCGCTGCCCTCGCCGCTGTCCAATGTGCCGGAGAAGGAAAATCTGCCGTCGTCGCCGGCGACCGCGCCGCCGATGACCGCGCCGGGAGCCGCCTGACCTGTGACGGTGTAGTTACCGGTGTTCTTGTAGGCTGTGAACGTGAACGCCCCATTTCCTTCATCGTAATTGTCGGGGAGCAGCAAGGGGGCTGTCGTGTCGGCGTAGACCGTTAAATACTCCGTCGTAGAATCGCCCTGCGCGTTTCTCGCGGTGATGATGAGCGTCCTGCCGGAGTAAGCCGTCAAATTCGTCAGCGTGCCATCCGCGGCAGTTAATTCCGTGCCGTCAAACTCACAGTACGTCGCCGTCGCTCCATCTGTGGCCGTCGCGGTCAGCGCCGCCTCTTCGCCCGCAAAGACGTATTTCGAGCCGTTTTCCTCCACGAGAGCGCCGCCGGTCACGCTAAAGGCCAGAGTCGGCGGGTTCGCCGCCGCGATAGTTATCAGGCCGGATTTTTCCGCGGCGCCCTTGCGCGACACGCCGGAAGCCACGTACTTGCCGGTGGCCGCGCCATTTTCTGTTTCCGGTATCAAGTCCGCGTACAGCGGCGCCGCGCCCACGGTATAATTGCCGATAGGAATATCGGGGATGTTGTACTCATATCGAGCCGGATCGTCCTCGCCGGCCAGAATATCGTATTCCATCAGAGTCGCGCGCTGGCTGCCTTCCGCGTCGGTTGCGCGGCGGCTTACGGGCAGGCCGTTCTCGTCATACACGGCGACATGATAGCCGCTCACGGTCATGCCGCTCGGGGCAGTGGCAGGCGCAAAGGAAACGTCTATGCTCTGATTGCCGCCGGAGACGGCCTGCAGGCCCGGCGTCCAGCTGGCGGCGGCCAGCGTGGTATTGACCACCGCGTAAGGCTCGGCGCAGATTTTGTCGTCCACATATTCGGTAATAAGGAAGTCTTCCGTCGTTTCGCTGCCCGTCCCATCGACGATGGTGTAGCTCTCCATGCCGCCTTGGCGCAGCGTCACGCGGGGATACCAGTCGCCGCTGCCGGCGATCTCGGCGATATCGTAGGTATCTGTGCCGAAAGTTACGTCGGCTATCTTGATTTGCGTGAGATCCAATGACGCTGAGAGCGCCGTGACTGGCGCGTTCTTCACGATCGTCAGCGCCTCCAGCGGCGGGGCGCCGGCGTCACTTTTGCGTTCCACCGTCACGTCGTAGTAGTAGTCGTCATTGACGGTCACATTCTCAAATTCCATATTCAGCGTGCTGCCCGATAGCCCCGCCGACTTCACGCCGGGGAGGGTGTTTATGGCGACAAGGCTGCTCTTGAACGGTTTTTGGCTTACGACCTGCCACTCTCCGCGCAGCGTGCCGCCGACGCCGGAAACCGTATCTCCGCCTGTTCCCGCCGTCGCGTTCTTAAAGTCCGCCAGCGACAGCGTCAGCACGCCGTCTATCACGGCGGCGTTGTAGCCAAACGCGGCCTGCGCCGCCGTCACCTCGCCGCTCAGTTCACGAACGGTGAGCGCCTGTCCGCCCGGCTTGAACACCTGCACGTCGGCAAAGGTCAGGGCGTCCGAGCCGTAGCCCTCCATTTGCAGCATATAGTCTTTGCCATCGTTGGGCACTGTGACGGAGTGGGTGTAAGACGAGAGGCCCGCCTCCACCTTGATGTGGGCGGTATCCTGCGTGATCGCCCTTAAGCCCATCCTGCCGCTTGGCACAGGCACAGGCGGCGTCACGCCGCGCTCACTGTCGGCGACCGCAGCGCCAAACGCCAGATCGCGGTGTTCGCCTTTGTAGTTCGGGTCGGGCTCAAGCCCCGACGCCTCCGGGTCGGCCAGAAAATCATTCATCGCCATGAGCTGCAGCATAGAAGCGTCCTCTGATAAAGACTGCGCCGCGTAAGACTTGGTTTTGTTTTTCTGCTTCTCTACTTCCTTTTTCAGCCAGTCTGTCAAACCCGAGTAGTATTTCATCAGGTCAATCCTGTCCTCGCCCACCTTCATGCCGAGAAAGCGCTCGGTGGCCACAAACTCAAACTTTTTGAAGCCAAATGGCGCCACGTCTAAATCCATCCCCGGCTCGAACACGATGTCGACCCGCACGTCGGCGTCGGCAATGGTCCAGTCCGTAAAGGGGACGTTGAGGGAAGCAAAGAGATAGCCGTTCGCGGTGATGTTGAGACTGATGAAATCCAGCACTTCCTTCACGCTGGCAAAGCCGCCCCGCTTCTCCCAAAGGGCGGGGGAGATCGTCATGTTCACGCTGAAGCCCCCGGCGCCGTCCACGATGCCGAGAAGCGACACGTGGCAGGTGGCGTTGATGAAAAACAGCAGGCTGCGCTTGCCCTTCACGATAAGGCCCGCGTCCTCATAGGGTTCAAAGGGGCCGTCTTTCATGCCGTAGGCAAGGCTCAGCTCCTTGATGAGCGGAAACGCGAAAGGCCCGATCTCCAGATTGCCCTCGACAGTATAGCCGCCCGAGAACATCTCCGACCACATCTCCGCCTCGAAACCGAGGACCTCCACGAGCTTGAACTTGCCCCCTACGATGATGCGCATGGAGGGAATGGTGTTCCGGCGCGGGTCGTAGTCGAAGGTGTCCGCCAGATTGGTCACGCCCACCGTTATCCCGTTGATCTCTATAATCTGCACCGGAGCAGGCGGGAGGCCCGCCCCTATGGCAAGCCCGTCGATGCCGACCGAGACCACGAAACGGTCGAGGACCGGTATCTTGAACCGCTCGGAACGGGCCAGATAGAACTCGCCGGAAAGCTCGATCACTTTGAAATTGACCATAGCCTCGAAGCCGAAGTCCTGTGTGAAGGTGTTGAAAACGCCCGAGGCCTGGCCGCCGTAGCCGCCGATGACATCCGGCAGTTTCACCGTGCCTGTGCCTTCCGCCCAGACGTTGTCGATGGGAATGAGCTTCGCCGTGTTGTCGGTCACCAGCGACACAAGCTCCACACGGAATACAGGGTCTTTCGTGCCCGGTATCTGGACGTTGATCTGACCGCCGATGTCAAAACCGTGACTCAGCAGATAGATCGCCCTGTAGTCCGCGGTCAGCCCCTCCATCTCGTATTCGCCTATCTTCACGGACACGGAATTGCCCGTCCAGCGAAGCTCGGCCGGGATGTCATTGGGATCTCCGGCATAACCCTCATTGCCGGCAGTGGCGTTGTTCCCCTTGTGGTATTCGGGTATCTCATACGGGATCGTGTAGTTCTTGCCCTTTTCGATGTCTATTTTGAGCGTGTTCGTGCCGAAGCGATACCCGTTGTTCCCGCCGATCTGCAGGGGGACCCAGACGGGGATGCTCTTGCCGCCAAAAGTCATCTCATAGCTTTCAACCGTGACCGAACCGTCGCTGTTCTCGTCGATATAGAAGTCGCCGGCGCCGCTGAGCAAACTCTTGAAATAGGCGTGCCCGTTCATGACTATCGAGCCTTGCCCCCAGAAATCATGATCTTTAAAGTTCATATAAAATCCGTAGACGCTGTCGTTTACAAAGGTCAGGAGCGGCGGCGAATCCGTGAAACGGGCGGCGGTGGCCAGCATATCCTCGCGGCTGATGCCCGTCACGACTATCCAGTTCCCCTGTTCGATGCCGGGATGGGCATTCACGTCCTCAGGCCCGTAATATTCGACCTTCACGATGCCGATATGGGTCAGTTCCCCCGGGGCGTATATGGTCGGGCTGAGGTAAAAGGTGTAGCTCTTCTCGCCGGATTCGCGCAGTCCGTCGCCATATGCCCACTCGACGGTCAGGGTATAGTTACCCTCGGGGAAGCTGTATTCGCCGTCGATGCCGAACAGACTGCGCAGGTCGAGCGCCATGAGCTGCCCGTTCCGGGCGCCGGTGAAATCGTCGCGGAACTCATTTTGCGGCCACGAGAACGCGGCATTTTTATTGGCGTAGACGTCGCCGGTCACTTTCTTCGGAAAGTCCGCCTGCGTTTTTTCGCTCGCGAGCGTCATCTCGGTGATCTTGGGCGCGGGGTTGCCGCTGAGCAGATTTTTGAGGTTTTCGCTGTAGCCGGTCTTCCCGTCCTCGTCCATCTTATAGTAGCCGGCGTGCAGATTGACCGTCTTGAAGGTGTTGGCGTTGGCGGAGTTGACGGTGACGCCGTCGGACAGGTTCAGGCTCGGCGCCACGGGTTTTTCCTGTATGGCGATGGATGCCTCCGGCGCCGTCACCATCACGGTATAAGTCGCGGAGCCTCCCTTCGCGTGCAGGAGCGACGTCGTAAAACCAGTGCCGGAAGCGGGCAGCATATAGTCTATGCCGTCGCCGGTGCGAGACCAATCCAGAGTCAGCTCGGCGCTGCCCTGGCCGGCGTCGTCACGCAGGACGTTCAGCGCGCGGATATCCGAGCGGCCCGCGCCCTCCAGCACCCGCACCTCGCCGGGCCGGTACACGTTCCACTCCTCAGGCTCAAAGCCGGTGATGTTCAGCCGGTTGTATTTGACGGCGTAGGTCAGCCTCACGATCGCGTTGTTTTGGAACATGGGCTGGAAGTAATAGCGGGCGACGAGACCACTGACCGGCCAGTCCGCCTGCCATGCGCCCCCAAGGGCTGTCAGCGGCATTGCGCTCGCGCCGCCGATCATGACCTCCGCGCTCTCCAGCGTGTAGCGATCGAACTGCTGGGGAACCTCCAACCGCAGGAATTCGTCCATGAACGCCTCAACGTGGAGTCCCTCATTCCAAGGCGGAGCGCTAAAGCTGATGCTGTCATAGACCTTGCTCGGGTCCACCGCGGCCGAGCGCACGGTGTTTTCGGGCAAAGAAAGGCGGTTGCCGTATTCGTCGTAGGCTTCCAAGGTCAGGCTGTAGACGCGGGTCTTTTTGTAGCCGGTGAGTTCGAGGATGACGTCCTCGTCGGGCATGGTGAAACTGCCCGTGTTTTGGGAACCGCTTGGATTGTAATTATATGGAAAATAGCCGATATTGTCATGGCCGTCTTTTCCTGTGTTGATTCCGGCAAAGCCGCTGACAGTCGTCCCGTTCAGCGTGAAATCGGCGACTGCCCAGTTCTCCATATTGTCCACGTTGCCGGCGGCAGTGTCCCAATTGGTGGGATAGACGACATAACGCACCGTCGCGCCCGCGGGGACTTGCCCGCTGCGTCCGGCTTCGTCCACCTCGTAGACCTGCCGGCCGCCGGTCGCCGCGTCCGTCCAGAACATCACGTCGTAGACCGTCATGCTCTCCCCCGCCAGCGGTTTGACGATGACGCTGTGATAGGTCGGCGGCGTGACGGTTTTCAGGTTCACGGTAACGGTAACGTCGCTGTTCGGCATGGTGAACGTCCGCGAGTCACCCGGCTGGTGGACCAGGATCACGTTGCCGCCCGTCGCGGTCACAGTGTTGATTCCGCAGCCGTCTGCGATGTTTGTGACGTATATGGATACTTTATCACCGACCTGCGGTGTCGCGCCGTGGTCGGAATTGACGACCACCGTGGCCGAGCCGCCGCCCGTGACCTCCGTTAGAACGCGGTAAACATTCCCGTTTTCATACACGAGGTCGACCGGCTCGTTCGGCATGGTGAAACTGTCGCTTGATATTGTGGCCGCGAGGGTTTTTGTCCCGGCTTTGTAGACGTAGAACGTACCGCCTGAATATACGTTGAGTATGCTTGTTGTGTCAACGGAAACCGTTTCACCCGGCGCCGCCCAGATAATCCCTTGGTCGCGCGTGACGCCCGTGCCGCTGACCGCGCTGTCGCTGTACAGCAAATCCTCGATCGCTGTCTGCGCCGATGTTTGTGAGTGATACGCTTTGATATTGACGGGCTGCGGCACGATCGCCCCGCTGTTTTCGGTAAACACCGTGATGTCGCCGCGCTCCGCGCCGGCCGGAATACCAAAGGTGTAGGTATAAGTCAGCGGGCCTTTCAGGTCGTCGCCCGGTGTTGACGGTAATGCCGCGGGCGCTGCATGATCCCAGCGCACCTCTGGATTATATTGGTAAACATTCGTGTCGTCGCTGATCTTATATTGCAAACCGGCCATTTCGACGGTGAGCTTCGGCGCGGCGTCCGTTTTCACAATATATAAGTCGGCGGAGATGTAAATACTGTCTTTCCCATACAGAACCGCGTCGTCGCTGCCGGCTCCCGTCAGGCTGAGCGCAGCGCCTGAACCGGACAAGCCCGCGCTGACCAGGGTATGGCCCGCGGGTGTTTCGACGATCGGTGTTATGGCGACAGACAGATCGGCGGGAACCGTTTCGCCCTCGGCGTTCTCGACCGTGTTGCGCTTAGTGAAAGCCGCGGCGGTGTCGAGGGTATAGAACTCGCCCACAGCCAACTCCGCATTCACGCCATTCCACTCACTGCCGCCGTCCCAGCCGATCCACAGGTTATATTTTTTCACCGTGTCCTTGATGATCTGCGGCGTACCGGATCTATAGTCAAGGGAAATTTGCCAGTCAACGCCCTCGGCGACAGTGCCCCGCATGAAGGACTGATTATAATCACGGGTTTCTTTATTCAGGGCAACGGAGGTTTTGATCTCAAACCAATTATCCGGTATAAGCTGATCGATATTCCAGATATTTACTGTCGCTGCTGCCGATTCCACGGACATCGCGGACATCGCCGACCGCAGCCCGGCGGACCGCGCCGAAACCGCCGGCGCCGGGTCAAAGCGCGGATTGCCCCGTTTCAAATCATAGAAGCCGTAATTTGTGCCAAACGCGGCTTGATTCCCGTTGCTGACGCTGACCTCGTTCCAGTAAAGCAGCGCCGCGCTGTCCGCTCCGCTGCCGTCGAACAGAGCGACGTCGGCGGGGGTGTAATCGTAATCCGCGTCGCAGGCTCCGGCAAAGGCGGCGAACGTGACTCTGTCCGGCGCGGCAAAGGCGTCGTCGGCAAACAAAAGATAGCCCTTATTCGGGCTGTCGGCAAAAACAGGACTCTCCGATTCGAGGTTGGATTCTTCGATGAATTCCTTGCTGACGAAGGCGGCTGCCGGCCCGGCGCTCAGCGCCGCCGCCGATTCTATCAGCACCGCGTTATCCGCGTCGTCAAGCAGCATCACCGGCACGCTTTCGTCAGGGGTAAACTGCGTGTCCAGCAGAATGCGCCCGGCGATATTCGCGGAACCCTCGCCGAAATACTGGGCGCTGTAGCCTACTTTCACCGCGTAGGAATTGTCATGCAGCGCGTCGCTCGTAATAGCGAAAATCTGCGATATGACAAAATCGCCGATCTGCCAGTGGGATTCCAGGATGCCGTTCTCATTGACCTCCGGCGCCATGCTGACGGCGCCGCTCACACCGCTGTAATAAGCGCCGTAATCATACGCTTCGCCGTCGATGCGGAATGTGGCGCGGGACAGCGGTTTGGCGCCGTCGAAGCTCTCCGTCGCCGGCAAAGCGGCAAACCCGCCGTTGAGCTTATTGACATACAAAGTGATGTAATCATTGTACAGGACGGCGTACACCGCGTCGTCCCCCGCGGTGTACACCCCGCTTCTCACCCCGGCGGCTCCCTGCCGCGGCTCAAAGGCAAAGGCCCCCAGCGGCAGCTGCGCCAGCAGCAATAAGACGGAAAGAAGGATCGCCATATTCCTTTTCAGTTTCATTTTCGTGTCCTCCTGTAAATTTTTGGATCCTCACGCTTGGGAACTGTGTCGCAGTTCCTTATTCCGGCTATGTAAGGATTGCCGGTAAAAGCACCCTGATTTTAGCATGAGAAAAACAAAAAAGGGGGAAACATTTCTAAATTGTAATGGTTTGACAAAATCTTACCATTGTGGTAAGATAATTGACATAGGCACAAGCGAGGGAGTACAATGTTGATAGATTTTGCTTCTAAGAAACTTGAAGATATGGCGAACGGAGAGGAGGATGGCGCCTATTCAAAGTTGGCGAAGCATATCAAAAACAAATCACCTGTCACCATAGAAGATGTAGTCTCTGCGATAGATGTTCTGGCGGCGGCGCCATCATGCGGCGATATTCCAGCCCGTTACAATCCGCACCCACTTGACGGCAAGTTAAAAGGCTCATTTGCGGTCGATATCTTGACTGGCAGAGGCGGCCGAGGTAAGTATCGAGTGATATTTCGATCTAATCATGGAAGCGATGATCCTGAGTTTAGGATTGATAATTATAAATCCATTAGAAAGATAGTGATAGAAGGTATTTGTGTTGATTATCACAAATAAGGAGAGTCCTATGAGTTATCAGCCAAGAAAAGCAATTCACCCAGGCCGCGCCATTGAGCGATTACTGGGCGATATGGGCATGTCGCAAAAATGGCTTTCTGAGCGAACCGGACTGACCGAAAAACATATTAGTAAAATGATAAACGGTGAAGCGGCGATTACCGAAGACACGGCTGTACGTCTCGAAAATGTATTGGGCGGTTCAGCAAAATTCTGGGCCAACCTTGATTCTAATTATCGCACTACAAAAGCCAAAATAGAACAAGAGCGGCGAGCGGCTGCGGAGATTGAGATGCTAGGCGACATTCCGTACACAGATTTAGTCAATTTGGTCTGGGTGGAAAAAACTAACAACAAGGTTGAGAGGGTGTTAAACCTGTGGAAATTCTTCGGTGTAAACTCTTTAAGTCAAATTCCGCTGACACAAAAGGTTGCGTTTCGACAAACTGTGGACAGAAACTTGAATGCATATGCATTGGCCGCATGGTTAAGAAAGGGCGAAATGGAAGCAAATGGGTTGCAATTGCCGGAGTATAGTGAAGATAGATTGCTTTCCTCTATTCGTACTATACGAAGGCTAACTTATGACGCACCAGAAGATTTTTATGATAGACTGAAAAAGATTTTACAAGAAGCCGGAGTTGGTTTGGTAGCTGTTAAAAACCCCAAGAACACATCTGTTCATGGGGCCACAAGGTGGTACGGACGAAACCCTCTTGTCCAACTAAGCATTCATGGTAAAAATGCTGATAAAATGTGGTTTTCGCTGTTCCATGAAATTGGGCATATTGTGAAACACGGCAAAAGAGAGCAATTCATCAGCTTCGATAAAATGGAGAGTGACGAACGCGAAGATGAGGCAAATGAATTCGCCTCAGAAGCATTGTTGCCTAAAACAGAGTTTGATGAGTTTGTCAGCAAATGTGATTTTTCGATAACAGCCGTCAATAAATTTGCGAGCCGAGCAGAGATTTCTCCGGATATAATAATGGGTAGACTTGAGCATGACGGCTTAGTGCCATATACTCAATTCGCCAAGAACCACGCCAAGCTATGCATGCAAAGCAGCCACGAACGAAATTGTTGAATTCCTTAACGCTCTTTTCTTGAAACTGGTTACTGCTACGGCGCTATGGTGAACCGATAACCCTCGCTGCGAACGGACTCGATGACAAACGCGCCGTTTTTGTCGGCCGCCAGCTTCTTGCGGAGCCTTGAGACCGCTACCCGCAGGGCGTTCACGTCGCCGATCCCGGGCTGCGCCCATACCGCTTGGTAGATCTCGTCGGCGGAAAGGGTCTTGCCTTCGTTTTTCAGAAAAAGATACAACAGCTCAAACTCTTTCGGGGCCAGTGACATATCGGCGCCGCCCAAGTACGCCCGTTTCAGGACAATACTCAGCGTGAGCGCGCCCCGCGTGACGGTTTCGGCGGCGGGAGAGTCCCCGCGCATCCCGCGGCGGCGCACGGCCGCGCCCACCCGCGAGAGCAATTCGTCCAGTTTGTACGGCTTGGTGATATAGTCGTCGCCGCCCATGTCCAGACCCTTGATTTTTTCGCTGTGCTCGTCCAATGAAGTCAGAAACAGAATATGCGCCGACGTCCGCTCGCGGATCTCGCGGCAGAACTCCATGCCGCTGCCGTCCGGCAGAAAAACGTCCAGCAAGATCACGTCCGGGCCGCGGCGGCGCAAATGTTCCCGCGCCTGCGCCAGATCCAGCGCCGTCAGCACCTCATAGCCCGCCGATTGCAGGTTGCGGCGGTTGATCTCGTTGAGGTGCTTGTTGTCCTCGACCAGCAAAATCAAATTTTTGTCAGGCATCGGCGTCGCCGCCTTTATAAACGGGGAAGCGGACCCGCGCCGTCGTTCCTTTGCCCAGCTCGCTTTCCAGCGCGATCCCGCCGCCGTGGCTCTCCACGATCTCCTTGCAGACGGCGAGGCCGACCCCGGTGCCGCCGCTCTCGCCGCTTTGATAACGCTCGAAGGCGCGGGGCAGAAAATCGGGCGCTATGCCTTTGCCCGTGTCAACGACGGTGATTTCCACATAATCGCCCACGCGCCGCGCGTCAAGGGCGATCGCCGCGCTCTCGGCGTATTTCCCGGCGTTGGACAGGAGGTTGAAAAGCACCTGGGTGATTTCCTCCGCGCTGCCGAAAATATCCGGCAGATCGTCCTCGATCCGAACGGTCAGTTCCGTCCCTTTGCGTTCCAGCATGGGGCGGTACAGGCGGGCGACCTGTTCTACCACGCCGCCCGGCGCCATCGGCGCTTTGCGCGCCGGCTCGCCATGAGAAAAAGCCATCTCCCGCATATTGGACACCATATTGGACAGCCGCTCCGCTTCCGAGGTGATCGCGTCGAGGTCGCGGACGGTCTGCTGGGCGGCGCCGGATTTTTTCAGCTCCCGCGAGATCAGTTCGGTATAACCCGACATCACGGCCAGCGGCGTCCGCATTTCGTGGGATATGGTGTTCATCAGATCCGTTTTCAGGCGGTTCACCCGTTCCAGCGCGGCGTTGTCGGCAAGCAGAAACTGTTCCTGCGCCAGAGCGTCGGCGTAGGTCCGGGACAGCATGACAGCCTGAGCCATCGCCATAAACAGGTTGGACAGCACGGCGGGAACGAACAGGGCGTTATCCCCCAGCCCTTTTGCCAGCGTTCCCCAAACCAGAAAAAACAGCAAGGCGATTATATAAAGGCCCATAAAGCGCCCGGCGTACTCCTCCCGTTTTACCCACAGGCGGCGGCCGGCGGCGACGGTGACGACAGCGAGAGGCAATAAGGCGACGGTGGGCAGATAGCTCTGCGCGACGGGCCCCGAGAGGTAAACCCAAAAATTTACAGCGAAAATCACGCCGCTCACTATGTACACGACGCGCCGGCGATTCGCGCGCGGCCAATACGGCAGGCGAAAGGCCTCAAGGGTGAAGAGGGTCAAAAACAGCAGCTGCCCGGCGAAGCAGGACATATACGCGCGAAACAGCATGTCGGTAACGCCGTCCGGCGCCAGCAGCTGGATCAGCCCGTTGGTTTCCATCGACATGCGCAAGGCGGTGGTCAGGACGTACAGGACATACCACAGGTAGATAAGTTCCCGGCGGTTGAAAAGGAACAGCACCAGATGATAAAGCGCCATCATCAGCATCATGCCTACCACGGCGGCAAGCAGCACGCGGCGCAGCATGGCGTCCCGGAGCATAAGGCTCTCCGCGCCGACGTGGACGCTGTAATTGAGGCCGCCGCGTCCGTTCGCCAGATAGCGGGCGGCTTGGACGACGATCTCCGTTTCGCCGCCTTGCGGGGTAAAGCTGATAAAATCATTGCGCAGAGCGATGCGAAACGCGCCGGCGCCTAACCCCCCGGCCTCATGGACTTTTTCGCCGTTGACGTAAACAATGGCGGCGGTCATGATCTCGGGGATATGGAGCATGAGCGGCGCGTCGTCCGCTGTTTTGATGGTCAGGCGGTAGGTGGCGTGTCCCTGCATGGGGTAGCCCGCGCTCGTCCACGAGGGCGGCGCGGCGATGAGCGTTCCTCCCTCCGGCGGCGAACTCGCCGTGAAGTCTTCCGGCGCGTAAAGTTTGCCGAAATAAAACTCCCACTCGCCGTCAAGGGGATAGATCAGGTTGTCAAAGTCCGCGCCCGTGAGGTCGAAAGCGCCGCCCAGCGCCCCCGCTTCCCCCATGTGGCGCGGGACGGAAACAGCGTAAAAGGCCGCGCCGCTGATGAGCAGGATGGCAAGCAAAGTGAGCAGAAAACGGGTCTTCGCGGTATGTTTCGTCATGCGCGGGAGCCTCCTCAGTAGGTCTAACTAAGCCGGTATTTTTCCCGCAGGGCCCGCTCTACCTGCGCGGGGACAAAATCCTCGATCCGTCCCCTAAGGCTGCTCGCCCATTTGATGGCGCTGGAACTGACGAAGGAGTATTCCACTTGGGCCATGAGGAATACCGTCTCTATCTCCGGCGCGAATTTTTTGTTCATCATCGCCAGCTGCAGTTCATACTCATAATCCGACATAGCCCGCAAACCGCGGATCAACGCTCTGGCGCCCTGGCGGCGGGCGAATTCCACCGTCAAGCCGCTGAAAACCATGACCTTGATTTTCGGATTGCCGGCCGCTTCCGCTTGCAGCAGAGCCAGGCGCTCCGCCGAAGTGAACAGGGTTTCTTTATTGTTGTCGTCCGCTATCGCGACTATCACTTCGTCAAAAAGTTCCGCGGCGCGGGTCAGGATGTCAAGATGCCCGTTGGTCACCGGGTCAAACGTCCCGGGATACACAGCTTTGATCAATTGATTGTTCCTCCCTGCCAGCGCACGTTGCCGGTCCCCAGGCAGGCGCGCAATTCAGTATCCAGCGCCTCCGCCCGCTGCACGGCTGAAGCGCCGTAAGTTTTTTTGCTTTCCTCAAAATACAGCAGCACGGGAATATTACCGGGATAGGCGGCCAGCGCCGCCGTGACCGACGTTTTGCGCTCCGGATCCATTTCTTCTATCGTGCGGCAATCGCGGATCCGCAAAAAGAGTTTCTCGCCCCGGCCGTTCTCCGAGACCGCGGCCAGCGGGCCGATCCGCTCGGCAAAAAGCTTTTTTTCATCCTCATTCACGCCGTAGCGGCCGCTCACAACTATGACGGCGTCGCTGACCGGCATGGCGGCCATTCGCGCGAAAACCCGCGGAAATATCAGCACTTCGATCTCGCCCGTCATATCTTCCAAGGTGAAAGTCGCCATCATTTCCCCCCGTTTCGTCAGGTTTTGCCGCGGGCGAGTGACGACGCCGCCCAGCACCACTTTTGCATCCTCATCTCCGGCCAGACAGGCGGCTATCGTGCCGGTCGTCTGTTCTCGCAGCGCCTGCTCATGCGCGGCCAGCGGGTGCGCCGTCAGGTAAAGGCCGATATACTCTTTTTCCCATTTGAGGATCTCATCCTCGCCGACCTCCGGCAGATCCGGCAGCGTGATCTCATCCGTCATCCCGCCTTCCTGCAGCGACACGTCAAAAAGAGACATCTGCCCGGACTGCCGGTCCTGCTGACGCCGCTGGGCGAGACGGAGAGCCTCATCCAGCACGCTCAGGGCCTGGGCGCGGCTTAAGAGCGACTGAAAAGCGCCGGCTTTGATTAAACTCTCCAGCACGCGTTTATTCAGGACGCGCGGGTCGAGGCGGACGATGGCGTCGTAAAACGAGGCGAACGGTCTGAGCGCCCGCTCGGCCAAAATCATGTCCACCGCCTGTCCGCCGACGTTACGCACCGCCGCCAGCCCAAAACGGATAGCGCCGCCCTCGATCGTAAAATCGCGCCCGCCGTGCTGAACGTCCGGCGGCAAAACGTCGATCCCGCCCGCCCGCGCTTCCATAATATACTGAGCCACTTTATCCGCCGTCCCCATGACGGAACTGAGCAGCGAACCCGTGAATTCCAGCGGGTAATTGGCTTTCAGGTAGGCGGTCTGGTAGGACAGGAAGGCGTAAGCCGTGGCGTGGCCTTTATTGAAGCCGTAATTGGCAAATTTTTCCATTAAATCGAAAATATCCGTGGCTTCCTTGAGCGAGAGGCCGAGTTTCAGCGCGCCGGGGGCCAGCTCTTTTCCGTCCGCGTCCGTGAGGCCGTAGATAAAATTCTGGCGCTCTTTTTCCATGACGTCGACCTTTTTCTTGCCCATGGCGCGGCGGAGCAGATCGGCGCGGCCCAGAGAATACCCGCCGAGGACCCGGGCAATCTCCATGACCTGCTCCTGATAAACGATTATGCCGTAAGTGGCGGCCAAGATCGGCTCCAGCGCCGGATGCAGATAACTCACGGGCGCGCCGTGCTTGCGCCGGATGTATTCCGGGATCTGCTCCATCGGGCCCGGTCGGTACAGCGCGATCACGGCGATAATATCCTCGAATTCCGTCGGTTTCAGCTCGCGCAGCACGTTGCGGATGCCCTCGCTTTCCAGCTGGAACACGCCGGAAGCGTCGCCCTCCGCCAGAAGCGCGTAAGTCGCTTTATCATCCAGCGGCAGTTTGGCGATGTCGATCTCCAGACCGCGGGTCTCCCGGATCATGGCCAGGGCTTTCGTGATGATCGTCAGGTTGCGCAGGCCGAGAAAATCCATTTTCAAAAGGCCGAGACTTTCGACCGTGTTCATCGGAAACTGGGTCATCGGCACGCCGTCGCTGGAGCGCTGCAGCGGCAGAAAATCCGTCAGCGGCGCCGGCGCGATCACTACCCCGGCCGCGTGGGTGGAAGCGTGCCGGGGCATCCCTTCCAGGGCGCGGGCGATATCGTACAGGCGGCGCGTTTCCTCGCCCTCCTCCACCAGGCGTTTCAGTTCCGGGGAATAGCGCAGGGCGTCGTCCAGTTTGACGGCGGCCTGGCCCGGCCCTATCCTCATCGGCACGGCTTTGGCCACCTTATCCACATGGGCCAGCGGCAGGCCCAGCGCCCGGCCGACGTCGCGCAGCACGGCTCTGGCTCCCATCGTGCCGAAGGTGATGATCTGGCAAACGCGGTCCTCGCCGTATTTTTCCCGCACATAGCCGATCACTTTTTCCCGGCCCTCCGGGTCGAAATCGATGTCGATATCCGGCATGGACACGCGTTCCGGATTCAGGAACCGCTCAAACAAGAGGTCAAAACGCAAAGGCTCGATCGCGGTTATTTCCAGCAAATAGGCCACCATGCTCGCCGCGGCCGACCCGCGTCCCGGCCCTACCGTCACGCCCACCTCCCGCGCGTAGCGGCAAAAATCGGCCACGATCAGGAAATAGCCGGAAAAGCCCATGTCCCGGATGACGCCGAGTTCGTATTCCAACCGCTGCGTTTCCGCGGGGCCGGCGCTAGGATAAAAACGGGGAAAAGCCTCCCGGCAGATCCGCTCCAGCCAGGCGTCATGGGTAAAACCCGCCGGGGCGGTAAAATCCGGCAGATGATAGTCGCCGAACGTGAATTCCACCCGGCAACGGGCGGCGATTTCCGCTGTTATATCCAGCACCCGCGGTTCGCGGCCGAACATTTTCTCCATTTCCGCCCGGCTTTTGAGGTAAAATTCCTGGCTGTTGAAGGACAGGCGGGAGGGGTCGGACAAAGTCTTCCCCATTTGGATGCACATGAGGACGTCCTGAGCAAAAGCGTCTTCCCGATTAACGTAATGCAGATCGTTCGTCGCGACGAGCGGAATGCCGGTGCGCGCGCTCAAGTCGCGCAGGCCGGCGTTGACGCGGGTCTGCTCGTCGGAGCCGTAATCCTGCATTTCCAGAAAATAATTGCCCGGCCCGAAAATGCTGAGATATTCGAGCGCCGCCCGCTCCGCGCCGGCGCTGTCGCCAGCGGCCAGAAGCTGCGCCACTTCGCCGGCCAGGCAGGCGCTGAGACAGATGACGCCGCCGCTGTGCCGCCGCAGGAGTTCTTTGTCCGCGCGCGGTTTATAGTAAAATCCTTCCAGATGCGCCTGGGAAACGATCCGCACGATATTGCGATATCCCTCGTTGTTTTCCGCCAGCAAAATGAGGTGATAGTTTTTATCGTCGCGGCCGGGAGTCTTGTCATGGCGCGAATACGGCGCGACATAGATCTCGCAGCCGATGATGGGTTTTATCCCCCGAGCCTGACAGGCGCGGTAAAAATCGATCACCCCGTACATGACGCCGTGATCGGTGATCGCCAGCGCTTCCATGCCCAGCTCTCCGGCCCGGCGCGCGAGGTCGTCAATGGCGGCGGCGCCGTCCAGCAAGCTGTATTGCGTATGCACATGCAGATGGACAAATCCCGGTTTTTCCTTCATCCGTTTCCTATTCTCCTTCCGCCGTCAGTTCCACGGGCAGCGGCAGCGCCATGATCATCTCCCGCAGTTCCGGCCACGCGGACCGCGTGGTCTGGATGAGGACTTCTCCCGCCTGCCTGTCGGCGGTGGTCACAACGCCGAGATGTCCCAGACCTTCTAAATATTTTGTCAATAATTGGATATCGGCGCGGTCCACCCGCGCGTAAATCAGGCGGTCGCTGTCCGCGAGCGGCGGGAGGGTCTCCGCCTTGCGGCGGCGGAGCAGACTGCCGGGCGGCGCGCCGCCGGGGATATTTAAGGCGACGATTTCCTGGGCGTGGCGGGCCGAGTCCCGCGGGCGCCCGTCCGCGCCTGTGATCTCCGTCACGCGAAAAGAGCGCGCCGCCGAGGCCGGAGCCAGTATTTCCAGTGTTTCGCCCAAGCGGAAAGCGTTGCGTTCCTCCACTTCCACGCGGCCGTCCGCCGCCGGCCCCAGCACGCGGGCGACAAAATCATATTCCCGCTCATAACCGCCCTCCGCGGCGGTCGCGTCCGGCGTCTCCGGCAGCAAAAACCCGGTCGTGAACGGGCGGTGGCTCGCCTTGCCCAACTCCGCCAGCCAGTCCGGCAGCCGGGCGGCAAAGGCCGCCTCCCCCTCGTCCCACAGCGTATCGATGGCCTGACGGTAAACCTGTACGGTCGAAGCCACATAGTGGACGCTTTTCATCCGTCCCTCTATTTTCCAGCTGGTGAAACCGAGAGGGCGGAGAAGCGGCAGCAGCGGCAGCAGACACAGATCGCGGGAATTAAGGATATAGGATCCCCGCCCGTCTTCCTCCAGCGGAAAATACTGCCCCGGCCGCCCTGTCTCCGTCAGCGCGTAGGCCCAGCGGCAGGGCTGGGCGCAATCGCCCCGGTTGGCGTCCCGACCCGTCAGATACCGGCTGAGCAAACAGCGGCCGGAATAAGCCACGCACATAGCCCCGTGGACAAATATCTCCAGCTCCCCGGCCGCGGCGGCGGCCACCGCCGTGAGTTCCGGCAGGCTGAGCTCGCGGGCCAGCACGACGCGCCGGAGGCCCTGCCCGAACCAAAACTCCGCCGCCCTAGCGTTGAGACAATTGGCCTGAGTGCTCAGATGGAGCGGCAGAGCGGGCGCCGCGGCCCGGGCCAACATCAGAACTCCGGGATCGGAGATTATGGCGCCGTCCGCGCCTATACGCGCCAATTCCGCTAATAATTCCGCCAGCCCGGCAAAATCGTCTTCTTGGGCAAAAATATTCACGGTCACATAGAGTTTTTTGCCCTGCCCGTGCGCGTAGGCGACGGCCTCCGCCAGTTCCGCCGGCGTAAAATTGCCGGCCCGCGCCCGCAAACCGTAATTTTCCGCGCCGGCGTAGACCGCGTCCGCGCCGAATAAAAAGGCGCAACGCAGTTTTTCCATGTCGCCGGCCGGCGCTAAGAGTTCCGGTTTCCGGCCGGGATTCATTCGCCTTCCTCCGTTCCGCGGCGGCGCAGCGCCTCCGCCTGTTCCGGCGGCACTATTTCCTCCACCGCCCAGCCGTCGTCCGCGCCGGCCAGACTGGCTACATAAGCGTCCCGCATTTTCCGGTTGATGGTCACCATCTTCACATCCTGGCGAATACCGCGCAGTTCAGGCGGCCGCCGGGAAAGCTCCGTTTCCTCAATGACGGCGCCCGTTTCCGGCCGCGGGCGGGCCGGTCGCCTAGGCGCCGCCGCCGTCTCGCCGCTCCCGCCGCCCGTTTCCCCGCGGCCCGCGCCGGCAAGCGCCGCCCACTCCCGGACGAGTTCCGGGAACTCGGTCACGACGAACACTTCCTGCACGGCGCCGCCGCCTTTAAGTATCAGCTTGCAGCCCGTTTTCGTCTCATACTGATAAACAGCGTCCTTTTCCCGCGCCCGCGCGGGTTCGATGACACCGGGGATGATATCCGTCACGACGTCCAGTTCGCTCAGCGATTCCAGCAATTCGAGCGCGCCGTCTATCATGTGATGCTCTCTTTTTATCTTGCTATGGCGATATTTCACGAGTAAATACGCTCCTGCCGCCAACAAGCGGTCATTCCGGAAAAGACGCCCGCCGCGTCCGTCCTACCGGAAAATTGTATCATGTTTGACGAGCGGATTCAATATCACTTTTCACAAGTGGAACACAGTTCCTTTTCCCAGCCCGGCAGGGCGAAAAACTCCTCCGTCTTGAACGGGGTCGCGCTGTAAAAACAATCCGGAAACACGACCGTCTTCCGGAGCCGCGCCGTCGTCAGAACGTCGCACAGGCCGCTGCGCAGCCCGACGAACCGGCCCGCGTACTCGGCGGCGGATATGATCTGGCTGAGCGGGAGGCGAAGCGGCACAGTCCCGCGAACGGCCTGTTCTTCCCCGGTTATGTTCGTACAAACGAGATACCCCTCGCGTCGCCACTGCGCGGCGATATCCTCCCAAAAGGCGGCCGGCGGCCCGGCGACGCTGCGGGCGTACGGGGCGAGGACGACGGTTTTGCCTTTGACCAGCCGCACCGGCCCGTTGTAAGGCCGCAAATCCGTGGGCGCGGCCGGCTCGGTCCCGGACGGCAGGCCGTAGACGGCGAGACGGTAATAATCGATGAACGACAGGAAGCGTTTGTCCAAATACTTAATGATATTATCCGTGTACGGGCGGTCGTGATGGGCGATCAGACAGTTTTCCGCGCGGGTGAAAATAAGCGCCTGGACCAGATCGTCCATTTCCGCGCCGCTCAGCGCCACGATATGCGGCATACCGAAGATCTCGGCGACTTGGCGGCAGCCTTCCCCGGTCACGACGGCCAGAGCCGCGCCGATCCCCTGTTTGGCCTGATAAGCGGGCAGAAAAGCCAGCGCCCAATACGCGTCGCCCAAGGCGTTATACGGACAAACGACGAGAAAGTCCTCCGGGCGCTCCGACCGGATCCGGGCGAGAGTTTTCGCGCCGCGCCGCATACGCGCGTATTTACGGGAGACGGTCTCCGGCGCCAGAGAGTATTCGCTGAAAGAATCATAGTCCGCCGCCTGCACGATCTCGCCGTCATAGCCGAGCCGCCGCAGCTGGGCCGCCATTTCCGCGAAAAAACGCGAGGCGATGAGAACGGCGCTGCCCTCGGCGGTATAGCCGCGGATGGTTTCCGGCGGCGCGATCGGGATATCGCGGTACGAAAGCCCCTGCTTCGAGACGCTGTTGTCGAGGATAGCGGCGGGAGAGACCCCGCGCGCCAGCAGCCAGTCCGCCATTTCCTCTGTAGCGTTGCAATGGCCGAACAGAAACACCGCCCGCTCGACGAACGAACGTTTGTTAACGAGAGCGTCCAGCACGCCCAGCATCTCTGTTTTATGACGCTGCTCCATCTTACGGCGATCCCCCTCGTCGCTTCGGGCCTCCCCCGGTTTATTCTTCCGCCCTGCCCCGCGGTTTCAAAGCATAGTGAGCATACCTTTTATCACCGATTTTTTCAATTGTGCCATCACCGACCATCTCGCGGAGCAAAGCTCTGACGCGGCCGTCGCTTAATCCGATAACGCCGGCAAAATCAGCGACTCGCGCCTGACCGTTTTCCTCAAGGTAGGATATGACGGCGCGTTTTCTATCGGTCGCCGCGGCCGATAGCGACCGATTGGCGGCCGATTGGCGGCCGATAGAACTCTCGGCTTCGCTACGTTTGAACGTGACTTTGAAAAAACCCGCAAACTCAAATTTAGGTTCGGCCACGTTTGCCTCTCGCGTCGCGTTCCTCATTCGCCCGATGCCGGTCCCCATCTGTTCGATATAGGCGATACGGAAAAACATACTGGCAATAATTGGATTGCGCGTGATCGTGACGGTTCCGAAATTCTCAGGCGTGATGCCTTTGCAGACGCCGCCGGGGCTGACAATATCCACGCGGTCGTCAAAAATCTCCACCATGACTCGCGAGCCTTTTTCAAAATAGTCTCTGTGACAGGCGGCGTTGACCACAGCCTCACGGAGGGCGTCCTCCGGCAGTTCAAGTATGTTCTCGCGCCGCAGGCCTTCGATTTTGTAACTAAGGCGGAGATGTTTTTTCAAAAAAATGATCGCGTTGTCAACATTACTGACTATATCGCCGCTTAGTTCCTTTGCGTCTAAAATATTAGTCTTGCCGGTTCCCTTGTACAGAGCGCAAACGATTCCCGCGTGGCGGAACAATACGTCCTCGTCATTAACCCGGAAAAACAATGCCCCCGCGTTTGTGAAACACATTTTACCGCCGGACATCCCGGTGCAGTTCAGATTTTTCAAAATCGCCTCGCGTTCAAGCACGCCGCTGATTTTCGCTGCCCGGACATAACGCTTAAACGCTGATTCATTGAACAGTTCGTCGATCGGCAAATCATCACGGATAATTTCATCGTAACGCACCCGCCCTTCGCTTTGGAAGAAGTCGATGATACTGTCTCGGTCCAGCTTTTGCGAGTTGGGGCCAGAGCGGAGATAAAAGCCTGTCGGGCAAGAGTACGGCTTATGCGTTCCCTCCGGGACTGTCAGCGCAACAATGTTATCAATAACATCAATACTCACATTCAGCCGGGGTTCGATTTTGTTGACGGTGTCTTGTATGCGGGAGCGCGCAGCGTTGCTCACGTCCGTGCCCACCACGTGGCCGCGGTCGTCCACGCCGATAAAGACTTTGCCGCCCGAAGCGTTGGCAAAAGCGCAGACTTCTGAAGGGAGCGACTTATCGGCGCTCACTTTGAATTCCACTGTGTAGCTTTCACCCTCGCTGAGGATGATGTCTAGATCATTTGTCATTGGGTATAGCCTCTTTTCAGAATAAATCACACCCCTGCGTCTTGAACTCTTCGACCTTGTCAAGCAACTCCTCAACGGTTACGTCTAGATAGTTAGCAAGACATGGCAGACAGAAAAACTTAGTCGTTTTTTTACCGTGGAACTTTTTATTCAGCCCGACAGCGATTTTGTCGAGTTTGCTTTCGCAGCTCCTGAACTCGCTGTCTTTGCTCGCAAAATCGTCATACGCCTTGGGTGCGTATGTAATTACGACATCATCCAAATTTACTTCGCAAAATTCGCATAATCTGCCAATTAAGAAAACCAACCATCTTATCGAATATTCCGTAACGATCCAATATCCATTTGACAATTGACGCGCTATCGGTTGACGCCGGCGAGTTCAACAAGTAAATCTCGCCATGTACCAACAGGAACAACTTCTCCGTTTACTGTACAAGTTACCGGATCACAATTCGTACACGATTCTGTATGCGTAAAATCAACACGGAGAACCGTGCTGTTCGCTGGGCTTGTGATCGACGTTGCGGTTTGTGCCACAGTCAGACTTTTCCTCTGTTGACTAATCCCAACCTTATAAAACGTATCTTGATTATACATGTCGGTATTTTTTTTGTCAAATTTTTCGACAGCCCCGGGTGCAGTTATGAATCGTAGGTCACGGCCGGCGTTTGTCGAATAAAATCGAAAAAAGTATTGACATTTAAAGGCGGTGACGATATAATACAGACAATTTAATAAATTAATACGGAGAGGTGTGGTCGCTGTGCCGAGAATTCCGACTGGCCTGCAAAGCAGGGTGATGTCCGCCGAAAAGGCGGGGCAGCTTATTACATCGGGGATGACATTGGGGATGAGCGGATTTACGCTGGTGGGTTATCCGAAGGCTCTCCCGGAAGCCTTAGTCGCCTCCGGACACGCGAAGGATCTGACGGTATGTACCGGCGCGTCCGTGGGCGACGATATGGACGGCGTCATGGCAAAAGCGGGTATCATCAAGCGGCGTTACTCCTATCAGTCCAACAAGAGTATGCGCACGCTAATCAACGAAGGATCCATCGGTTACATCGATATGCACCTCTCCCATGTTCCTACGTTTGTCAACCGGCGGATGGGCGGGATCCATATCGACGCGGCGATCATCGAATGCGCCGCCGTCACGGAGGAAGGTCTCATCCCCGCGGCGTCGATGGGGGCCTCGGACGCTTTTGTCCGCATGGCGGATAAAGTGATCATCGAGCTGAATGAAACAATCCCGCTGGATATTATCGGGATGCACGACGTCTTTGACATAGGCGTGCCGCCCAACGCCAGGCCGATCCCCATCACGCACCCGCTCGACCGGGTCGGCGTGAATTTTATCCCCTGCCCGCCGGAGAAAATAGCCGCCATTGTGGTGACACAGCTGCCGGATAAATCGCCCGCTTTTGCCGAGCCCACCGAGGTCTCGCGCGTCATCGGCCGGCATATCATCAAGTTTCTCCAGAGTGAAGTGGCCGCCGGCCGTATGCCGGAAAACCTCCTGCCCCTCCAGTCGGGCGTGGGCTCCGTCGCCAACGCCGTGCTGCAGGCTTTCGCGGACAGCGGTTTCCGGGATCTGACCATGTATACGGAGACCTTTCAGGATTCCGCGCTGGAACTGCTGGATCAGGGGATCATCCTCGGCGCCACCACCTGCGCCGTGTCCTTCAGCGCGAATCTGCAGAAACATTTTTACGACAATCTCGCCGCCTATCGCGAAAAACTGATCCTGCGCTCACAGGAGCTGTCGAACAGCCCGGAACTCATCCGGCGGCTGGGCTTGGTCTCCATGAACACCCCTATAGAAGTGGATATCTACGGCAACGTCAATTCCACCCATATCGCGGGTTCCACCGTGATGAACGGCATAGGCGGCTCCGGCGATTTCACCCGCAACGCCTCGCTCAACATCTTCGCGACGGAGTCGGTCGGCAAAGCCGGTGCTATCTCCTGCGTCGTTCCCATGGTCTCGCATGTGGACCACACGGAACACGACACGCAGATCATAGTGACCGAGCAGGGCGTGGCCGATTTGCGCTGGAAAACCCCGCGGGAACGGGCGGAACTGCTGATCGAAAAATGCGCGCACCCGGATTACCGGCCGATGCTGCGCGATTATGTCACGCAGGCGGCGAAAACGGCCAAAGGCCAGCATACGCCTCATGACCTCTCTCAGGCCCTGTCCTGGCACCAGCGTTTTCTGGCGACAGGCAGCATGAAATAACGGACTGCCGCACGAGCTGCGAGGTGATCGATCCATGCGGGTGCGTCAATATATCCCGGCCGAGTTAGAGCGGCGGCTGCGCGGCCCCGCTTCTGTTTGTCGCTGTCGTCACTATCCGGTCCTGGATTCGACAAATGACCGCCTGAAGGAAATGGCTGAGGCGGGGGCGCCGGAAGGGACGGTCGTTTTGGCGGACGCTCAGAGCCGGGGCCGGGGCTGCGGCGGGCGGGAGTTTTTCTCGCCGGCGGGGACGGGTCTTTATATGAGCGTCCTGCTGCGCTCCGTCCGGCCGCTGACGCTGGCGCCGCTCATAACCGTCGCGGCGGCGGTCGCCGTGTCTGAAGCGATCGAGGAAGTCTGCGCCGCCGAGACGCGGATCAAATGGGTCAACGACATTTTTCGCGGCGATAAGAAAATTTGCGGTATCCTGACGGAAAGCGCCTTATACCATGAAACGGCGGAGGCGGATCACGTCGTCTTGGGCATAGGCGTCAATCTTTATCCTCCGCCCGGGGGCTTTCCCGCCGAGCTGCGCGAGACGGCCGGCTGTTTGTATGAGGGGGAGCCGGGCGAGATGGGAGAAAGCGGGCGCGGCCCTCTGGCGGCCGGGATCCTGAACCGGTTTTTTGTTTATTTGGCCGATCTGGCGGGGAGACCGTTCATGGCGGAATACCGGCGCCGTTCCAATATTTTGGGACAGAGCGTCGTATGCCGGGAGGGCGGCGTCTCTTACGCGGCGCGGGCCCTCGCCATCGACGAGGACGGGGGATTGGTCGTCGGTCTGGAGGACGGGAGCCGCAAAGTCCTCGTCTCCGGCGAGACGCGGATCCGGCTGGCCGGGTAGAGCGGCTTTTTTGGTAATTTATGGGATTTAAATGCGAAAGGTGGGGAAATATGGCCGGTCTCCTGCATGTCTATATCGGTTACGGCAAAGGTAAGAGCACGGCGGCTCTGGGTCTCCTGCTCCGCTCCGCCGGACACGGAAACCGGGTGCTTTACGGGCAGTTCCTGAAATCCGGCCGCTCCGGGGAGTTGACCGCCCTGCCCAAACTGGGCGGCAGCGTGAAGATCTGGCAGCCCGCGGTCTATTTGCAAAAATTTTTCCGCAACCTCTCTCCGGAGGAGCAGGAAGAGATGACCCGCGCTCAGCGCGCCACGGTGGAGGAGATGGCGGCGGAGATGGAAGGCGGCGGCTATGATCTGGTGATCATGGACGAGGTGCTGGATCTCGCCGATCTCGGGATAGTGACGGAAGCGGAACTCATAAGCCTGGCCGACAGGCGCCCGGAGGGGACGGAACTCGTGTTCACCGGTCATAACGCCGGGCCGGACATCGTCGCCCTCGCGGATTATGTGACGGAGTTCAACGCCCGGAAACATCCCTATAATGAAGGAGTGCCCGCCCGCCGCGGCGTGGAATTCTGACAGATAAACCGGGATTTTCTGAAAGGAGGGGATCGGCGCCATTTGTTTTTGAGTTTTAGCGGCCGCGATCATTCAGGCGCGGGAAGGGAGGCGAAAGCAGGCGATTTTTAGGAATAACGGTTTTCTGAGCCGCTGGCGGTACAGACTATCAAAGGGAGGGAAAGCATTTGGATAAAAAAAGTAATTTTTTGATTCGCCGGATTCATTCTTTATTGGCTATCATTCCCATAGGTATTTTTCTCTTATTTCACCTGTCGCTGAACAGCACCGTGTTCTTCGGCGGCCGGCCCCTGTACGAGGCCGTGATCCATTTCATGAAAAACATGCCTCTGGTCTGGGTGCTGGAGCTGGTCATCATCTTCGTGCCCATACTGGTACACGCGATCTACGGGATCTGGATCGTCTACGTCGCCAAAAACAACGCCTTCAATTACAAATATGGAAATAACTGGGCATTTTATCTGCAGCGGATCACGGCGCTGATCACGGCTGTTTTTCTCGTTTTTCACGTTTATCTCCAGCGTTTCAGCGTGCATGAAGCCGAGGGCGTGATCGACGGCCTGACCGGCCTGCTGCAAAATCCGCTCTTTTTCATCCTGTACGCGATCGGCCTGCTGTCGGCGATCTTTCATTTCTGTAACGGCTTTTTCACTTTCCTCATCTCCTGGGGCATCACTATCGGCGACCATTCGCAGAAGATCTGCCGGTATATCTCCATGACGCTGTTCGTCGTTATCGGAGTATGGGGCGTCAGCATCCTGACGGTCATCGCCGGTTTCTGAGCGGATGCGCCGGCGCGTGTTTTATAAGGTTAACATAGGGAGGGAAAAGCGATTTGAGTAAACAAAAAATTATAGTCGTCGGCGGCGGTTTGGCCGGCCTGATGGCGACCATGCGAATAGCGGAAAAAGGCATGCCGGTCGATTTGCTGTCTTTGGTCCCGGTAAAAAGATCACACTCCGTTTGCGCTCAGGGCGGGATCAACGCCGCTTTGGACACCAAAGGCGAGACGGATTCGACGTGGGAACATTTTGACGATACCATTTACGGCGGGGACTTCCTGGCCAATCAGCCGCCAGTAAAAAGGATGTGCGACGCCGCGCCCGGCATCATCTACACGATGGACCGGATGGGCGTCATGTTTACGCGCACCGCCGAGGGACTGCTCGATCTGCGCAATTTTGGCGGGCAGAAAAACAAGCGCACCGCTTTCGCGGGCGCCACGACCGGCGCTCAACTGGAGTATTGCTGCGACGAGCAGGTGCGCAAGCACGAAGCGGCGGGTCTGGTCACCAAATATGAGGGCTGGGAATTCCTCTCCGTCGTCGTCGACGACGAAGGGATCTGCCGCGGCTGCATCGCCCAGAACCTCACGACTATGGAGATCCGCATTTTCAAAGGTGACGCCGTGATCCTGGCGACGGGCGGCGGCGGCATGATCTACGCCAAGAGTACTACCTCCACGATTTGCACGGCCACGGCCGCTGGAAGTATTTTCCAACAGGGGGCCTATCTGGCCAATATGGAATTCATCCAGATCCACCCCACGGCCATGCTGGGCGACGACAAGACCAGGCTCATGTCCGAGTCGGCCCGCGGCGAAGGCGGCCGGGTCTGGACCTACAAGGACGGCAAACCATGGTATTTCCTGGAAGAAATGTACCCGGCCTACGGCAACCTCGTGCCGCGTGACATCGCTTCCCGCGCCATCCACAAGGTCTGTGTGGACATGGGGCTGGGCATCGACGGCAAGAATCAGGTCTATCTGGATCTGTCCCACTTGCCCACCGACTTCCTGAACCGCCGTCTGGGCGGCATTATGGAGATCTACGAAAAATTCCACGGCGACGACCCGCGCAAAGTGGCGATGAAGATCTTCCCCGGCATCCACTATTTCATGGGCGGCATCCATGTGGACGAAAATCACCAGACATGCATCCCCGGCCTCTTTGCCGCCGGCGAATGTGACTATATGTACCACGGCGCCAACCGTCTCGGCGCTAACTCTCTGCTCTCCGCTCTCTACAGCGGCACGGTGTGCGGTCCCGCCGCCCTGAAATACGCCAAGGGCCTGAGCAAGACGGCGGAAGACGCGGACGAAAAAGCTTTCACCGCCGAACTGAAAAAACAGGAAGCTTTCGACGAGAAGATCAAGAAGATGAACGGCACGGAGAATCCCTATGTGCTGCATCAGGAACTCGGCGAAACGATGCGCGCCAACGTGGGCATCGTCCGCAACAACAAGGATCTGACCGCTAACGATCAGGCCATCCGGGAGATCAAGGAGCGCTGGGAAAAAATAAATATGGTGGACGGGCACGGTTTCAGCAACCAGACCATCTTTTTTGCCCGCGACCTGAAAAATATGATCGAAGTGGCGCACGCCATCACCGTCGGAGCGCTGCGGCGGGACGAAAGCCGCGGCAGTCACTACAAGCCGGACTTCCCGGACCGCAACGACGAAAAATTCCTGAAAACCTCCAAATCCCGCTGGACTCCGGACGGGCCGGAGATCGAATGGGAAGAAGTGGACATCTCTTTGATCAAACCGCGCAAACGTGTGTACAACGTAGCGAAGGAGGTGTCGGCAAGTGGCAAATGATAACAAAGTGATCAATATTAAAGTTAAACGTCAGGACAAACCCGATTCGGCGCCGTATTGGGAAGAATTCAACATCCCCTACAAACCCAATATGAATGTCGTGTCCGTGCTGATGGAAGTGCGGAAAAACCCGGTGAACGTTCAGGGCAAAGCCGTGAATCCCGTGGTCTGGGAGTGCAACTGCCTGGAGGAAGTGTGCGGCGCCTGCACCATGCTGATCAACGGCGTGCCGCGCCAGGCCTGCGCCGCCCTGATCGACAAGATCTACGAGCAGACCGGTTTTGGCAAACAGATCGTCTTGGCGCCGCTGACCAAGTTCCCCATCGTCCGCGACCTGACGATCGACCGGGCCCGGATGTTTGAAAATCTGAAACGCGTCAAGGCCTGGGTGCCCGTGGACGGCAGTTGGGCGATCGCCCGCGGACCGAGATTCGCGGACAGAGATCAGCGCTGGGCCTATATCATCTCCCGCTGCATGACCTGCGGCTGCTGCCAGGAGGCCTGCCCCAACGTCAGCGGCAAATCCAAATTCATCGGCCCTTCGCATATAGCGCAGGTGCGCCTTTTCAATACGCATCCCATCGGCGAGATGAACAAAGAGGAGCGGCTGGACGCCCTGATGCTGGAGGGCGGGATCCAGGAATGCGGCAACGCGCAGAACTGCCGCAAGGTCTGCCCCAAAGAGATACCGCTGACCAACCATATCGCTTTTATGAACAAAGAAACGTTCAAATACGCGGTGCGCAAATGGCGGACCAAATAATCCATTCAGACGTCATTGCGAGGAGCGAATAATATCAGGCAGGGAGGCGAAGCAAACGAAAACCATCGAATATCAAACGATCGTCAGCGAAGTGGCGCGGCTGTGCATGGAGGGGAATTACTACCTCGGCGAAGACGTGGTCTGCGCTTTCAAAAAAGGCCTGGCGGAGGAGGTTTCTCCCACCGGGCAGGATGTTTTCAAACAGCTTCTGGAGAACGCGCAGATCGCCGCCGAGGAGCAGGCGCCCATGTGTCAGGACTGCGGCGTGGCCGTCGTTTTCCTGGAAGTCGGTCAGGACGCGAAGGTCACGGGCGGACTGATCAGGGACGCCGTCACGGAAGGCGTGATCAAAGGCTATGCCGACGGCTATTTGCGCAAATCCATGTGCGACCCCCTTACGAGAGCCAATACCGGGAATAACGCCCCGCCGATCATCCACACCGAACTGGTGGCCGGCGATTCGCTGAAGATCACCGTGGCGCCGAAGGGCGGCGGCAGTGAGAATATGAGCGCGGTGGCGATGCTGCCGCCTTCCGCCGGACTGCCGGGCCTGAAAAACGTCGTCATCGAGCGGGTGCGGCAGGCCGGGCCTAATCCCTGTCCGCCCATCGTGGTGGGCGTGGGCGTCGGCGGTAATTTTGAATACTCGGCCATCCTGGCCAAGAAAGCCCTGCTCCGCGAAGTGGGCGAACCCAGCCCGATACCGGAGATGGCGGCTTTGGAAGCGGAACTGCTGGACGATATCAACAAACTGGGCATCGGCCCCGCCGGGCTGGGGGGCAAAATCACCGCTCTGGGCGTCGCCATTGAGTATCACCCCTGTCATATCGCCAGTTTCCCCGTGGCGGTGAACATCAATTGCCACGCCGCGCGGCATAAATCAGTGGTTCTGTAGGAGGTTATGAAATGGCGGAGAAATATTTGACCACCCCTCTCAGCGACGCGGATCTGGAATCTCTGGCGATAGGCGATCTGGTCTATCTGAGCGGAGTGATATATACGGGGCGCGACGCGGCGCACAAACGGCTCGTGGATCTGCTCAAGGCGGGAGAACCGCTGCCGATGGATCTCCGGGGCCAGGTGATATACTATGTCGGGCCGGCGCCCGCCAAACCGGGCAAACCGATCGGGTCGGCCGGGCCGACCACCAGTTACCGCATGGACGCCTACGCGCCGGCTTTGATTGCCGAGACAGGCCTCAAGGGGATGATCGGCAAAGGCAAGCGGAACGACGACGTCAAACAGGCGATCAAGGAGCATAAAGCCGTTTATTTCGGCTCTACCGGCGGCGCGGCCGCGCTGACCGCCAGATGTATCAAGACGGCGGAAGTCATTGCCTATCCCGATCTGGGACCGGAAGCGATCAGAAAGCTGACGGTGGAAAATATGCCGGTGACGGTGATCAATGACGTTCACGGCGGCGACCTCTATATCGAGGGCGTCAAGAAGTATAATACGGAGTCGTGAGAAACCATGCCGTCTGATCAGAGGAAGCGCTGATAGGTTTTAAAATCAGCGCTGGACACTTCTAAATACTCAGAATCGATGCCTCCGCCAGCAATTTTCCCGTCAGGCTAGGCGGAGGAAGGAGGCATACCCGTTGTGGTATGGAGACTGACGACAACGACGCCTGACGGGAAAAGGGCGGCGGAGGCGCGATGAATGAGTGTTTAGAGGTGTCCACAACAGTAAATGATGGAGAGTGAATCAAATGGGAAACAAACAGCAATGGACGGAAACTACTCTCGCGAAATCGCTGGCTCGCGGGAAAGAGCGCAAGGAATTCAAAAGCACCAGCGGGGTCCCGCTGGAACGGCTTGCCACGCCGGAAGACTTGCATGAGGATTATGACACGGCGCTCGGTTATCCGGGACAGTATCCCTTTACCAGGGGCGTACAGCCGACAATGTACCGGGGACGGCTCTGGACCATGCGCCAGTACGCCGGTTTCGCCACGGCGGAGGAAAGCAACAAGCGCTACAAATATCTGCTCTCTCAGGGGCAGACAGGCCTGTCTATCGCTTTCGACCTGCCCACGCAGATCGGCTACGATTCGGACGATCCCCTCGCCACTGGCGAAATAGGCCGGGTGGGCGTGGCCATCGACTCGACCAAAGATATGGAGATCCTTTTTGACGGCATTCCGATGGACAAGGTCAGCACCTCTATGACCATCAACGCCCCGGCCGTCGTCCTGCTGGCGTTTTACATCGCCGCCGCGGAAAAACAGGGCGTGACCGCCGATAAACTGAACGGCACCACCCAAAACGATATCCTGAAAGAATACGCGGCCCGCGGCACCTATATCTTCCCGCCCGCGCCTTCCATGCGTCTCGTCACGAATCTGTTCGGCTACTGCTCCGCCAACACGCCGCTGTGGAACACCATTTCCATTTCCGGTTATCATATGCGCGAGGCGGGCTGCTCGGCGGCCCAGGAGATCGCTTTTACGCTGGCCGACGGCATCGCCTATGTCGAAGCCGCCATCAACGCCGGCATGGACGTGGATGATTTTGCCGGCCGTCTGGCCTTCTTCTTCGCTTCCCATAACAATCTCTTGGAGGAAGTGGCGAAATTCCGCGCCGCGCGGCGCCTGTGGGCCAAGATCATGAAAGAGCGATTCCACGCTAAGAAAGAACGCTCGATGATGCTGCGTTTTCACACCCAGACCGCCGGTTGCACGCTGACCGCCCAGCAGCCCGACAACAACATCGTCCGCGTGGCCGTGCAGTCTCTGGCCGCGGTCATGGGCGGCACACAGTCTCTGCACACGAACAGCAAGGACGAGGCGCTGGCCCTGCCGACTGAGGAATCCGTGCGCATCGCTCTGCGCACGCAGCAGATCATCGGCTATGAATCCGGCGTGGCCGACACCATCGACCCGCTGGCCGGCAGTTACTATGTGGAGGACCTGACGAACAAACTCCAGGCCAAGGCCGAAGAATATATCGCCCGCATCGACGATATCGGCGGCGCGGTCAAAGCCGTGGAAGTCGGTTTCATCCAGCGCGAGATCACGGACAGCGCCTATGAGTACCAGAAAGCCGTCGAAGTCAAGGATCAGATCGTCGTCGGCCAGAACGAATTCATGGTGGAAAAAGTGCCGGTGGGCGCGCTGCACAAGATCGACCCCGCGACGGCGGATTTGCAGATCAAAAAAGTCACGGAAGTGCGCAAAAACCGCAATCAGGATAATGTGAAAGAAAAACTGGCCGCCCTGCGCGCGGCGGCGACGGACGCCGACACCAACCTCATGCCCTATATTTTGGACTGCGCGCGCATCTACTGCACCGAGGGCGAGATCTGCAACGAATTGCGCGCCGTGTTTGGCGAATACCGCGCGACGGAGGTACTGTAATGGCGGACAAAAAAATAAGGATTCTCATTGCTAAACCCGGCTTGGACGGGCACGACCGCGGGGCGAAAGTCATCGCGCGCACCTTGCGCGACGCCGGCTATGAGGTGATATACACCGGCCTGCGTCAGTCGCCGGAACAGATTGTCGCCTCCGCCATCTCGGAGGACGTGGACGCGATCGGCATCTCCGTGCTGTCCGGCGCGCACAACTATCTGTTTCCCCGCATCATCGAACTGCTAAAAGAACAGGGATCGGATGATATCCTCCTTTTTGGCGGCGGCATCATCCCCGACGAGGACATCCCCCCGCTGAAGGAACTCGGAGTGGCGGCGCTGTTCACGCCGGGAGCGCCGCTCTCGGATATCGTCGGCTTCCTGAGTGAGCGCTATGCCTCATAAGGAGCAGCCTGACTTCCAGGAGTTGCTCGCGCGGGGGCAGGAGGGCGACCGGCGCGCCGTCGGACGGATGATCAGCCGCGTCGAGACCAACGGCGTCGCGGATCATGTCATGATGCGGCAGCTATGGGCGCATACGGGCCGGGCCAGAGTCATCGGGATCACCGGCCCCCCCGGCGCGGGCAAGAGCACAATGACAGACAGGATGGTAAAATACTGGCGCAAGAAGGACTACCGCATAGGCGTCATCGCCGTAGATCCCTCCAGCCCTTTTACCGGCGGGGCGATCCTGGGCGACCGGGTGCGGATGAACGATCTGGCTCTGGATACCGGCGTCTATATCCGCTCCATGAGTACGCGCGGTCAGCTGGGCGGTTTGTCGCTGGCCTGCTCCGGCGCGGTCAGTGTTTTGGACGCCTGCGGCTATGACCCGATTTTGATAGAGACAGTCGGAGTCGGCCAGTCCGAAGTCGCGGTCATGAACGTGGCCGACCTCGTGCTCGTCGTTTCCGTACCCGGTCTGGGCGACGATATCCAGGCGATCAAGGCCGGTATTTTGGAAATCGGCGACGTGTTCGCCGTGAACAAGGCCGATCTGCCGGGCGCGGACCGCACGGCCCGTGAATTGCAGATAATGCTGGGTATGAATCCGGATATGAACGCCGACCCGCCGCCGATCCTCATGTTGAGCGCGGAGCAGAATCAGGGGGTGGACGCGCTGTGCGACTCGGTGGAAAACCGTTTTGCCCTGATGCAGAACTCCAATGAGCTGATGACGCGCCGCAACCGGCGACTGGAAAAAGAGCTGCTGGCCTATATCCAGGACCGTCTGCACAAAAGGGTGCTGGCCCCCGAGCTGGACGCCGACCCCTTCGCGAACAATATCGAGGCCTTCCGCGCCAACGAGCGCAATCCCTACACCTGGGCGGAAGGGATCATGAAAAAAATAGAGGAGAGAACGCCATGAAAATCACCCAGATCGACCATATCGGCATCGCGGTCAAAGACCTCGAAACGTCGCTCAAATGGTATGAAGATACGCTGGGCCTGAAAGCCAGCGGCACGGAAACCGTGGCGTCACAGAAGGTGACGACCGCTTTTCTGCCCTGCGGCGAAGGCGAGCTGGAACTGCTCGTGAGTACGGAGCCGGACGGCCCGATCGCCCGTTTTATTGAGAAAAACGGCGAGGGCATCCAGCATATCGCCCTGCGCGTCGATAGTATCGACGAGGCTTTGGCGGCGCTGAAGGAAAAAGGCGTGCGTCTGATCGATCAGGAGCCGCGCCCTGGCGCCGGCGGCGCGCGCATCGCTTTCCTCCATCCGAAAGCGACCGGCGGCGTACTTCTGGAACTGTGCGAAAGGAAATGAAGCGATGAATACAGCGGAAAAACTCGCTTTGATGACGGAAAAAACCGCTCATATCCAGCAGGGCGGCGGGCCGAAAGCGATCGAAAAACAGCATAACATGGGCAAACAGACGGCCAGAGAGCGGATCCAAATGCTGCTGGACGAAGGCACTTTTATAGAACTGGACACTTTTGTGGCCCACCGAAGTCTCAGCCTGCAGGGCAAGGATATTCCCGCCGACGGCGTGGTGACCGGTTACGGCAAGATCGACGGGCGGACCGTCTTCGTTTTCGCTCAGGATTTCACGGTGCAGGGCGGCGCCTTAGGAGAAATGCACGCCAAAAAGATCTGCAAGGCCCTGGACATGGCGGCTCAGGCCGGAGCGCCCCTCATCGGCCTCAACGATTCCGGCGGCGCGCGCATCCAAGAAGCGGTGGACGCTCTCTCCGGTTACGGACAGATTTTTTACCGCAACTCCATCTATTCTGGAAAAATTCCCCAGATATCGGTGATCATGGGCCCCTGCGCCGGCGGCGCGGTCTATTCCCCGGCGCTCACGGATTTCATCCTCATGGTGGAAAAAGAGAGCCAGATGTTCATCACCGGCCCTGCCGTGATCAAAGCCACGACCGGCGAGGAGATCACCGTGGAGGAACTGGGCGGCACGGACACGCACACCGCGACCTCGGGCGTGGCGCATTTGGCGGCGGCCGACGAGGCGGCGGCGCTCAAAGCCGTGCGGGATATCCTTTCCTACCTGCCCTCCAGCGCCAAAGAGAAACCGCCGGTCCTGCCCTATACCCCCGGCGATGAGACCCGGCCGGAGCTGGACGCTTTGATCCCCGACAGCGCCAGACACCCTTATGATATCCACGATGTGATCGACCAGATATTTGACCCCGGATCTTTCCTGGAGATCCAGCCTGTTTACGCCGACAATATCGTCGTCGGTTTCGCCCGCGTCGCCGGGCGCAGCGTCGGCATCATCGCCAATCAGCCTTACAGCATGGGCGGCTGTCTGGACGTGAACGCCTCGGATAAGGCTTCGCGGTTTATCCAGTGTTGCGACGCTTTTAACGTGCCGCTGGTCAATCTGGTGGACGTGCCGGGCTTTTTGCCGGGGGTGGATCAGGAATTCGCCGGCATCATCCGTCACGGCGCCAAACTCCTGTATGTCTATTCGGTGGCCCAGACGCCGAAGATCACGATCGTGCTGCGCAAGGCTTACGGCGGCTCTTATCTGGCCATGTGCTCCAAGGATCTGGGCGCGGATGTGCTGCTGGCCTGGCCGACGGCGGAGATAGCGGTCATGGGGGCCGAAGGCGCCGTCAACGTGATCTACCGCAAGGAGATCGAGGCGGCGGCGGATAAGGCCGCCACCCGGGCGGAAAAAATCGAGGAATACGCCTCCCGGTACGAAACCCCTTATATCGCGGCGGAACGCGGTTTCGTCGATATGCTGATCCGGCCGGCCGACACCAGGCGCTATCTGATAGAAAGCCTGCTTATGTTGGAAAATAAACCCAGACAGACCCAGATCCGCGGAAATATGCCGCTGTAGAAAGGGGCGGAGATGCGCATCTATTTTGACAGCGGGTAGGCGCCGCCATCAGACCCGTACACTGAAAAATAATTTTTATTAAGGGGTAAGGCATGAATATTTTCACATACGCGCTAATGTCATATGGACTGATGGCAGTGATCGCGCTGGCTGTGACCGCGGTTATCGTGGGCATCAGCAAGGTTACGGGCGGTAGCGCCGCGAAGGAGGACGACGCGTAATGGGCGAATTCCTTTTGCAGCTTTTTCCGGGGATTGGCACATTCTTTGAGATGGAGACCAGCGTCGCTATCGCTCGGGTCGTCCTGATCTTCGCGGGATTTGCTCTGGCCTATCTGGGCTTTAAGGGGACGCTGGAACCTCTGATCATGGTACCGATGGGACTCGGAATGATCGCGGTCAACTGCGGCATGTTATTCTTAGCCGACGGAGAGATTGGCAACATCATCATCTCCCCTTTGATTTCGGACAATGACGCACTCATGACTATTATGCAGATCAACTTTCTGCAGCCTATATACAATCTGACGTTCTCCAACGGCTTGATCGCCTGCCTGGTCTTCATGGGGATCGGCGCCCGCTGCGAAGTCAGCTTCATGCTGGCCAAACCGTGGTCGTCGATGATCATCGCCATTTTCGCCGAACTGGGCACTTTTGTGGCTTTGGTCCTCGGCGTGGCGGCGTTTGGCCTTCCTCCGGAACACGCGGCGGCGGTGGCGACTATCGGCGGCGCCGACGGTCCGATGGTGTTATTTGCCTCTCTGATGCTGGCGCCGGAACTGTTTGTGCCGATCGGCATCATCGCCTATTTGTACCTGAGTCTGTGCTACGGCGGCTATCCGTACATCATTAAGCTGATGATCCCGAAGAAATACCGGGGCCTTGACATGATCGTAGAGGTGCCGGAGGTATCCCAGAAATCCAAATTCCTTTTTATCGCCGTCATTTGTACGATACTCTGCCTGCTGCTGGCGGTGGCCGCTCCGCTGATTCTCTCCTTCTTCCTCGGCATGGCGGTCAAAGAGGCCAATATCGAAAAGTATATCACCTTATGCGAAGACGGGCTCTCCTATTTCGCCACCTTCTTCCTGGGCCTCTTGCTGGGAGTGCTTTGCGAAGCGAGTACCATCCTCAATCCGACGGTGGTCGTCCTTCTGGTTCTGGGTATTCTGGCCCTGGCTATTTCCGCGGTCGGCGGGATTATAGGCGGCTGGCTGATGTATTTATGGCATAAACGCAAAGGCGAGGATTTCAATCCCACCATCGGCGTGGCCGGGGTCTCCTGCGTGCCTACGACCGCCAAGCTGGCCCAGCACGCCGCGCAGGACGAAAACCCCTTCGCCGTTATTTTGCCCGTCGCCATGGGGGCGAATATTTCCGGTGTTATCACCTCGGCGATCGTAGCCGGCATATTCGTGGCGACGATCAGTATGGTCACGGGATAACCGCGTGACCGCGCGAAGCGAAACGGGGAGCGCGGTTATCGGCAGGGTTCTATAAAAATTTTGGAGGTAAAAAATGGAAATCAAAGCGCGTGTGCCCGGTGCGGTGAAAGCTATTAACTACAAGGTAGGCGACGAGGTCAAGACCCGCGACATCGTTTGCGTCCTGGAAGCGATGAAGATGGAACAGCCGGTGCCCTCCCCCAAAGACGGCACGGTCAAAGAGATCAAAGTGGCCGTAGGCGACAAGGTGAAAGCCGGCGCCGTCCTCATAGTGGTCGATTAATCTGATTATTCCGTAAAATACGTCATTGGATTGAGTACAGCAAAACCCCCGACCGTTTACGCGGTCCGGGGGTTTTGCTGTAGGGGACGGCGTCCTCGACGTCCCGTGTATTGGGTCAGGCGCCGGGACGTCGGGACGCCGTCCCCTACGAATACGGTTATACGGTATCTCGGGTTTATGCCGGAATCCCCTGCAAATTTTTCGCGGCGGGTGAAACTATTTGCCCTTGTAAAACGGATATACATACAGGGATAAGAAAGGGGGGCGCGGTTGGACGACGAGCCGCGGCTGATAAGCAAAATCCAGAAGAAAGGCGACCGGGCCGCCGCCGATACGCTTATCCGCCGGTACTATGACGAAATATACCGCTATATCCGCCGGCAAATCACCGACAAGGACGCGGCCATGGATCTGACGCAGGAGGTTTTCCTCTCCGCGCTGAGGGCGGTTTCCCGCTTTGACGGCAAACAGGCGGGTTTTCGCACCTGGCTGTACAAAATCGCCACGGATAAGACCGTAGACCACTTCCGCAGCCGGGCGGTCCGGCGCCGCCGCGTTCTCGCCGCGGAAGAACTGGAACTGCCGGACGAAGCTGATTTTACCCGCCGCATTGAGCAGGCGGATTTGGCGGAGAGGGTAACGCGGTATGTGAACGCGCTTTCGGCGGAGACGCAGGCGATTTTCCGCCTGAAATCCTACGGCGGGCACACGTTCGCGGAAATAGCGGCATTGCTGTCCGTGCCGGAATCCTCCGTGAAGTCGAAGTATTACCGGCTGCTAAGGGCGCTGCGAAAGGAGTTTGGGAATGACTGGGATTGAACTCACGCCGGCGGAAAAAGAGCGGGCGATAGAAAATATCCTTGACCGGGGACTGCGAAAACCGCGTTCGCTTTGGTCCGCGTTCCGCGAGATCCGCCGGCTGCTCGGTTATCGCTTTATTTTCTGGGATACGGCGCAGGCCGCGGCGTCCTCGCTGATAACGCTCGCGGGGGTGGCGCTGTTCATATCGCTGTCCCCGGCGGCGCTCCGGCACACGGTATTGTTTGCCTGCTCGCCGCTGCTGTTCATGGTGGTCATGCTTTTTGCGGAAACCATGGAATGCGCGGGCGGACTGTATGAGCTGAAACTGACGTGCCGGTATACGATACGGCAGATAACGGCGCTGCGGATCTTATGTTTTTCTTTGCTGGGCATCGCCTTTTGCGCCGGCGTTACGGCCTGTCAGGCGGAAAACATGCACGAGGTTTTACGCCTGTTCCCACTGTCGCTTTGCGCTCTGTTCATTTGCGCCTTCGTCAGCCTGTTTCTCATCCGGCGGTTGGCGGGAAAACTGACCTACGCCTTAGCCGCCGCGCTGTGGGGCGCCATCGCCTGTCTGCCCGCTTTATTATTTGGTAAAACATGGGAATTATTCCTGCTGGGTCTGCCCTCCGTCGTCACAGCCGGCGTCGCCTTGCTGGCCGCCGCGCTTTTCCTGCTGGAGATCAAAAAATTTACGCGTGCGAGACGCGAGGAGGCCGCGCATTATGCTGTCGGTTAATCATGTCACGAAAAAATACGGCAAATTCACCGCGCTGGAAGACATCACGCTGGAATTCGGCAGCGGCGTTTACGCTTTGCTGGCGCCGAACGGGGCCGGGAAAACCACGCTGATCAAAATGCTGACAACGCTGATTTTTCCTACGTCCGGCGAGATCTTATGGAACGGGGACGAGATCGTGAAACTCGACGAGGAATACCGGGCGGTCGTCGGCTATCTGCCGCAGGATTTCGGCTACTACAGAAACCACTCCCCGCGTGACTTCCTCCTGTACCTCTCCGCCCTGAAGGGCCTGGACCGGGTGGCGGCCGGCCGGAAAACGGACGAGCTTTTAGAGCTTGTTTCCCTCGGCGAGGCGCGGGACAAGAAAATGCGGAAGTTTTCCGGCGGCATGATCCAGCGCGTCGGGATCGCCCAGGCCATGCTGAACGACCCGGAGATCCTCATACTGGACGAGCCGACGGCCGGGCTGGACCCCAAGGAGCGGGTGCGTTTTCGCAACCTCATTTCCTCGCTGTCCAAAGACAGGATCGTCATATTGTCCACGCATATCGTCTCGGACATCGAAACGATCGCCAGCCGCGTCGTCATGTTCAAGGGCCATAAGCTGCTGTGCGACGATTCCCCGGCCAGCGTTTGCGCGGCGCTCGCCGGAAAAGTCTATGAGACGGATGATATCGCCGCCGTAAAAGAGCCGTGTTTGACGCTGACGGAGCGGCAGGAGGACGGGCGGACCGTTACGCGCTTTGCCAGTGAGCGTGACTGCGCCGGGGCGGCCAGGAAGGTTTCGCCAAATCTGGAGGACGTGTTTTTATACATTTACCGCGACGAAGCGATATGAGCGCGCGTCTGCTGCTCAACGAGCTGAAAAAGATAGGCCGTCCCCGGATCCTGCTGCTTATCGCCGTCATGGGCGCGCTGGTCTTTTTCGCCTTTATGCGCCCGTATATCGACAGCTTCAAGGCTAATATGCTCAAACCCGGATTTTTCAACGCATACGGCGATTGGCAGAACGAGATGTTCGATTTGTACGGGGAGACGCTCTCGGCGGCGGAGCTGGCGGACTTTGATATCCCCGGCCGGAAGGCGGCGCTGGAGGCGGAAATAGACGCTATGATCGCGGCGGAACCGTTGTTTGCCGATTATGGCGTCCACTCTTTCGCGGAGTATCGGGAGGATTATTACGCCGGTTACTCGCGGCGGCTGGCGGAGGCGGATGCGGCTGAAAGAGATAAATTACAAGCGGATAACGCGGCTATCTATGACATGATGTTTGGGCCAGGCGAAAAATGGCTCGGGTTATACGCGTTGGAGGACTACTATGTGTATTTTCTCGACTTAGATCGGAACGGCGTCAACCTTGACGGCGGCGGCGTTCTGGGCATGACGCTCTTTCCCGAGGATTCTCCGGTGTACAGTCCCGTCGTCCACCGCGCCGAACAGCTCTATATCGGCGCGGCGGAAAGGAATCTGACGCGCTACGGTCTGCACGAGACATTCAGCAATTACGCGGCGCTGGCGGGTCTGTTCGCCGTCCTTGCCGTCCTCCTGCTCACGTCCCCGCTCGTCATGACCGACCGCTGGCGCGGGATCCATTTGCTGCTCTACGCGTCCGCCAAAGGCCGGGCGGTACTGAGGATCCAAGCCGCCGCCTGTCTGATCGCCGCTGGCGCTATGGGGCTGCTGACGGCGGTCGTAAGCTATGGCGCGTTTTTTGCCCTGACCGACGCGGGCAAATACTGGTCCGCGCATATCGGCGCGTTTGACCGCGCTGTCGTCCTTTATGACGTCGCCTTCCGCGGCTATGTTCTCATACTCGGCGCGACGACCGTCAGCCTGTGCGTCGGCTGCGCGGGCCTATCCTTCGTGCTGTCGCGTTTTTCCTCCGGCGCGGTCACGCTGATGCTCAAGGCGGTCCCGGTCGCGCTGGTTCTGGGTTTTGCCGCGTGGAACACGCTGGAGATGGCTCTGACAAACCAAAATATGATCTGCCATGGCGTCTACACTGCTGGAAGAAATTTACATTCAATTTTCCTGCGCGGCGTCGAGGCCCCGGAAGTCATCTTCGCGGGGCTTCTGGCGCTTGTCGGTCTGTTGGCGGCGGGCGCCGTCGCCGCGCGGGAGAAGCGCGCGGACATTGTTTAGCCGGAGGAGGGCGCGTGCGTATGCGGCTGTTGTTCAATGAACTGAAAAAGATCATATTTACCCCCGCCGTCGCCGGGTTCGTTTTGCTGGCGCTCATCGTCAACGCCGTCATCGTCTTCGCGGGCGGAGGCGATTACCCGCCGCCCGGCGCGGAGAGCGGCGCGTCCGCGCTGACCGACTACTATGAGGATTATGACGCGGCGGAGATCATCGCCGGCAGATACATCGCGCGTCACGGGCTCACCGGGACTCACGCCGCGAACGTGCGGGCGAAATACGAGCGGCTGCAAGCGGTGATAGACGAGAAGGCGGCCAGCGGCGACGGACTGTCTCCGTATTTCGGCGAGGCGACGCGCCCCTTGCACCGGCTGCTGTTTCGCGCGCTGTTTGGGGCCATGACCGCGGAAACGGCGTTGCTCGCGCTTTTTGCCGCCCTGCTCAGCGCCGGCTATGAGAACTGGCGGAACACGGAAGGGCTCGTCTATACCTCAAGAACGGGGCGCGGGATCCAGCGGGTAAAACTCGGGGCGGCGCTGGCGGCGGCCGCCTTTTTTTTCCTGCTGATCGCGGGCGTGACGCTGGCGCTGTTTTTCATCCGCGGCGACTGGTCGGCGGTGTGGGATTCCAATGTCTCCAGCCTGTTTAACAGTTCCGTCAGTGAATATTGGAAACCGCTGATCACCTGGCGGAGTTTTGAGGTATTGCCATATCTCGCGGCCTGCCTGAGCGTCGCGGCGGCTTTGACCGTCTGCTTCTGTCTTTTGGGGTTTGCCGCCGGCGTGTTTATCCGCGGCGGCCATGTCTCGGCGACCGCGGCCCTCGCCCTGTGCGCCCTGATGTTCGTCGCGGAGCCGATAGCCCCGGTCGGCGGCGTCCTTTGCGGCGCTTTGAATCTGACGCCCGTGCAGTTATGGGTGAACGTCGGCGACTGGTTTACGGACGGCGGGGCCGATATTATTTGGGCGAACTTCGAGTCCTGGGGCCTGTTGGCTTCCTTGGCGGGTTTGGCGGCGGTCGGGGCGGGCGCTTTGGCTGTTTTTCAGCGGAAGGATTTGGGGTGAGGGGAGGGGAGAGTGGAGAGTGGAGAGTGGAGAGAGGCGAGGGGAGAGTTGGGAGAGTTGAGGAGAGAGTTGAGGGGAGAGAGGAGAGTGGAGAGTTGAGAGAGGCGAGGGGAGAGTGGAGAGAGGCGAGGGGAGAGTTGGGAGAGGCGAGGGGAGAGTTGGGAGAGTTGGGAGAGGCGAGTGGAGAGTTGAGTGGAGAGTTGGGAGAGTTGAGAGAGGCGAGGGGAGAGTTGGGAGAGTTGAGTCTCCGTAGGGGACGGGCTTGCCCGTCCCGTCTCTCCGGTCATTTCCCTGGGATGACGAAATGGGAACAGGCAGGGGTAGCGGGAGTGGCGAGTTGAGGGGGTGGGGAATTGAGAGTGTTCCTTTTGGAGATGCGAAAGCTGTGGAACGGGCGGATTTTGCTCATTGCCGCGCTGGCTCTGCTGTCGTGGGCCGCGTTTTTCAATGACGCGCTCGGCTCCTTTGCCAGTTTGCAGCGGCACGGCAGTTTCGGGGCCTATCAGGCGGAGATGTTCTATTTGTACGGCGACACGCTTGAGGCGGAAGAACTCGCCGACTTCGACATACCCGGCCGGATGGCGGAAACAGTCGCCGAGATGAACGTCGTCATCGCCCGCGAGCCGATATTCGCCGAGCACGGCGTGAAGGATTTTGCGGATTATCAGGAATTGAAGCGACTGGCATCCTCCGATATTCCCTATGAGGAAGCGGAGTCGCTATGGGCCGTGATAAACGAGATATCGCCCCGGCTCGAGGAATGGAAGGACGGCATAACGGCGGTATTCGCCGTGACCTCCGTTATCCTGCTGTCGCTGCCGCTGATCAGTGTCGACCGCGCGCGTAAAATACATCTTCTCCAGTATACCGCGCGCACGGGGCGGAAGATCCTCGCGCTCCAGCTGGCGGCGATGGGCGTGAGCGCCTTCCTGCTGTCGGCGCTGCTGATCGCCGTGTCATACGCGCCGTTTCTGCTCTCCGGTGGGGCGGGCGATTATTGGCGGGCGCGCATCATGACCTGCGACGGATGGTTCCTTTGGCTGCACAATATCACTTTCGGACAGTATGTGCTGCTTCTGGCGGGAATGACCGCCGCTCTCTGCGCCGGCGCGGCCTGCGCCGCCTTTCTTTTGGCGCGGTTCAGCGACAGCCTCGTCGCTCTGCGTCTCAAAGCCGTGCCCGTATGCGCGGCACTGGGCGCTGCTGCCGTATTGACGCTCAACATGGCTCTGTCCGGCGACAACTGGATATTTCTCAAAGTCTTTGCCGCGAGGTTTCACGCGCCGGAAGCCGCAGTTTGCGGGGCAGTGGCAATCATCGGCGCCGCCGCGTCCGTGATCGTGCTGAAGCGCGAAAAACGCGCGGAACTATGAATATTTTTGCGGAATTGTTCATGGTTATTCACAATGAACCGCGGCGTCCATTACCTAATATTATTTATATAAATTTCTAAAATTGACATATTTATCCTTGGAAAGCTTCAAAAAATCCTTGCACCCTTGCGGGAAGCATGGTATAATTATTTATCCTATTTTATTCGTTAATTTAGCTGGATCAATCACAATCTTAAAATTAGAGAGAGGTGTTTTATGTTATTCGATGAGCAGCAAATTGAGGACTTTGTTTCTGATTTTGAACGGCGTTTGCGCGGCGGTGAAATCAAAAAATTTGTCTTATCGAATTCTGCAGATGAATACTCCAACGGGAGAGATAAACAAGATTTGGATGCAATTATTAATGCGGATGAGAACGCGCCTTTGTTTACCATGTCCATGAAAGCCTGATAAGTAGGAGTATATGTTGAACAGTAAGTCGTATGCAGCGGATTATCGTTATCTGTTTGAGGGCGATGATCCGCCGTTCAAATTAGAAACTATAACAGGGCGATTTAAAGATAGACTTAAAATGCTCCAGTCGCTCATCAGTAAGTACAATTTGCAAGATGAATGTTCGGTTAATCTGGGACTGTTAGAAATGGCGGTCTTGGATTATTTTGCGGACATAAAGAGGCTTAAAGAATTCCATGGAAACGAGTACATACAGTGTGAAAAAATATATGCTTACGAGTCATATTGGATGCTGAGGAACCACCCCATTCAACTCAAATCCGGATGTACTCTTGATGATGAAAAGTTGCACATTAATGAATTTATTATATCTTATCTCTACATAAAACTCTTAGCTAAAGAGTTAGAATGCAGAATTGAAGCTGATATCCAGATCGACGACTTGGAGAAGAAGTTGGAGTATAGCAAATTCACTCAAGAATTACGATTGAAGTTATATTATAC
>JAISAH010000034.1 GCA_031266805.1 Gracilibacteraceae bacterium
GCCCCCTCCTTTTTGCTGAAAATCCCGCCGCCGGAGCTTCCGGCGGTTTTTTGTATGCCTGATGTATCAAGGGTTTTCGCCGGAATGTAACAGTTTAGGTAAAGTGTTACATAGCGCGCCAAAGGGGAGGTCCCCTCACTACTCCCGGAAACGGTTAACATAGATTGGATGGAGATACTAAGGGCGAAAACAAAAATAGGAGGGATGAACCTAAATGAAACGGAAGGTTATCGCAAGTTTCCTTGTATTCCTCATGTTTCTGACAGTGCTGCCAGCGGCGGTCTTCGCGGATACAGCAAGTTTGAATGTTGCGGTTCCCGCTAATCTGTATACCGGAGTGGAGAACGAAGTAACGGCGGAGATGCTCAACACGGGATTCGTTCAAACGGACGACAAAATCGGACAGGCCGTCATAACGATAACGGGCGGAAGCACAGCGGATACTGATTGGTATATCGCGTATGTGAACGGCGCCGGCGTGGATGTGCCGCTTGATGTAACGCAGGAATCCAATGGCGACATCACAGCCAAGATAGAGACATTCCCGGTCTATGACGCCACAATGACTCTCAAGGTAAAGCCGGAAGTGGCCGGCAGCTACAGCTACACGGTGGCAGTCGGTAACACGCCCACCGGAGCAGGCGTGCCCACCATGACAAATAGCGGCGCGTTTGACGTAGTAACGACATTCGTGTCAGTGGCCGGTATCACCGGTGTACCGACAACCGTCACGGCAGGAACCGACCTGACGCTTAACGGCACGGTGGATCCAACCAATGCGACCAATCAAACTATCGTCTGGAGCGTAGTTAATGCCGGCACAACCGGCGCAACTATCACAGGCGCCGGCGATGTATTAAGCACCACAGCGAAGGGAATTGTTACAGTCAGAGCTACGATTACCGACGGGCTTGCTGTGGGAATGGATTACACGGATACTTTTAACATCACTGTTAGCGCGGCTTCACCGTTTGTCGCGGTGATTGATATCACCGGTGTACCGACAACCGCCACGGCAGGAACCAATCTGACGCTTAACGGCACGGTGAATCCGACTAATGCGACCAATCAAACTATCGTCTGGAGCGTTGATAATGCCGGCACAACCGGTGCGACTATCGTAGGCGACGTGTTAAGCACCACAGCGGCGGGTACTGTTACAGTCAGAGCTACGATTACCGACGGGCTTGCTGTGGGAACGGATTACACGGATACTTTCCCCATCACTGTTAATGCGGCTTCACTGGCGTTTGTCGCGGTATCCGGTATCACAGGCATACCGACAACTGCCACGGCGGGAACCGATCTTACGCTCAGCGGTACAGTGGCTCCGACCAATGCGACCAATCAAACTATCGTCTGGAGCGTTGATAATGCCGGCACAACCGGCGCAACTATCACAACAGGCGGTGTATTAAGCACCACAGCAGCGGGTACGGTTATAGTCAAAGCTAAGATTATCGACGGAAGCGCTGTGGGAACGGATTACGAACGACCTTTCTCTATCACTGTTAACGCAACACCGCTGACGACTCATACGGTAATATTCGTGGACTATGACGGCACAGTGCTGGCTACGCAAACAGTCAACGCGGGCGACAGCGCCACGGCTCCGGCCGACCCGAAACGCGACGGTTATACCTTCAATGGTTGGGACACCTCTTTCACCAACGTAACAGGCCCTCTGACCGTTCGGGCCGTATACAGCCCAATATCCGCAACTGCCTACACCGTTGTGTTCCGGGACTATGACGGTACAGTGCTGGATACGCAGACTGTCAACGCGGGCGGCAGCGCTGTCGCTCCATCTGATCCGACACGCGCCGGTTACACTTTCACCGGCTGGAACATTTCTTTCAGCAACGTAACAAGCAATCTGACCATCACAGCAGTCTATGAACTGGCTCCGATTCCGAGTTCCGGCGCTTACGGCATCTCTCCGGATACGCTTGCCTTCGGCCCGGTATTGTACGGTTACGATCCGGTTAACCCACAGATCATCGTTATCGCGAACACCGGCAATGTGGACTGGGAAAACGTAACTGTGACTCTGGACGGAAATAACGCTGACAGTTTTGAGATTATCAGCCCGAGCGGCGTGTTCACCATACCGGCGAACGAAACGGTCGGCATCAGCGTTAGCCCCATTGACGAACTGGCAGCGGGAAGCTACAGCGCCGGCCTGCTTATCACCGGCGGCGGCAGCGAATTGCGAGCTGTTCTGACTTTCACCGTCAACCCGCAACCGGTTACAGGCGGCGCAATCACTCTTTCGGCTCCGGTCAGAGGCGTGGCGCCCGCTGCCACTGTAACCATAGGCGATTTCACATTGCCTGTTGACTGGACCCCGACCGTGGGCGCGACTTTTGCCGCCCGCACCGCTTACACGGCTACCATCATCCTGCCTGACGACCCGAACTACTCTCTGGCAGGTCTTACCACTAATTCCTTCACTATCCCTGGCGCGACGAGCGTCATCTATAACCCGGCTACCCGGACGATCACCGCGGTATTCCCGCAGACGACCGGCACTTCCGGAAGTAGTAGCGGCGGTGGAAGCGCAACCATCGTAGAGGAAGAAGTTCCGCTGGCCGCTCTGCCGACCATCAGCTATATCTACGGCGCGGACAGAGTGGAAACAGCCATCGCCATCTCGAAAGCCGGCTGGACCTCCGCTGAGGCCGTGATTCTCGCCCCCGGCGACAACGACCATATCATCGACGCTCTCTCCGTTTCCTCCCTCGCCGGACAGGACGACGCCCCGATTTTACTCGTATTAAACAACAGCATCCGCGAAAGCGTGTTCACGGAGATCGCGCGGCTCGGCGCCGGCAAAACCTATGTAGTGGGCTCGCTGGGTCAGGGCGTGGCCGATCAGCTCAAAGCGCGCTTCCCAGCCATGGAGATCATAGTGCTGCAAGGCGCGAACCGGGTGGAGACGGCTAAACTGATCAACGCCCGCGTCACTACCCCGCAGGGAACGTTTGTCGTAGGGTATGGCGCCATAGCCGACGCGGTGTCAGCGGCCTCGTTCGCGGCGGCCAACGGCTATGTCATCCAGATCGCCGCTTCTGACGCGGCATTCGGCGGCGACGCCTCTCTTGGCGGCTACGTCCTGGGCGGCCCGACTCTTGTACAGGACGTGAGCGGCCTGACCCGGATCTACGGCGCGGACCGCTACGCTACGAATCAGGGTATGCGCGACTCTCTCACCTTTATGTATGATAATGTGTATTTCGCGAACGGCGTCACGTTGGTGGACGCACTGACCGGTTCGGCCCTGGCGGCCAAGAGCCGGGCGGTCATCCTCCTCACGCCGCAGAACGATCCGGCTGGACTGAACCTCGGCCCTGTGACCCCGGAGACCAAAGTCTACGGTTTCGGCGGCCCGGCGGCCTGATGCCCGGACAAGTAACTGAATAAGTAATACTCGTAAGACGCAAGAGGCCCACCCTAGTAAAGGGGCGGGCCTCTTGCCATTTTTTGGATTCAGACATAACGCCGGTGACGGGGAATGAATGCGCGGGCGTAGGGAGCGGCGTCCTCGACGCTCCGGAGACATGGATTCCGGCATAAAGCCGGAATGACGGCGTAAACGCGAGGTCTGGATTGCCGCGGCGCTGTGAGCGCCTCGCAATGACGGAGAAGGTGGATTGAGGGCAGGCAAAGCCGATTGACATAAATGGGTATTTATGATAGCATGTGGGCATCGGAGGAGGGTCGGAAATGGGAGAAGAAACGGCGTTCCGTTATAAGGCTTTTATCAGTTACCGCCACACGGATCCGGATATGCAAGTGGCGAGGGAACTGCACCGGCGGATCGAGTCGTACGGCATACCGGGGGCGGCGCGGCGGAGTTCGGGGATGAAAAAGATGGGCCGGGTCTTTCGGGATCAGGAAGAACTGCCCACCTCGATCAGCCTGAGCCAAGACATCAATGACGCGCTGCGGGAAAGCGAGTGGCTCATCGTGGTCTGCTCGCCCCGTCTGGTCCAGTCCCGCTGGTGTCTGAAAGAAATCGACACTTTTATAGAACTCGGGAAACGTGATCATATTTTGACTATTTTGGCGGAGGGCGAGCCGGATGAGAGCTTTCCGGCGCAGCTGCGCTTCGTCACTTTGCCGGACGGGACGACGGAGGAGATCGAACCCCTGGCGGCGGACATCCGGGCCGCGGACTGGCCGGGGATGAAGAAAAAATTAAAGACGGAAAAACTGCGTCTGCTGGCCCCCATGCTGGGCGTCGCTTTCGACGATCTGCGCCGGCGGCAGCGGGAACGTTTCCTGCGGATAACCGCCGCCATCGCCGGCGCCGCTATTTTGGGGCTGTCTTCTTTCCTCGCTTACGCCCTGCACCAAAACTCCCTGATTGCGCGGGAGCGCAACACCGCCTTGACGAGCCAGTCTCTTTTCCTCGCCGATCTCTCCCGCCAGGAACTGGCCAAGGGCGATCCAATGCTGGCTATGCTTTTGGCTGAAGCCGCTCTGCCTGCCGCGCTGGAAAACCCGGATCGTCCTCTGGTGGGAGAAGCGGCCGCCGCCCTCAAAACAGCCGAACTGAGCCTGGCCGGCGGACAATTCGTCCCGGCCGCGATACTGCCTCTGGCCAAACCTTATCAAGAGCTGCAAGGGAGAAACCTGTGCTTTCTGACGGGAGAGGACGGCCGGCCTGTTATCCGCGTCCTGTCCTCCGACGCCGGTGTTTTCGCCCAGGTCACGGACTGGGACGCCCGGACCGGGGCCGTGCTCAGGAGTGAAAGCGTGGCTGTCGGCGATCCCTCCTTCGTTTATCTGGATCCCGCGGGCGGGGTCGTATTGAATTATCATGATTACGCCGAGATCCTGCCGCTCTGGGATAAGGAAAAAATCCGCGTTCCTTTTTTACAGCCTTTTGATTACCCCGATCTGCGCCAAAACCCGGCGGCCCCGGAGCTGCTCCTTTTTTTCCAATATGACCACGCGGAGCTTTACGACGCCCGCACCGGCAAAACGGTCGCCTTTGAACTGCCGGTCCTGCCCAATCCTAATGAATTCGCCGGGGCGGAAAACACGCGGCCCAATATTCTCTCCGCCGCCCTCTCCGACGACGGCAGCCGGGTGGCGCTGGGTTTTGAGGACAGACAGATCCCTTATCGCGGCGAAGACGGGGAAATCATTACCTATTTTACCTATCTGGACGGTCTGCTCGGCGTTATTTACGACGCCCGGAGCGGAGAGAAACTGGCGGAGCTGAGAGCCCCAATGCGGGAGGGTCGGACCAGGGAAGTAGGTACGAAGAATTTGCTTTATGATCCCCGGGGCGATGTTTTAGCCTCGGTTTCCTCGACCGGCGATCTGCGTCTTTGGGACGCCGCCACCGGGCGGCTCTTGGGTCTGGCTGATAAGACTTTGCGCCCGGACAATCGGTCGGCGCCTAACGACCGGCGGATCATTTCCTTTCATGAGGAAAGCGGTCTCTTGGCGGCGGTCAGCGAGGCCGGCAATATCGCGGTGCTGGATCTTCAGGGCGGGCTGGTCAGCGAAATGGGCGGTCAAAGCGGAAAAACAGCCGGGGCGGAGTGGGGCCGGGGCGCGAAAAAAGATCTGCTGCTGGCCTGGGAAAACGGCGAGGCGGGATCGGAGGCGATCCTCTACGACTACGACGGGAACCGCTTTCGCTGGATCATGAGTCTGACCTCGGATCAGCCGGCGCTTTGGGCGGAATTTTGCCCCACGGACGAGCCGGCCATAGCCGTTTGGCGGCGGCAGTCTTTGCAGATCTGGCGAAGCGGGGCCGCCGAAGACCTCACCCGCAGATTTCCCACCGATTATGTGCATTTTTTCATGGAGTGGAGTCCGGACGGGCGATACGCGGCGGTGGGCGGCATGAACAGGATCTCGGTCTTTGACCCGGCGAGCGGCGCTCTGGTGAACGAGATCGAAACCCATAAAATGGAAACTAGCGGCGACTACTTAAATTCCATCCATTGGAGCGCCGACGGTCGGCGACTGACGGCTTCCTGGGCCAAGGGCGTTTTCGTATTGGATCCTTTGACCGGGGCGGAGCTCTGGCGACCGCAGACCATTCCGCCGGAGATGCTGAATTCCAGTGATAAAAAATCTTTGGACGCCGGCAACGCGGCGGAAAGTCCTGACGGCGCTCTTTTGGCCGTCACGAGACAATACGGGCGAGACGTCGCCGTCTACAGCGCCGCGGGGGAACTGGTATGCCGGCTCAGTCATCCGGCGGATTGGACCGGCGTCGGGATCGAGCCGCTCAGATGGAGTCCCGACAGTCGGGCCATCGTCACTACTCTCCCTTATTTCAGTGACAAAGGCGAGCGGGATATGAGCCGCGACAGCGCCATCGTTTGGGACGCCCGCACCAGCGAAAAACTGGCGGAGCTTACCGGCTGCTACGCGGCTTTTTCGCCCGACGGCCGCTATCTGGCGGTCTCCGCGGACGATGCTCTGACCTTGTATGACGCCGCCGCTGATTTTGCCGCTGCGGATTCCTTGCCCCTGACCGCGGACGGCAAGATCGCGGACGTTCTGTTCAGCCCGGACGGCAAACTGGTCGCTTGCGGCGATCTGATCTGGAACCGGGAAAACGGCTCGGCGACGGCGCTGGTGAGCGCCGAGGGGGATATCGCCGGATTCAGCCCGGACGGCTCCGCCTGTTTGGCGGGAAGCGCGATCTACGACGCCGTCGCCGGCAGCCCGATACTGACGCTGCCCGGGACCGGCGTCACCCGGAGCCCTATGGCCTTTAACGCCGAGGGCACGGCCGTCCTCCTGCAAACACTGGATGATCTGGTCGTCGCCGCAGTAACCGTGCCGGATCTGGAAGAAGCCTACGCTCTGGGGCGGCGGCTGACCGGCGGGCGGGAGCTTACCCCGGCGGAAAAACAAAAATTCTTCCTCACAGAGTAAACGCCGCCGGGTTGAAGAAGAAATGCGAAAAATTGCGCAACTCCGGTTTATTGTCAATACAGGTGGTGAGTAATAATGTCTTCCGGAGACTGCGTCAGCATGACGGGCGATTTTAAGCAATCTCCAACTTTTTGAGCATAAGACCCAACACCAAAGCAATCGCCGCTGCCGCAGTAGCAACCCATAAAGCGACAGGCATACCATTGGCGAGGCCAAGAGTCGGACTCATAAGGATGATGGTATATATCGTCATTCCAATACTGGAGCCAATATTCTGAGACATCTGTATAACAGAGTTGGACTGAAGCCGAATATCCGGTCGCACTTGAATCTGAGGCGCGGTGGAAAATGTTACGCTCTGCGTGCTGTTATAATAACCGGCAATGAACATAAGCGCCCACACCACGTAAATCGAGGTCGAGGGCTTCAGTAGTAAAATGAAGCCCAGAGTAACTACGATACGCACAATGGTGGCGGAGGTAAGCACAGTGCGAGCGTTGCCTGCTTTGGCAATGGCTTTGCCTAAAATGGGGCCAATAAAAACGCCCATTACCGCCAACATCGCGGAGGAAATGGTAGCATACAAGGCCGACTGACCCAGGATATAAATTACATAGGAAGGAATGAAGAAGAAGATAGCCATGCTGGAGAAGTTGAGTAACAAGTTTAATAAGGACAGCAAAAGCGTGGTTTTGTCTTTAAGTACGGTAGCAGGGATAATGGCGTTGCCGCCTTTTTTGCGGATCACCATTATTAGCGCGATTAGGCTGATAACCGCCACCGCCAGCATACCGCTGTTGACAGGACTTCCGAAAGGCAAAAAGTTATTACCCAAGGAAAGTGGCAGTATGAGGCAGGCTAAGAAAACTGCTAAAATAATCGTGCCTGCGGCATCGAAATTAATTTTAATGGCAAGATTCTCCACCTGTTCCTTTGTCACCTTAACGCCCATAAAAATCAGAACTGCGGAAATTGCCAACCCTATCCAAATGATATGGCATACAACCCGCCAGCCCACATAAGTAATGAGGAAGCCGGTGAGAACCGGGCCTACCAACATGCCAATGCTAGCCATAGTACCGACTAAACCCAGGTAAACGCCAGCTTGAACTTGATTGAACATATCGCGTATCATTGAGTAACAGATTACGTAGATTCCGGCTGAAACCAGACCGTAGAAGAAGCTCATAACAACGATGACCATCATGCTAGCGGCCATGGCGCGGGTAAAAAGGACTATGACTCCGGTGATTAGTGAGATAAGTACAAGCGTGCGTTTCAGCGCCGGATTTTTGGCGCCAAGGAAGCCATAAAGCGGCATAGCAACAACGCTCAAAATCCCACCCACTACGCTGGCTAGGGGATAAATCTCCATGCCGCCGATTTCCATTGAGGCAATGGGCAAAATGGTGGAAAGCGTCGACGATTGAACGAGAGATGCAAGAATGCCAAGGTAGATGCCAACAAGTGTAATCATTTTCTTGGATTTTGGCGCCTCTTGAAATGCATTCATAAATAATACTCCTTTCCTTGCGGAAATTTTGCTCTTGGATTTTACCGACCGCTTTTTCAGCTGCATATATAGCAACAATGTCATCAGTTTATCAATGTGATATGCCAAACGTCAATCCAACAATATAATTGTTTTTGCGCTAAAAATATGCGCACAGTGTTTATTGTAATATAATTTTTTCTCCGCTCTATTGTAAAATACACTGATAATAGCTATAATAATTTGGGGGAGACCTTCATGAAATTAAATGCGGATATAATCTATCAGGAATTATCCAAACTAACCAAAATACAGCGCTGCGGTCGGTTTGCTGATGAGCTTAGTCTAGGCAGGCCTCGCCTTTACGATCCATATCGGGCTTGCGAAGAAGCGTGCATCTGTGTGGCTGACCGGGATGCTCTGCCCGCCGTACCGCCTGATCCTGCGCCGCTTTTGACCATTTGTGTTGGAGGTGGAGGTGGCTGCCGCCTGCCGCCTGCTTGGCTTGATAGGGGAATACCCATATTTATAGCTGGCGAAACATCTGATTTAACCCTTGTCAACAACGCTATACAACATCTTTTCGACCACTACGAGCATTGGGATATGCAGCTGCGGGACATTCTTGAGGATAGCGCGAATATCAGCCAGATGGTAATTGCCAGCTCGCCGATTTTTGAGAACACCATCACTGTTACAGATAAGAGCCTGCATATACTTGCACGCAATGAACCGACCGTAATTGAGGACGGCGCCCTGCAATGGTCAAACTTTACCAGCCATGATGCTGTACCGGCGAATGACGCGTCGATGATGCAGGACTTGTATTGGGGCTATCGGGCTCATACCGAACCATATCTTCATGACGACGAAGGAAGATATGGCGGAACATGGGTTTATAGCATTAACCTGTTTATTTCCGGCTACTATGAAGGATGTTCCTCGCTTTCCGCAAAGACACACCCCTTTCGGCCTGGCGATCAGGCATTGTTTAGGCATTTTACAGCATATATTCGCAAGGCGCTGGAAAAGAATTTATCAATCACGGTTGGTCAAGCCGGCTCCCCGCGCGTGGTGATCAAAGAACTTCTGGATTGCCTTCCTGTTGAAGAACGCCGGTTGGAGCAGGCGTTGGATTCTTTGCAAGAGGGCAGCGCCGAGCAGCAGTGGCAATGCCTGCGTATACAACCGGCCGAACAACCTCAGACATTACCGGTGGACTATTTGTGTTTATCCGTAAGAAAAATACTGCCCGGCAGCGTTGCCCTTGTTTACGATAAGGGCATTGTCATTTTGCTGCAGCAAGACGAAGCTCAGGCAAAGCTTGCCGCCGAGCTGGAGCCCTTTCTGGCCAATATGAAGCTTAAAATGGGGGTAAGCTATCCCTTCTCCGACTTGCGTAAGCTGCGCGTATATTACCGGCAAGCCTGTTGCGCACTGGATAACGGCATTCTATTAGATTCTCAAAAATTAGTACATACATTCGAAGAACAAGCGCTGCCCTATTTGCTTTCCCAATGTGTGGGCGAATTTACCGCCAAGGAATTACTGCCGCCGGAACTGGTTGGGCTGGCAAAATTAACCCAACAAACCAGCGTAAACTATTGGCAGACACTGCAGGTGTATCTTGACAATGAGAAGAACGCCTCCCAAACGGCTAAGGATTTATATCTGCACCGCAGCACTATGCTGCAAAGGCTAAATCGGATAAATGCGGTTATTGGCAATAAAATGGACAGCGCCGCATCTAGGCTTTATTACCAGATATGCTTTTACTTGATTGAAGAATATGGCGGGTTGGACAAAGACTGATTCTATGTTGCGCATATAGTTAGCTCCGGGCAATCTGTATTATGTGCAAAGTGTAGATTGCTCGGAGCTTTTTTGGTTTATTATGCTGGATTTACAGATGATACGGAATAATGATACTATTACTACAAATGGCGACAGAAAGTTGCACAAAGAATTTACCGATTTAAGAAAGGTGGTTATTTCATGGGTATTCTTGAGAACAGAAAAGCGATTCTTGTTGGAGCCAGTTCCGGTGTTGGGTATGGGTGCGCGTTACGTTTCGCCGAGGAGGGGGCAGATGTAGTCGTCGGCGCGCGGCGGCTGGAAAAATTGGAAGCTTTGGTGGACGACGCAAAACAGCGCGGTTTTGCCGGTAAAATTATCCCTGTCGAGTGCGATGTGGCAAATGAAGCGGATCTGGATAAAATCATCAATAAAACTGTCGAGCTATTTGGCCGTATCGACATTTTGGCCTGCATAGCGCAGGGCGGCTTGTATCAACAAACTTACTTTATGGATACGACTCCCGAACTAGCAAATATTTACTACCAAACCGGGCCCATCTATACCATGCTTATGATACAAAAATGCATGCCCTATTTTGAAAAGCAACATTATGGGCGCATCATTACTTGCGCTTCCGGTTCCGGAGTATCCAATACCCCTGGCTTTACCGGCTATGCCATGGCAAAGGCGGCTATTATGGCTATTACGCGCAAAGCATCCAAGGAATTTGGGAAACTTGGTGTAGTTACCAATTGCTTCCTGCCGGTAATTAAAAACGATGTCTTTGGCACAGACGAACAGAGTAAGATAGCAGAGAAGGCCACCTTGGCGGCAAGTCCCGTTGGATTTATGGGCGATGCTTATGAGCACTGCTCACCGGTGGTAGCCTTTATGGCCAGCGAAGGCGCGGGCTATATGAACGGCCAGTTTATTGGCGTTTGCGGCGGTTTACAGATGCTTGCATAATATAGTCACCGAACGCCGGAAATATCGACGAAACCCTTAAACAGACCGGACGTGAAAGGGAGGTCAAGGCAATGGGAAGCGCATTATTCACCAAACTTTTCCAATCCGGAAAAATCGGCGGCATGAGCCTTCGCAACAGGATCGTACTCCCGGGAATGGGCACGGGCTCCAATGACGACGGCCCTTCCGGCTTAATGAGCGAACTGAGTGACCGCACAATAGACTATTACGCGGAGAGAGCCAAGGGCGGCGCGGGACTCGTGATTACGCAGGCCTGTACGATTCTGTACGAAAGCCGGGGCATCGGTAACCTTCAATTGCACGACGACAGCGTCATCCCCAGATTCAGACAACTGGCGCAGGCGATACAGGCGCACGGCGCCAAGGCGGTCGTGCAGATCGTCCATCATGGAACCATCCTGAGCCTTCGCCGTATGTATCTGCCTGACAAAGAGGCGGTCAAGGCTCTGGCCCCGTCAGCCTTACCGTTTCCGGAAAACGACGTCATGCCCATAGAGATGACGCAGGACGACATTGATCGCGTGGTCGCGGGTTTTGCCGAAGCCGCCCGCAGGGTCAAGGACGCCGGCTTCGACGCGGTACAGATTCACGGCGCGCACGGCTATCTGATCGGCCAATTCCGCTCGCCGATGACCAACAAACGCACGGATCAATACGGGGGCAGTCCGGAGAACCGGGCCCGGTTCTGCTGCGAAGTGCTGGCCGCCGTGCGGAAAAAGGTGGGCCCCGACTATCCGATCCTCCTGAGAATGAGCGGAACCTCTTACTCGGAGGGAGGAATCACCGTAGAGGACTCTGTACTCCAAGCTCCGCTGTTTGTCGCCGCCGGCGCCGACGCCATTGACGTATCGGTCGGATCGCTGGAGACCTATCACTATATTCTTCCGCCGTACATGGTCCCCGCCGGACTGAATGTGGCCGCCGCCGCCGCGATCAAGAAAGCGGTCAGCGTGCCCGTCATTGCCGTCGGCAGGCTGGGTACGGATATTCCGCTCGCCGAGAGCGTGCTGGAGAAGGGGCAGGCGGATTTTATCGCCATCGGCAGAGGACTCATCGCCGATCCGTACCTTCCGCAGAAGGTGAGCGAGGGGCGCCTGGAGGACATTCAAGAATGTATCTCCTGCAACAAGTGCATCAGCAGCGATGTGATGAGCAAATATCATGGCATAGGCTGCACCGTGAATCCGGCAGTGATGCGGGAGCGCGAGTTCCCGGCCCTGAAACCGGCGGCGGCGCCCGGCAAAGCGCTTGTTGTGGGCGGCGGACTTGCCGGGATGGAGGCCGCACGAGTCTTGGCTGAGCGCGGTCATGCGGTGTCTCTCTATGAAAAGAGTGATAAGCTGGGCGGTCAATGGAATATCGTCGTCACAGAGAAGGAACAGCAGGCATACACGAACCTGACCAGGAGATTGGCGCGCGGTCTGGACAAAGCCGGAGTGAAAGTGCTGCTGAATAGCGAGGTTACGGCCGATACTGTCGCGAAGGCTGATCCGGATAAGGTGGTGATCGCCACGGGAGCCGTTCCGCGGACCCTCAGAGTACCCGGCATCGACGGTAAGAATGTGGTGCAAGCGAATGATGTGATCATGGGCGGGGCTCTGGTCGGAGACCGCGCTGTCGTGATCGGCGGAGGTTCCACCGGGATGGAGGTATCCAACCATCTGGCCAAGAGCGGCAAGAAGGTCGTTCTTGTGGAAGCGCTGCCGAAAATCGGCGGCCCCATGGTCATATACAATTACAAACATCTGCTCGGCAGTCTTATCGAGAACGGCGTCGTGATCCTCGCCGACTATCCGTTAATGAGCGTAACTGAACACGGCGTCTACGTAAAATCCAACCTGAAGCCGGAAATGGATCTGCTTTTCATTAAGGCGGATACCGTGATTTTGGCGGTGGGAGTCAAACCCGACGACGCGCTCGCCAAGGAACTGCGCCAAAGGGGAGTGGAGGTCGAATTGATCGGCGACTGCGGCGGGCCGGAGAGGTCCGCGCTGGAAGCGATAAGGGAAGGCGCGGAAATCGGCCGGAAGCTTTGATTTTGATAGAATAAGGGATTGTGTGGAAATAAAGTGGTCAAGTCAAATGGCTGCTTTATTTTCATACAGTTCCTAAGGAGAAAGTGATGTTTCGAATTACAGAGAAAGAGTTTTTGAATCCGACTGTGGTCAAAATGTCGATCAGCGCGCCGGATGTGGCGGTAAAAGCCCAGCCGGGGCAATTCGTCATTTTGCGCG
>JAISAH010000040.1 GCA_031266805.1 Gracilibacteraceae bacterium
CGCGCAAAATGACGAATTGCCCCGGCTGGGCTTTTACCGCCACATCCGGCGCGCTGATCGACATTTTGACCACAGTCGGATTCAAAAACTCTTTCTCTGTAATTCGAAACATCACTTTCCCCCTCTTTTTCGGTATGCTTCCGCCGCGCGCAGGTCTCATGGATATTTTACTATAGCGCAACCGCCTTGTACACCTTTTTTTACTGGCATAAAATGGGTAAAAAGGGAAAATATACATATTGAGGAGGATAAAAAAGATTGACAAGCGGAACAAAATTATATAAAATTAAGCGCCATACCCTTGAAACGGAGTATAATCAAAAAATGACTGACTGGAAACGCAGCGCGGGTTTTTTCATTGGCGGACAGTTGATATCGATGTTCGGTTCCATGCTCGTGCAATTCGCCATAACGTGGCATATCACGCTCGAAACGCAGTCGGGCGTGTGGATGACGCTGTTCACTTGCGCGGGTCTTTTGCCAATGGTGATCATTTCGCCGCTGGCGGGCGTGTGGGCGGACAGATACAACCGCAAATATCTTATCAATATAGCGGACGGCGCCATCGCCGCGGTGACGCTGATACTCGCCGTCGTGTTTTTCGTGGGCGGCGAAAATATACCGCTTATGCTTGTGGTCGTGGTTGCGCGCGGGTTCGGGCAAGGCGTGCAATCCCCGGCGGTCAGCGCGCTCATTCCCCAGATCGTGCCGCCGGAGCATCTGCTGCGATTTAACGGGATCCAAAGCGCGGCGCAGTCGCTGACGATGTTTGCCACGCCGATGCTTGCCGGCGTGCTGCTGACTTTTCTGCCGATCGAATACATCTTCTTTATCGACGTGATTACGGCGGCAGTCGGCATCGCGACCGTGTTTTTCTTCGTGCGCGTCCCGCGGTTGGAGCGTGCGCAAAGCGGAAGCGGGATAGGCGCGTATTTTGACGAGATGAAAACGGGTTTGCGTTATATCGGCGGCAGCGCGTGGCTGAAGATCCTGCTCGGCTACACGGCGTTCTTTTGCGTCTGTATGACGCCCGCCGCCATGCTCACGCCGCTGCAGACCGCCCGCTCTTTCGGCGGCGACGTGTGGCGGCTCACGGCGATCGAGATACTGTTTTCGCTGGGAATGGTCTTGGGCGGGGTCGCGATCTCGGTGTGGGGCGGTTTTAAGAACAAGGTTTACACGATGACAGCGGCATGTCTTGCTTTCGGCATAACGACAATTTTATTCGGGACGGTCGCGAATTTTTGGGTCTATCTGGCGGTGATGCTGCTGTGCGGTATGACCGTTCCGTTTTTTAACACGCCAGTGGCGACGATCATGCAGACAAAGATCGAACCGCAGGTCATGGGGCGCGTGTTCAGCATACTGACGATGATAAACGGTTTGGCGCTGCCGCTCGGCATGGCGCTGTTCGGGCCTTTGAGCGACGCCGTCAAGATAGAATATCTGCTGATCATGACAGGCGCGCTGATCTTCGCGAGCAGCTTTGTGCTGTGCGCGTCCAAAACGCTCAAAGCGGCGGGAGAGGCGCCGCCAGAGGCAAAAGAGGTTACAGATTCCCGGATTACAGATGCAGATTAGGGCGCGGCGATTCATTTTCATTTTTTTCTGGACTTTTTTTCGGCGGCTGTGTATAATATGGGTCAGGAGTATGAAGTTGTCAGGAAGCGCCGCGCGGCACTGCTTGGCGCTCTGAGAAAAGAGGTCATTGATCAGATCGCGGAACTGAATAGGCTTTTTGCGTCGCCTCGGCTTGCCGGACCGTGTCCGTTTGTGCCGGGGGGACTGACAGGGAATCAGGTGGGAATCCTGAGCAGGTACCGCTACTGTAAGCGTGGAGTTTGTGACCCTTCGGCGAAAGCCGGCCACTGGGCGACCGGGAAGGCGGGGTCACAGGCAGGGAGGCTCATATAGAAGTCTCCGGCGACGCGAGTCAGGAGACCGGCAAAAAGCGGATGAACGGTGCGAGGCTCTCCTTGACGGGAAGCCTGAATTCACAGGAAAACGGCTGTGACGATCCATTGGAGATGTCGCGGCTTTTTTATTTCGCCGGTTCGGGCGGAGACGGCGCCGCGAATGTGGAAAGGGGAGATCGAAGGATGAAAAAAAGTAAATTTTGGGCTGTTTTTCTCGCTATGGTCTTTATTCTCTCTTGCCTGCCGGCCGGTCTGCCGGCCGCGACGCCGGCTCCGGCCGCCGCGAATACGGGGGATCGAGATTACATTTATGATGTTTTGAATGATACGCTTGCTTATGTGCGGGAGCGAACGCCCTATCCGGCGGTCGGCAGTATCGGCGGCGAGTGGGCTGTGCTGGCTCTGGCCCGCGCCGGCGTCGTTGACCCGGATTGGTATGATCTGTATCTGGCGGCGCTGAAAAAATACATCGTCACAAATGACGGCAAAGGTCAGGTCACAGTCAGCGACACCGGCCAGGTGCGTTTGCACTCAAAAACGCGCACGGATGAGGAGCGGGTGATTCTCGCCCTCTCCGCCCTGGGAGAGGACGCGGCTGACTGGGAGGGTTACGACCTGATTTCCGCGCTGACGGATAAACAGACGACCGGTGTGAACGCCGGTGAATATCAGGCGGTGTGGCAGGGTATGAACGGCGCTGTTTTCGCCCTGATCGCTCTGGACGCCTGCGGTTATTCAGCGGAGGATGCTTCGGAAGTCCGCGATTATTACATTAATTATATTTTGAAAAACGCCGCCGGCGGCGGCTGGGGCGTGTCCCCCCACAGCGCCGCGACGGTGGATATGACGGCGATGGGGATCCAGGCGCTCGCCCCATATTATGACAAAGATCGTGACGACATAAACAGCGCGGTAGACAAAGCGCTGGGTCTTCTCAGCGCCAAACAGGGTCCGAACGGTGATTTGGGCGACAGCGAGGGTACGGTCCAGACCATCGTCGCCCTCTCGGCTCTGGGTTTGAACGCCGCTACAGACCCGCGGTTCGTGAAAAACGGCCAGAGCCTGATCAATGGATTGCTGCGCTATCAGGTCGACGAGGGCGGTTTCAGGCATGTAATTTCCGGCGGCGCGGATCGGATGGCCAGTGAGCAGGCGGCTTACGCGCTCGCGGCTTATGTGCGGCACCTAGATGGACACAATTCCCTGTATGATATGAGGGACGCCGACAATATCTTCCATGACGGCCCCAACAAGGCCGTTTTGCGGCTTTCCATCGCCGAAGCGAAGGCTTTGTCGTCCACTAAATATACCCAAACCTCCTGGGCGGCGCTCTTGGCGGCACTGACCGGCGCTGAAGTGGCGGAGAGTAACAGCGCGGCGGCTCAGGCGGCGATCGACGCGGCTGAAGCGGCGCTGCGGGCGGCTTTAAGCGGGCTGGTCGTAACTACCGGCTCCGGTGGAGGCGGGGGAGGCGGCGCCGTCTACGGCGACATGAAAGTGACTTTTGCTTTCACCGGCGACACCTTGCACGGCGAGGGCGGAAAACACAGCGTCCAAACCTGGATTTCCAGTCAAAAAGTGGATATGCCGGCGGGTTCCACCGTCAAGGATTTGACGGATACCATGCTGGAAAAATATGGCATAACATTTTCCAGTCGCGACGGCGGGCGCTATATCGAATGGGTGGTGATCCCGAACACCTCCACCCAGCTGGGCGAGTTCGACAACGGCCCTAATTCCGGCTGGATGTACCGGCTGAACGGGATCATCGTCGGGTACGGCTACGCGGAAGAAACCTTAAGCGACGGGGACAGCGTCGTCTGGTTCTATACGGACGACTATACAAAAGAAACCGGCTATGACGGCACATGGCGGCCCGGCGACCCGGCGGTTGGCGGCGGCGGGGCCGCCGGGAGCGGGCTGGGCGGAGCGGGCGGCGGGCCGTCTTTGGTCAGCGAGGCTAACCGGATCAGCGGGGCCGACCGGGTGCAGACCTCGGTCGCCATCGCCCGGCGCGGCTGGACGAGCGCCGAGTCGGTATTCATCGTGCCGGGGGCCGGCGCCAATCTCATCGACGCTCTGGCGGTCGCCCCGCTGGCCGGCCAAGAAAACGCGCCTATCCTTCTGAGTTTGGGCGACGCGCTGGCGCCGGCGGTGGAAACGGAGATCGCCCGTCTGGGCGCGAAAAAGATCTACACGGTGGGCGCGGTGAGCGCGGAGGTGCGCCGGCAGCTGGGCGAGCGTTTCCCGGCGGCGGAAATGATCGGTCTGCACGGGCAAGACCGCTATGAGACGGCGGCGCTCGTGGACGCAAAAGTGGCGGACCCGCAGGGCGTGTTCGTCGTCGGCTATAACGCTCTGGCTGACGCGGTTTCCGCCGCCTCTTACGCGGCGGCGCACGGCTGGCTTTTGCAGATCGCCGGCCCGGACGGCTCTTTTACTCTGCCGGCGGCGGCGGACAAACTGCCCGGTTATATTCTGGGCGGGCCGGCGCTGGTGCGGGATCATCCCGGCTATACGCGCGTTTACGGCGCTGATCGCTACGCCACGAACGAGGCCCTGCGCGCGGCGCTCGACTTTGATTACACCAATATCTACGTCGCTGACGGGGCCACGCTGGTGGACGCTCTGACCGGCTCCGCTCTGGCGGCTCAGACCGGGGCGGCCATAGTGCTGGCGCCGGGCAACGATCTCAGCGCCACGGCAGTGGGGCGGATCCTGACGGCTCAGGCCGCGTCGCCTGAGGAAGCGGAGGCCGTGCAGGCTGATTTGGCCGCGGGCTCCAAGCTGGGCGGCGGGGCCGCCGGCTGGGATAAAATAACCGCGGCGACAAAGGTGTACGCTTTCGGAGGACAAAAATAAATGAGGAAAACCACGCGCGCGCCATTGTTTTGGCTGCTCCTGCTCATCGTTTTTACGTTAAGCGCCTGCGCCGAAGCGCCGGTCTCGCCGCCCGCCGCCGTCATGACGGCGCCGGATCTATCCGGGCCGGAAACTGACGGCCCCGGAGAGGGAGCCCCGGAAAACGCGGCGGCGCCCGAAGCCGGAGCCGGCGGGGAAGATCCGGCCGAAGCCCCGACCGCCTCGGCGGAAGGAACGGAGGAAACCGAACCGCCGGAGGAAAACCCGGCGCAAACTCCGGCAACCGAAAACCCGGCGGGGTCTCCGACGGAAACGGCAGGGCCGGAAGCCCCAACAGGCGGAGCCTCGCCGGAGCAACCCCCGGCGACTGAAACTCCGGCGACTGAGACCCCGCCGGCGGAAACCGTAGCGGAAACTCCGGCTACCGAAGCTCCGCCGGCGGAAAGCCCGGCAGTCAGTCCTGAACCTCCGGCGGCGGCGCTGGCGGAAGGCGCCGCCGCGCGGATGCTGACGGACGCGGCCGCCTTGACCGCGGCTCTGAACCAAACAGCCGCTTATGTCTACGGCGCCGTGCCGCGGCCGCAGGTCGGCTCGGTCGGCGGCGAGTGGGCGGTGATCGGTCTGGCCCGCTCTGGTTATGCTGTGCCGGATTCGTATTATGAAACCTATTATCAAACCGTGGCCGATTATCTGCGGGAGCGCGGCGGGATTTTACACGCCAAAAAATACACGGAATATTCCCGGGTGATCTTGGGCCTGACGGCGGCGGGCTATGACGCCCGCGACGCGGGCGGATATGATCTGACATTGCCGCTCGCCGATTTTGACCAAACGGTCTGGCAGGGGATCAACGGCCCTGTTTGGGCGCTGATCGCGCTGGATAGCGCCGATTATCCTCTGGCGGCCGATGATCCGGGCGCGGCCACTCGTCAGCGCTACATCGCGGAAATTTTGCGGCGGCAGCTGCCGGACGGCGGGTTCAACCTGACCGCGGGCGCGGGCGGCGCGCCCGTGCCGGCTGACGCGCGGGCGGAAGTCGATATCACCGGGATGGCTCTGCAGGCGCTGGCCGGATACCGGGAACAGCCCCAGGTACGGGCGGCGGCGGACAAAGCCCTCGCCTGTCTGGCCGCCATGCAGGACGATAGCGGCGGATTCGCCTATCGCGGCGAAACCAATCTGGAAAGCGGGGTCCAGGTGCTGACGGCGCTGACGGCCCTGGGTCTCAGCGTGGATGATCCGCGTTTTGTCAAAAATGAGCGGACAATTTTATCGAATATTCTGTCTTTTTCTGTAGGCGACGGCAGCTTCCGCCACAGCGCCGGAGGCGGCAGCGATCTGATGTCGACGGAGCAGGCCCTTTATGCCATGGCGGCGGCCCGGCGCTCTCTGAGCGGGCAGAGCGGCCTTTACCGCATGAGCGACGCGGTGCAGCGCCGGGGCGGCGGGGCGTGAAGCGCGGTGATATCTGGACTAAAATAATCGCCGTCCTTTTCGTGGCGGCGGCGCTGCTGACCGCCTGGGTGTGGGACGGGGGGGCGCGCCGCGTTGCCGGGCCGGCGGCGGGATCAGACCTGTATCGGGCTGATGCCGCGCCGGCCCGGCAGCCGCGACCGGCGGAGCCGGTCGCCGCCACGGGGTCGGGGGAGGAGTTTTCCTGCTTCCTCTCGGTGCGCTGCGACACCGTTTTGTCTAATCTGGCCCTGCTGGCCCCGGAAAAACGCGAAATGGTCCCCGCGGACGGCGTCATATTTCCCGCCGCGGAAGTGACGTTTCACGAGGGCGAAAGCGTCTTTGACCTTTTGCGGCGGGAAATGCGTCTGGCCGGGATCCACATGGAGTTTACCAACGTGCCGCTTTACAACTCGGCCTATATCGAAGGCATCAACAATTTTTATGAATTTGACGCCGGCGAGCTTTCCGGCTGGATGTACAAGGTGAACGGCTGGTTTCCCAATTACGGCTGCTCCCGCTACCTCCTCCGGGCCGGAGACGAAGTGGAGTGGATCTACACCTGCGATCTGGGCGCCGATATCGGCGGTGGCGGCGCGGTGACGGGGCCGTGAGCCGGCGCGTCCGGGAGACGTTTTCCGCCTATCACCCGCTGGTCAGCATGACGTATTTCGCGCTGATTTTCACTTGCGCCATGTTTTTCCTCCATCCGGTCTGCCTGGGACTGTCGCTGAGCGGGGCTCTGGCTTACGCTCTTTATCTGGACGGGAAAAAAGCCCTGCGCTTCGGGCTCCTGTACATGCTGCCGCTGCTCGTCCTGACGGCGCTGCTCAATCCGGCTTTTAACCACGAAGGCGCGACCATTTTGCTGTATCTGCGGGACGGCAACCCGCTGACGCTCGAATCCATCCTCTACGGAGCGGCGGCGGCTTTTATGCTGATCGCGGTCATATTTTGGTTCAATTGCTATACCGCCGTCATGACCTCCGATAAATTCGTCTATCTGTTCGGCCGGGTCATCCCCGCTCTTTCCCTCGTGCTGTCGATGGCTCTGCGCTTCACGCCGCGTTTTCGCGCCCAGATCACCGTGATCGCAAACGGGCAGAGGGGGCTGGGGCGGGATCCGGGGCGCGGGAGTTTGTGGCGGCGGGGGCGGCAGGGTATCCGGATACTGTCCATCCTTATCACCTGGGTGCTGGAAAACGCGGTGGAAACGGCTGACAGCATGAAAAGCCGCGGCTATGGCCTACCGGGGCGCACGGCTTTCTCCATCTACCGTTTTGACCGGCGCGACGGGATGGCGCTGCTCTTTATCACTGTCTGCGGTGCTTATATCGCGCGCGGCGCGGTGGCGGGCGGGGTGCGCTTCACGTTTTTTCCCGCCTTGGCCGGCGCGGGGGGCGGCCTTTATTCGCTTAGTCTGTTCGCCGTTTACGGCCTGCTTTGCTTTATGCCTTTTTTCATCAATGTGCGGGAGGAGCGCCGGTGGAGATCTTTCGTCTCGAAAACCTGAGTTTTACTTACCCGGAGCGCGGCCGGCCGGCGCTGGCGGACATAAACCTGACGGTGCCCGCCGGCGCTTTTGTCGTCCTTTGCGGGCCTTCCGGCAGCGGCAAAACGACGCTGCTCCGTCTGCTGAAACCGGCGCTGGCTCCGCACGGCGCCCAAAGCGGCTCTATATTTTTCGCGGGCGCTCCCTTGGCCGGCCTGGATCTGCGGGCGCAGAGCGCGAAGATCGGTTTTGTGCGGCAAAATCCCGAAAATCAGGTCGTCACCGATAAAGTTTGGCATGAATTGGCTTTCGGCCTGGAAAGTCTCGGCTGCGCCACGCCGGAAATCCGCCTGCGCGTCGCGGAGATGGCGACGTTTTTCGGTATCCAGAACTGGTTTTACCGGGACGTCGCTGAGCTTTCCGGCGGGCAGAAACAACTGCTGAATCTGGCCTCCGTCATGGCGCTGCAGCCGGCGGTCCTCATTTTGGACGAACCGACCGGTCAGCTGGATCCGATTGCCGCGGCGGAGTTTTTGGCTACGGTCGGCAAGATAAACCGGGAACTCGGCACGACGGTCATTTTGACGGAACACCGTTTAGAGGAAGTTTTTGCCATTTGCGATGAAGCGGTCGCTCTGGATCAGGGGCGACTGATCGCCGCCGGTTCGCCGGCGGATGTCGGCGCGGCTTTGCGCCGGGCGCGGCACGGCATGTTTTACGCTATGCCCGCGCCTATGCGCGTTTGGGCCGCCGGAACGGGGGAGGGGCCCTGTCCGGTCAGCGCGCGCGAGGGGCGGGAATGGCTGAGCCGCGTGGCTGGGCCGGAGCTAAAGCCTGTCCCGTCCGCCCCGCCGCCCCGGACGCCGCGGACACCCGCCGTGACCTGGGAAGACGTGTGGTTCCGCTATGAGCAGGACGGGCCCGATATTTTGAAAGGCATGACTTTTCAGGCCTGCGCGGGGGAAATCACGGCCATCCTGGGCGGCAACGGCGCGGGCAAATCGACGGCCCTGTCGCTGCCCGCCGGTCTCCGCCGGCCCTACCGGGGGAAAGTGCGGCTTTGGGGGCGGGAGGTGGGCGATATAGGGGCGGAGGAATTGTTTGATGGGCTGCTCGGCGTTCTGCCGCAAAACCCTCAGTCCGTTTTTTTGCGCAAAACCGTGCGGGAGGATCTGCTGGAAGTTCTTTCGGAGAAAAAAATCCCGGCGACGGAAAAGACGAGCCGCGTGAACGCGGTACTCGCCTTTTGCCGGCTGGAAGAACTGGCCGGGGCGCATCCCTACGATTTATCCGGCGGCGAGCAGCAGCGCGCGGCTTTGGCCAAAGTTTTGCTGCTAAAGCCGCGGGCGCTGCTGCTGGACGAACCGACCAAAGGCCTGGACGCCGAGTTTAAGCGGGAATTCGCCGCTTGTTTGCGCGCTCTGGCGGACGGAGGGGCCGCTTTGGTGATTGTCAGCCATGATATTGAGTTTTGCGCCGCCTGCGCGGATCAGTGCGCCTTGTTTTTCGACGGCGGCATAGTCGCGGCGGGACCGCCGCGGGATTTTTTCCCCGGCAACAGTTTTTACACGACGGCGGCTAACCGCATGGCGCGTCATATCCTGCCGGCGGCGGTCACGGCCGAGGATGTGATCGCGGCTTTGGGCGGCGAGCCGGATCCCGGAGATATAGCGCCTCCGCTCTCGCCGCCGGCGGAATCGCCTGAGACGCCGGAAATTCCGCCCGCCGCCGCGCCGCCCTCGCCCTCGCCTCCGCCGCCGCTGCTAAAGCGCTCGGAGCCGCGCGCGTTTTCCCCCGCGCGGAAAGCCGCCGCGCTGACCGCCGCCCTGGCTCTCGTTTTGACGCTGGCTTTGGCCGCGCGCGATGGAGCGGGTTTGGCTGCTTTTCTCTCCGGCGGGGATTTGGCGCTGACCGCGGCGGCCGATCCGGCGACGGCCTGGCGTTACGCCGCCCTGATTTTGGCTTTGGCTCTGGAGGCCGTCCTGATTGCCGCGACTTTGAGTTTTCGCCGAGAAACGCCGCCGCCGGCCCTTATCAGGACCAAACTCTCGCGCCGCGCTCTTGTCGGGGCCGTCATGATTTTGCTGGCTATCCCGCTGACCATATATGTCGGCGTGTATTTTTTCGCTGACCGCCGCTACTATTTCATCTCCACGCTCATCATGCTGGAGGCCATGCTGCCGTTCGTCCTCGTTTTTGAGAGCCGAAAACCGCGCGCCCGCGAGATGGTCATCCTCGCCGTCCTCTGCGCCATCGCCGCGGCGGGGCGCACGGCGTTTTTCATGCTGCCGCATTTCAAACCGGTCGTCGCCCTCGTCATCATCGCCGGCCTGGCCTTCGGCGGCGAGGCCGGGTTTCTGGTCGGGGCGCTGGCCGGCTTTATCAGCAATATTTTCTTCGGGCAGGGGCCGTGGACGCCGTGGCAGATGTTCGCTTTCGGTATCATCGGCTTTCTGGCGGGGATTTTGTTCCGCAAAGGCGTCCTGAGCCGCTCCAGCGTCGCGCTCTGTGTTTTCGGCGCCCTGAGCGCGGTAGTGCTCTACGGCGGGATCATGGACACGGCGATGGTGCTGATGTTTCAGGCCCGGCCCACCAAAGAGATGTTTTTTCTTTCCTGGCTGCAGGGCTTGCCGCTGAACTTGGTCCACGGCGCGGCCACTGTTTTTTTCCTCCTGCTCTTTGCTCAGGCCATGCTGGAAAAACTGGACAGGATAAAAATCAAATACGGGCTGCTGGAATGACCTGTAATCTATTCCCGCCCGCAATCCCCGGCGGCGCCGGTCAAAATTTCTATCCCGTGCGCCAGTGCCGGCAGGATCGCTTCCAGGCACTCGCGCGCGCCGCTGGGACTGCCCGGCAGGTTGATGATCAAAGATTGCCGGCGGATACCGGCCTGCGCCCGGGAGAGCATCGCCTTTTTGGTGAACCGCAGGCTCTCCGCGCGCATCGTTTCCGTGATCCCCGGCGTCAGGCGTTCGACGACAGCCAAAGTCGCTTCCGGCGTCATATCTCGCGGAGAAAAACCCGTCCCGCCCGTCGTAAGAATGATATTGAGCTTCAACTCGTCCGTGAAATAAACCAATCTGTCGCGAATCAGCTCCATTTCATCGGGCAGGATCTCGCGCCGCCGCACCGTCCAGCCCGTCTTTTCGACGAGCTCTTTGATTACGTCTCCGCTCCTGTCTTCCCGCTGACCCGCCGCGCCCCGGTCACTCGCGGTCAGTATACCCACTGTGATCATAATGACCTCCCTTAATGATGAGTCTTAACGCAAGAGCAAAAGCGCCGGCGCCGGCAGCACTACCTCGACGCCCTGCCCGACCCGGGAATCACTTATATCCATTTTTTGCCAAATATTTTTATCTATCTCCCAGCGCAGCCCAGAGCCAGCGTCTGCCGTTCTCGCGATATCTCCCGCTTCGCCCGGCTGCAGCATGACGATCATGGCGAAAGGCGTTTCTACGATCTTGCGGATCCGGCAGCGGACCGCGTTTGCCAAATCAGCCCCCGCCGCTTCAATATGATGGGCCCGGATGCCCACATGGCGGATATCGTCCGGGATCGCCGCCGCCGCCAAGAGCCGCAAACCCCAGTCAACCGCGAAAAGGTCGCGGTCTCCTCGTTTTTCCGCGCGCGAGATATTCTTGCAGCCCGTAATCAGCGCCCCGGCCAGAGTTCGCGGCGCGCTGAATATTTCATGTTTATCCGCGATAACGTCAACCGCTCCGCCGCTCATGACGGCAATGCGGTCACAGAGGCGATAGGCCTCGTCCCGGTCGTGGGAAACGAAGACCACGCCGCCCGCGAATTGATCCAAAGTATCGACAAGCTCTTGCTCCAATTGCCAGCGCAAATAGGAGTCCAAAGCGGAAAACGGCTCATCCAGCAAGATGATCTGCGGCGCCGCCGCGAGCATCCGCGCCAGAGCCACCCGTTGCTGCTGTCCGCCGGAAAGCTGAACGGGGTAATGTTTCTCCAAACCCTGCAGATGAAAGGCCCGGATCTTCTCGGCGATCAGCCCTTGACGCTCTCTTGGTCCCAGCCTCATGCCGGCCGCGATATTTTGCTCCACGGTCATATTCGGGAAAAGGGCGTAATTTTGAAAGAGATAGCCCGCCCGCCGCGCCTGCGGTTTAAGATTGATCCGCCGCGCCGAATCGAACCAGATCTGCCCGTCGACGGCGATGCGCCCTTTGTCCGGTTTGATAATGCCGGCGACGCACTGCAAAGTTATGCTCTTACCGCAACCGGAAGCGCCGAGCAGGGCCAGCCGCTCGTTTCCCACCGTAAAGGCGACGCGGAGGCGAAAATCGCCCAACTGTTTTTCGATATCCACTTCCAGCGCCATCTGTTTTCCTCGCTTCACGTCCGTGTCCGGATGCTTTACACCCGCCGGCGGGGCGTGGCCGCGGCTTTATTCCAATAATTCATGACGACGACGGTGAGCAGCGAAATCGAACAGACCACGGCGACCCATTTATAGGCTAAAGGGCGGTTGCCGGCCTGCATCGCCGTGTAGACCGCCGTAGATATCGTCTGCGTCCGGCCGGGAATATTGCCGGCCAGCATGATTGTCGCGCCGAATTCTCCCATCGCCCGCGTGAAACCCAGAACTGTGCCGGCAATGACGGAAGGCAGGATATTAGGGAAAACGACGCGCCAGAAGATACGTTTTTCCGATATACCCAGGGTGCGCGCCGCGAAAACCAGATCCGGATCCAATTGCTCCAGCGCTCCGCGCACCGTTCGGTAGACCAGAGGGAAGGACACAGCCGCCGCCGCGATCACCGCGCCCTGCCAGGTAAAAACGATACGAATGTTGACCGAACTGAGAAAATTGCCGAACAGACTGTTCTTGCCGAATAAAAGCAGGAGAAAGAAACCGACGACGGTCGGCGGCAAAACTAGCGGCAAAGTCAGGATGCCGTCCAGAAGTCCTTTCCCTTTCTGCATTTTCACCGTCAGGCTTGCCAGATAGACGCCGAGGAAAAACGTGACCACAGTCGCGGTAAACGCGACCCGGATAGAAATCAGGAGTGGGGATATATCCATGTCAGCCATCAGTCAGCCAGGGCAAAACCGTATTTTTCGAATATGGCCGCCGCTTCCGCGCCGGAAAGGTAATCAAGATAGGCGCGCGCCGCTGCCGGGTTCTCCGAGCCGGTGGTCAGCGCCGCCGGATAAACGATCGGCGTATGCGAGCCTGCCGGGGCTTCCGCCACTATTTCCGCCTGCGCCGTCGTCGCGGCGTCTGTGGCGTAGACGACGCCGCAATCGACCTCGCTCTCTTCCACCCACGTCAGGACCTGGCGCACGTCTGTACCGAGATTGGCTTTAGCCTGCACGGCGTCCCAGACATTGAGAGTCGTGAACACTTCCTGCGCGTACTGTCCGGCCGGGACGGAAGCCGGATCGCCGATGGCGATGAGTTTGACCATCTCTGACGTCATGTCCGCAAAATTCCGCACACCGGCCGGATTGCCTGTGGGCGTGATCAGGACGACTTTGTTGACGAGCAGGTCTTTGCGCGTATCGGCTTGGATCAGGCCCTTCTCTGCCAGAGCGTCCATCTGTCTCTGGGCGGCGGAGAGGAACACGTCGGCGGGAGCGCCTTCCTCGATCTGCGTCTGCAAATTGCCGGAGGAGGCGAAGCTGTACTCGACCGTAACGCTCGGCTGGGCGCTCTTGAAAGCTTCAGCGATCTCCGTCGCGGCGTCGGTCAGACTGGCGGCGGCGAAAACGATGATCGCGCCTTCCGGCGCGGGCGCGCTCGGGGTCTCCGGCGGCGAGGCCGGCGGAGTCACGTTGTTTGTACAGGCGGTCAGCGCGGAAATCAGCAGAAGCGACAGGATCAAGGCGCATACCTTCAGACATTTTTTGCTAAGTTTCATTTTTGGGATCTCCTTCCTTGTTTTCAGAATATTTTAAATATTTATCTCCGTACCGTGAGCGCGTCGCCCGGTTTGACCCAGCCGGACTCCAGCACCCGGGCGAACACCCCCTCGCGCGGCATGACGCAGTCGCCGATCTGCTGTCTGATCGCGCAATCCGCGTGACATTCTTTGCCGATCTGCGTGATCTCGAACAGTGCTTCGCCGGCGCAAAGCTTCGTCCCGACCGGCAGGTCATATAAAACGATGCCTTCCGTAGTCAGATTTTCGGCGAAAACTCCGCAGCCCAGATCCGGCAGCCCCCGCGCCTGGATTTTCTCCACGCTCTCCCAGCCGAGGAAACTCACTTGGCGATGCCAGTCGGCCGCGTGCGCGTCGCCGCGCAGCCCGTGGTTCGTCTGGAAATACCCTTTCTCCAGCGGTGTTTTCGTCACGCCTTTGCTGTCGCTGCCGTTTACCGCCAGTATTTTTGCCGCCGGCGCCACTCCTGTCTTCTGGCTCACTCTATCTTCCACGAACGCGGGATTGCGATAAGCGCCGCTTTTTCCGCCATCCTTGCTCACCAAGGCGATCTCGGCGATGACTATGCCTTTTTCCGCCGCCTTACACATATCGTAAATGGTGAGAGCCGCCGCAGTCACGGCGGTCAGCGCCTCCATTTCCACACCCGTCGGCCCTGTGGCGCGCGCTTCCGCCCTGATTTCCACTGTGCTCTCCGCCTCATTCAGGCGGAATGAAACGTCGATACCGCTCAGGCGCAGAGGATGACAAAGCGGGATAATGTCCGCGGTCTTCTTCGCGCCCTGGATCGCGGCGACCTGAGCCACCGCGAGTACATCGCCTTTGGCCAGACTGCCCGCGCGCACGCGCGCGAACGTTCCCGGACTCATACGGACTTCACCGCGCGCGGCGGCGACGCGGAACGTTTCCGCTTTGCCGGAAACATCCACCAAGCGGGCCCGCCCTTCCGGGTCAAGATGCGTGAATCCCTCGTTTTCTTCGGCGATCCGATCTTTCATATGCTTTTCCTTCTTTGCGGCGTCAATTCGCTCACCCCCCGATTTCATGCATTTTACGCGCCACCGGCCGGAAATCCGCTTCATCCATGTGATGCCGCGCCGGTTTGCCGCGAACGCCGTCCCGCAGGAATTCGGCGATCCGTGTTTCGCCGTAGTCGCGAAAATCCAGTTCTTCTTCGGTGTGGAGACAGGATTTCAGCTTACCGTCCGGCGTGAGACGGATCCGGTCACATTGCCAGCAGAAATGTTTGCTCAGCGGACTGATGAGGCCGACCCGGCCCCGACCGCCCGGCACGCGGTACAGCCGGGCGACGGAGGCGTGCTCCGGCTGGGGCAGCGCCGTGAGCCGCGGACAGCGGCGCAGGACTTCCGTCGCCGGGAGAAAACCGCCCGGCGCCTGCGCGGATCCGCCCAGCGGCATTAACTCAATGAAGCGCACTTCGAGATCTTCGCCGCGCGTGAGGTCGACAAAATCGCCGATTTCCTCATCGTTAAAGCCGCCGAGCAAAACAACGTTGATTTTCACGGGCGTCAGGCCGGCGGCTTGGGCGGCGCGGATGCCCGCCAGCACGTCCGTCAGCTCGCCCTGCCGCGTGATTTTCCGGAATTTTCCCGCGTCCAGGCTGTCCAAGCTCACGTTCACCCGATCCAGCCCCGCCTGTTTTAAATCTTTCGCTTGGCTCGCGAGCAGCACGCCGTTCGTGGTCATGGCCAAGTCGCGCAGCCCTAGGCTTTTCAGCCGCCCGAGCGCGGAGATAAGTTCCAAGACGCCGCGGCGAACCAGCGGCTCTCCCCCTGTGAGGCGGATTTTGCGGATGCCTGATTCCACGGCGGTACGGGCGATCTTTTCCAGGGTTTCCAGCGGGAGTATGTCTTCATGCCGCTTCTTCTTCACCCCGGCGGCCGGCATACAGTACAGGCAGCGCAGATTGCACCGGTCGGTCACGGACAGGCGCAGATAATCGATTTCCCGCTGAAACGGATCAAGCATATCCCGGCCCTCCCCGTCAGCGGGTCATCGCGGTGCTGGCGTCGCCGGCCAGGGTTTTTTGGATCTCGTCCGCGCTGATTTCGTAGTTGTACCAATCGTTGAAGAAGTTTTTCACTACTTCTTCCATATCCACGTCGCCGAACAAATCCGGATACATCCGGGCGCCCAGCCACAGCGGCAGCATACTGCCCTCGCCGCTGCGCACGCTCCACAGGTAGACGCCATACGGACAAACATGGACATTGCCGCTTTGGACGGCGGAAACGACGGCCAGCGCCGGATCGGCTAAGATGGCTTCCTTGCCGGACTGATTGCTCGTCATGATGAACTGCGGATTCCAAGCCACGATCTGCTCGGCGTCCACGGTCAGGCTATTGCCGCCACCACCGCCAGGCGCGCCTCCGCCACCGGCAGGTGCTCCGCCACCTGGCGCTCCGCCGCCGGCCATATAATCGGCGGCAACGTTGACGGCCCCCGCCGCCAGCACATACTCATGGCAAATATCACGGCTGTTGATCGTGGTATAGGCATTGGCGGAATAAAACAACGACAGAAAGGTCACGCGATCTTCTTCTGCGATGCCGGTCGTGCGGCTCAAGCATTCTTGGATATTCCCGTCGTAATAAGCGACGAAATCCTGCGCTTTGACATATTCTTCCTCACCCAAGATCTCCCCGATGATCAGAAAAGCGTTTTTCATACCGGCCACAGTAGTGATATTATCGATGACTACATAGGCGATCCCGGCGTCCCGCAGCTGGATCCGCTGATCATCCGAAAAAAGAGCGGACGGACCGTAGCACACTTGGGCGCCCGCGGCGATCAAATCCTCCACCGATGAGGAATTATAGTCATTGGGATTGCTCAGCAGATAGTCCGGAAAAACTTGCTTAAAGTAGTCGCTGATGTTATTGGTGGCGGCGGCCGCGATTTTGCCGCCGCCTGCCGTCAGCATTTCCGTCATTTGGGCAAAGGCTCCGATCACGGGCGCCGCCTTCGTCACTTCATAAGGGATTTCCACAGTTACGCCGTCGTCGCCGGTCACCGTGCGGGTCGCCGGCAATTCAGCCGGCGGTTCGCCGGCCGGGGCGGCCGGGGCGGCCGGCGCGCCATTGCCGCAGGCGCTCAGACTGCCGAGCAAAACCAAAGCCAGCAGCAAGATCAGTAACCTTTTCATCTTAGTTTTCATTTTCATCTGTTTGTCCTCCTATTTCTTTACCGTCATATTACCTGTGATTTTCTCCCGCCGCCGCGCGTCTCCGGAAGGATCGGCTGACACAGGCGCAGGACCTGTTCCCGGCGCCGGGCCTTCAGCACGGCCACGTCAATGCCATAGGCGCGCCGCAAAGTCTCCTCCGTCAGAATGTCGTCAGCCGAACCGGATAAATGCTCATAACCCGGCATGAGCAAGGAAACGTCGGCGTCACACTGAAACACTTGATCGGGCTGGTGCGTGGTCATCAAAATCCCCAAACCCGTCCCCGCCAGCGTGCAAATAGTGTGCAGGACTCGCGCCTGATTGCCAAAATCCAGATTGCTGGTGGGTTCGTCCATCAGCAAAAAAGCGGGTCCCTGGGCCAGCGCGCGGGCAATCAGCACCATTTGCCGCTCCCCGCCGGAGATCTCCGTATAAACCTGCGCCGCCAAATGTTTGATTTCCAATTTTTCTAAACATTCCCAAACGATGCGCTCGTCCTCCGGGCCGGGTTGAGCGAAAATCTCCAGATGAGCCGTGCGCCCCATGAGCACGACGTCAAAAACCCGGAAGGAAAAAGGCGGCGCGTGCGCCTGCGGCACATACCCGACGACCTTAGCGTATTCCGCCGCCTTAAACTGTTTCATGTCGCGCCCGTCCACGAAAACGCCGCCCGCCATGAGCGGCAGAAAACCCAGCAGACATTTGAACAGCGTGGTTTTCCCCACGCCGTTGGGGCCAAGGAGACAGAGGACGCCGCCGGACGATAAGACGGCGGAAAACCCGTCCACCACCACTTTCCCTTTGTAGCCGCAGCGAACGTTTTGGATATCAATCTTCATGCCCATTCCCTCCTCCTTTTGCACAGCATATAGATAAAAAGCGGAGCGCCGATAATGGAAGTCACGATGCCCACCGGCAGTTCGCCGGGGATGACGGCGCGGCAAAAATTATCCACGATGAGCATGAAAAGACCGCCGCCCAGCATGGCCGCCGGCAGCAGCACGCGATAATCCGGCCCGGTCAAAAGGCGCATGATATGCGGCATGATCAGGCCGACCCACTCAATGCTGCCGCACAGGCACACCGAAGCAGCGGTGAGCAAAGTCGCGCAGGCGATGATCACCAGACGCAGCTGTTTGACGTTCACGCCCATGGCCTGGGCTTCTTCTTCCCCGAAGCCGAGGACGTTCAGACGCCAGCGCAAGGCCAGTAGCGGCGTCCCGCCCAGAACCAGAACGCTCAGCATGATAACGGCCCCGCGGGCGCCGCCGCTTTTGGCGAAACTGCCCATCAGCCAGAAGGTGATCTCCGGCAGTTTATTGTCGGCGTCCGCCAAATATTTCATCAGCGAGGTAAAAGCCCGGAACAGCGAGGAGACCACGATGCCGGACAGCACCATGATCAGCAAAGCGCCGTCGCCCCGGCCGATGATCTGGGCCAGCGTCAGCACCAGCAGCACCGCCAATACGCCGAAGCAAAAGGCCGCAAAATTGACGCCCACCGAAGAGAGACCGATGAGGAGCGCCACCGCCGCTCCCGCCCCGGCCGCGCTGGACACGCCCAGAATATCCGGGGAGACCATCGGATTTTTAAATAATCCCTGAAAAGCGGCGCCGGAAGCCGACAGGGCCGCGCCCACCATGATCGTGAGCAGGATACGCGGCAGGCGAATGATGAACAGGACCAGATCGGCCTCGGTATCGGCCGGGCGCATTTCGCCGCCGAACAGACGCGCGCCGACGACCGCGGTTATTTGGCCCGGCGACATCGCGTAACGCCCGATGGTCAGGGAAACAAAGGCGGTTATGAGCAAAGCGGCCGCCAATCCGATCAACACCAACCGTTCCTTTTTCATCAGCCACCGAGCCTGACCGGTTCCCACCACAGCACATAAGATCTGGTCCGGCGCAGGAAAGTCACCGTGCCGTCGTCATTCGGCGTCAGATAAGGGGCCAGATTCTGCTGAAAAACCGGCAGATATCGTTCCGCAAAAGGCCGGATCTGCCGCAGCCAGGCATAGGCCGTCTCCTGATCGGGAAAATCCCGGCGGAAGCCGTCGGGGACGACGCGGATATTAGGATCAGCCCCCAGATCATAGACCATATTCCAGACGACATTGTAGCCGACCCGCCGGTCCTCCCGCCGGCCGGGCATGGCGCCGGCTTCCTCTCCCGGCGCCGTGCCGGCAAAAAGCTCCGCTAAGATCGGCGGAATGCTGGGGGCGTTAGCCCAGCCAATGATCACGGCGTATTTTTTGGCGGCATTATTCAGCTTTTCGATATCCCACATCCCGATGCTGCGCGAAGCGACGGCGATATCGTGCTGAGCCACATTCGCCCCCGGTTCCGCTTCGCGCCAGTCCAGCCGCAAAGGGAGAACATTGCCGAGCCCCCGCGCCTGGGCGTTGACCAGACAAAGATCCAGCATTTTGGGATAGGCGTCCAGCGCCGTCACGCTTTTCGCGCGCTCGGCCAGAGCGCAAGTGAGACGCCCCGGCCCGCAGCCGACGTCCAGAACGGTATCCGTCGGCGCGATGTCCAAACAGTCGATCTGCCGGTAAGTGTATTCGCGCTCCATCTCAGCCATGCGGTCATAAAGAGGGGCGATATCATCCCAGTTGGGACCCGGGCCTCCCAAATCCGGCAGGGGCGGCGAGGTTAATTTTTGTAAAATTTCCCAGTTGATGATGCTTTTCATGACGCGTTCTCCTCCATATAATCTTCAATAAGGGCCGACATCGTCCCGCCGCAGACCATACCTTCTTCTTCCGCGATTTCGGCAGTCAAATCTATAGCATGTACGCAAAATCCGCGTGTACCAATGATCCGGCGCGCGACGTCCATAACTTCCGCTTCGCTGCAGCCTCCGCCGATGCTGCCCAATATCCGGTTATCGGGATAGACGAGCATCTTGGCGCCGGGACCGCGGGGAACGGATCCTTTCGCGGCGATTACGGTGACGATCGCTTTCGGGATGTCTTTTTCCGCGGCCAAGGTCTGGAGGACGTTCATATCGATATCGGAACGGCTGATCTGGGCGGCGGGAGGGCCGTCTTGGCCGCCGCGCAGACGTTTGGCGGCAATCAGTTCCGCCATGATCGAAACGGCGATTTCCGCGGGGGTGATCGCGCCGATGGCGAGACCGATCGGTGTTTTCGTGCGGCTGACCCGGTCGGCGTCGAAGCCATTGGCGATCAATTCGACTTTCAGCGCCCCTGTGCGCCGGCGCGAACCGATCAGGCCGACGTAGAACGGCTCCGCCCCGCGGTGGATCTGTTCCAGACAAACGCGGTCATGCCGGTGCCCGCGCGTGACGACGACCACATAGTCGCCGGAGGTAATCTGCAGGCGGTCAAACACAGCGGCGAAACTCTCGCAAATGACAGCCGCGGCCGCCGGAAACCGGTAAGCGTTCGCAAAACCCGGGCGATCGTCAACAACCGTCGCCGCAAAACCGACCTTCGCGGCGAAATCGACCAAGGTCAAGGCGATATGTCCTCCGCCCAGCACGATAAGCCTTTCCGCCGGGAAAAACGGTTCCGTGACCACCGTATAGCCGTCGGCGGATCTCACGACGGGCAGGCCCGCGGCCAGCGCCGCCTGAAATCCGGCGTGATCCGGCGGGAGGATTTCTTTGCTCAGTGTCTCGCCGCGGCCGGAAACGCCGCGGAATCGCTGCTGTAAAACGGCGTTCCGCCCGCTGTGTAAAATTTGCTGGATTTGGGCGTAGATTTCCCGGTTCGTCATGTTTTTTGACCTCCTACTTGCCAAACGCGCAATTCGGGAATGTACATTCCGGGCAATCCAGACAAAGACCTCCTTGCCCGTAGCGCGCCAGCCGCTCGGCGCTGATCGGCGCGTCCGCCATCAGAGAGGGCAGCACCAGATCGAAAATAGTCCGTCCGGCATACATCACACAGCCGGGCAGCCCGACGACAGGGCGGCCGTCCGCGGTGTAAGCCAGCAAGAACATAGAGCCGGGCAAGACCGGCGCGCCATAACTGACGACTTTTGCCCCGCTGTTTTTGATGGCCAGCGGCGTGCGGTCGTCAGGGTCCACGCTCATTCCGCCCGTACAGGCCACGATGTCGGCGCCGCCGGCCAGCATCTCTTTGATCGCCGCCGTTATTTTTTCGTTGTCGTCGTCCAAAACGACATGCTGGGTAATGGCGGCGCCGAAGGCCGCGAATTTCTCCGTCAGGACAGGCGTAAAACTATCTTGGACGCGGCGGCTATAGACTTCGCTGCCCGTTATGATTACGCCGACTTTCTTTGGCTGAAAAGGCAGAACATTCAGGAGCGGCTGGCTGCCCGCGGCGATCTTCGCCTTTTCCATCTTATCCCGGCTGATGACGAGGGGAACGACTCGGGCGCCGGCCAGCTTGTCGCCCTCTCGCGCCGCGAACCCGCCATGCCGCGTGGCGACGGCTATATCGCCGAGTGGCTTTCCCCAAAGGACACATTATCGAGGAACAAGACATCCCGCAGCTCTTGCGCCTCGGAAAAGAGCATATTTATGTTTGGGAAAACGATGATAGTATGCTGCACGAAAATGAAGCGGCGGAAATTCTGCGCGATATTTGCCTGGGCCGCAATATCAGAGCCACCGCCCCGAAAGAAGGTAAAATCGAGCTGATCGCCGCCGCGTCCGGTCTGCTGACCGTTGAGAGCGAGCGCTTGAACGCCGTCAACTCTTCTTTGGCCACGCCGGGAACGATCCGCGTGATATCGTGGCACAGCGCGTGGCCGGCCGCGTCCGCGGTTTTCAGCAGTTTCATCTTGCCGCACATCCTCTATTAACAATTTTTTCCTGAATTTGCAGCGCGGCCGCCAGCAGGGCTGCGTGCTTCGCTTTTGCTTCGGGGGTGCGGCATTTGCCGGCGCTTCGCCCGAATCTTTCCGCCAATGTGACGCGTTCGGCGCCATCCAGATACTTGTCCGCCAAAAACAAAACCTGTTCCTCGTCCAGCGCCTCGCCGAAAGCACAACTGTGATGAGCCTCGATCAATTGGGCCGTCCGCAGATACCCTCGGCCGCGAAGAATGGCGGCCGCCCGCGCCGCGTGACCACGTCCGCCCGCCCGGCACAAATCATGCAACAGTGACGCCGCGCGCAGCAGCTCATGCGACAAAACCGTGCCGCCGCTCAGGAGGCGCTCCCGGAGAGCGAGCGCTTCTTCGCAGACGGCGGCGCAGTGGTCGCGCACCTCCGGCGGCGTAGCGCAGATATGCCAAAGTTCCTCTATTTCCTCATCGCGGGGCGTGTCCTCCGGCAGTTTTCCGGCCGCCGTCACCGTCAGCTTTCCCGCGGCGCATTCCAGCACGGTGACGCTTCCGTAAGGCTGCCGGATCATCGCGTCTTTTCTGGTATCAAGACGCATTAACTTCCACAACAACGCTCGAATCACACCGTCATGGGTAACTATGAGCAGATTGCCGCCCGCGCCTAGGACGGCCCGCCTGACGGCCGCTTCCATCCGGGCCGCGGCGCCGGCCAGCGTTTCGCCGCCCGGAGGCGTGATCGACCAATCCAGTCCCCGCGCCGCGTAAATATCCGCGTAATTCGCCTTTATCACCTCGAACGGTTTGTTTTCCCATGCGCCGACGCTTATCTCTTCGATCCCCTCCAGTGTTTCGATTTCCCGGCCCGCCGCGATCATCGCCGCCGTCTCCCAGGCGCGCTTCAAGCGGGAACTGTATATCCCGTCCAGCTCCAGACCCGCGAAACAGCGGGCCAGCGCGCGCGCCTGCTTTACGCCCAGCGGCGCGAGCGGGTAGTCGCTCCCGCCGCCCAAACAGTACGAACGTTCGTCAGGCGTTTGCGGTTTGCCATGACGCACCAGAAATATATACTTGATCGCAGGGGCGGACATGCTAAAACACTCCTTGGAAGCAGTCGGCAAAGCATGAATCGGCAAATTTCTGCACTTTTCCCGTGAACAGCTCATAACGCTTCAGGAGTTCCCGCCCGGCCGCGGTCAAACAGCTGCCGCCGCCGCACTCGCCGCCGGCTTGCCTATCGATAAGCGCAAAGCCTAGGCTGTCCTCTAAGGCGTCCAGCAAACCCCAGGCGGCGCTGTAGGAGATACCCGTTTTCTGGCAGGCGGCCTTGACGGAGCCGGTATAGGCCACCGCTCGCAATAACATCGCCCCGGTTTTGTCAAAAAGCTTGTTCTCCCGCATCAGCAATATTTCCACAAAGGGGCGCAGCATCTGGCGATTGTGGCATTCCAGAAGACGGCGGTAATCGGCGGGCGTATCGGCGTCGATAAGAATACCCTCGTCGTCGACCTCAACGGTTTGGATCTCATCGCAGCAAAGCGACAAGGCGCGGCGCAGGCCCTGATCGCAATCCAGCGCGAGAAGGCGCGGCAGCAGGGAGCAAGCCAAAATAATGGGGTGCCCCTCCGCGCCGCGGCAAACAGGTTTGGCGGCCGGAACATTTGTCCGCATTAACTTTTTAACGGTGTCGACCTTAAAAAGAGGAATATCAACCGGGGTAAAGAAGACCCGCTCACATTTGTCCATAATATAGGAGAAGCCGATTTTCGCGGAATCGAACATTTGGGTTTGTTCGTAATTGTCATTGCGCACAAAAATGACGCCGGACTTGGAAATATGTTTTTCCAGTTCGCCGCCGCGGAAACCGGTTACGATCACGATGGGAAAAACGCGCGCTTGCTGGAAATTGGCCACGATCCTTTGGATCATGGAAATCAGGCCGATTTTGAGCAGGGGCTTAAAATCACCCATGCGGGACGACATGCCAGCCGCGGTAATCACAGCGCCGATCCTCATCGCATACCTCGAATTATAATAAAATGTAACTCGGTCCCTATTTTATATGTATTTTTTGCGGAAAAGAAGACAGAGAAACTACAGCTGTAGCCTGGGTTACAATAAAGGCGGCGGAGAGGCGAGAGGCGGGCGGCGTTTACCGCCGCCCGCCCGCCGCTCTCGTCCGCGCGCCGCCCGCGGGCTCTTTATTCCGCCGCTGACCCGTGCGGCACAGGCAAACAGCTCTTTTGCGCCACTTTGATCGCCAGCGCCTCCGCCCCTAAAGAAATCACATAGGCGACGACAAAGGTGATGATATAGCTGTGGGCGACCGCGTTCCAATAAAAGGGAGCGTCAAACCCCACATTCACGCCGACAAGAACCAGCGCCGCCACAGTATTATAAATTAATGTCGGCACGATATTGGAAACAAGTCCAAACGGCAAGGAGCGAGGTTTTAATTTCAGCGCCCCGGCCAGCAGATCTCCCCAGATTTTCACCGGCAGAATTATAGTCGTCAGCATGATCGACAGGAAAGCCGTACCCCAACTGCGGATAATTGATTCTACGCTTAAATCCAAATGCTCATAAATAAGAGCGGTGGTTGCGCAGCACAGCGCTAAAACCAGCGCGATAATCAGACTGACGACCATGCCAAAGTGGTTTTTAAAGAATAGCATCGGGTAGTCCTCCTTTTTTTGTCGAGATAGTTATTGGTTCGAATCTGCCGGATACAGTTCCCGCGCCGCGTAGGACGTGTGCAGCAGTTCATGCGCCAGATGGCTGTTCGGTTTTTCCAGAAAATCAGCGTAGATCTTCGTGATGAGCGGGTTTTGATGCGACTTGCGGATCGGGTGCTGCACGTCGTCCCGGTACAGGGCCGCCGCCCGCAGGACGCGAAA
>JAISAH010000065.1 GCA_031266805.1 Gracilibacteraceae bacterium
ATGAGCATGGTGACTTTGCTGCGCTCGCAAAACAAAAACATTTATAAGAGTGTTGCCGCCATATTTGATTGATTAGCAGGATTTAGCCTAAATACTGGTACTTTTGCTGGGGTCTGAACAGTAACGGGAAGCGGTTGCTGGGCCATATGTATTTTCTAAGTCCTCAATTCTTCTGTCAAGCGGGACGACAAACACGGGAACCCCTGATAAATCAAGAGGTTCCCGTGTTATTTCCTCAGTAAAAATGCTCGAACTCAACTCATTTCTTTAGTCCGCAGCGCTTCAGGTACTTCTTTTCCACAGAAGCGACAAGAGAGTAGAAGGTGTCGACCATGTTGCCTACATAGAGACCGCCGACCTGGGTCAGGAGTTCATAGGCCTCGCCCCAGGTGAAACCGTAGTCGGCGACCATCCATTTGATTAATTCGCAGTTGGCCATCCGCGCGGCGTCTTCCATGGGCCGGGCGCTGCCGACGCACATGATTTTATCGGGGGATTCGATGCGCGGCTGATCGATAGACTTACCTTTAATCACATTGAAAACGAGATGGCTTTTCGCCGTGATTTCCAGCGCGAATCCGCAGAGTTCGCCTTGACCCTGGCTGCCGTGACAGTCCCCGGTGAAGAACAGGGCGCCGGGATTGAAGACTGGCAGATAAATCGTGTTGCCGGGGCGGACGTCGGGCACGTCCATATTGCCGCCGAACGGTCCCGGGGCCAGCGAAGATATGGCCTCCAGATCAGGGGCGACCGCGAAAGTGCCGAGGAACGGGCGGGACGGGATCTTGATATCCAGTTCTTCTTCGTAGAAAGCGGCGCCGTCGTCGACGAGTTTCCATATCCAGACATGTTCCGGCAGCGGATCCTGCAGCAATGGGGTCAGGGGGTCGGAACTCAGCCCGCCGAAAAATTCGGCGAACGCGCTGAAAGCGAAATCACGCGTATACTCGATGCCCTTGATCGACACCGCCAGAGTATCGCCCGGTTCGGCGCCCTCGACATAGATAGGGCCGGTCTGGGGGTTGAGAAATTTGACGGTCGACAAGACTTTTTTCGGGTAGTCGGTTTTGGACTGGATCCGGCTTTCCGCCGCGTCGTCGGTATAGATGAACACGTCGTCACCCTGTTTTACGCGCGCCTTGGGTTCAAGATGGGAACTGAACACATAGTTGTAGCCGTCCGGTCTCACTTCGATCGTCGCCATTGTGTCGTCCTCCTTTTACTATTATAAGGGTTTTCAGAAAAACCACGGTAACCCAAAGCCGGGGGTGTATTTGAGAAGCATGATGGCAATGCCGGAACAGATCATCATGGAACAGGTGCAGCCGATCATGCCGGACCAGTGCGGAGGGATGCTGCGGTTGATCAGCGCGGCGACCACCGGAGTGAAAAGCGCGCCGATCAAAGCGCCGAACAAAATGCTCTGCATCGTCCCGCCAAAAGTGAGAACGATAGCCGGGGCGACGCTGACGATAGGCGTGAATGTCGGAAACCAGCCCTGCGTCTTGTATTCGTTGGCAAAGAGGAAAATGCCTGTCGCCGCCGTCAGGAACTGCGAACACAGGATGGCCGGAAAAAGCCCCGATCCGTAGCCGGGATGCGCCGGATTGAGCGCCCAACTCAGCAGTGTGCCGGCGATCATGCCGATGGAAGCCAATTCGTTGGCGTAATAATGAGATTCGGTGAAATCGGCCAGCGTGCGGCGCACGAACCAGAAAACTCCTGCTTTGTTCAGGAAAGCTTTTTCATCGACGCCGACCGGCGCGGCAGGCGGGGGCAGTTTCATCCACGGCAGCACGCGGCAGAGTTCGAGGACCAGAATGCCGCCGATCCACATGCCGGCCACATTGCCCAGCACGACATGCAGTTCCAGCGGTTTCCACAGCCATTCGATCGTCCAGTAGGAGATGGGAAAGGTCACGAGACCGCCGATTATGCCTCCGGTCAGCGCGTTTTTCAGCGAAGGACCGTACACGAGAACCACAGCGCCGGGGATGCTCACAAACGGCACGAAGGTCGGGATCCAGGCCCCCTTATCCAGATTGTCGCCATACAGATAGACAGAGATGAAGAGCGCGAGAAAAGAAGCGAATACGAGCCATGGCCATGTTTTGACGGATCCGCACATGACGTTGCCGCCGAGCTTATTGCCGGCGCGCTGCAGGAGCCAGGCGGTCAACGCGAAAACCATCGTCAGGACGCCGCCGATAACGCTCTTGTAATACTGCGGCTCCGTGATATCGCCGATCAGCCACAAAAAGCGGTAAAGCGGCTCGGAGGCGGCCGCCGCCAGCCAGGTGTTAAAGTCGAACAAAACAGGATGGGCCAGCAGTGATTTTTCGGCGGCGACCATGATGAAGTACAGGAGAAAAGAGAAAACGAGGACAGCCAGATAACCGGGCAACAATTTCGCGTGCAGGGACTTTTGCATGAAAATCCTCCTTCATTGTTTCTCAGCCCGCTGTCGCCTTGCTTACCAATCACCTCCTTCCGCGCCGTGCTTTCCCTTCGCGTGACAGAATATTTATTCTGTCGCTTGAGCTGGGAGGGCGCGGAACGCGCGGCTAAGAAGAAAGAGGCACGGGAGCCCCTGTTTTGGCAGCCTTGCTTTTTAGGCGGGAAAAATGAAAAAGAAAGCCAAATTAATATCCGCTTTTTAGTATAAATTACAAATATTAACTCGCGTCAGACGCCGCAGTACGCTCGCCAAAATTAGCGAAACCGCCGCCGTTTCTTTCGCGCGGGATTTTTTTGCAAAACCTGTTATTTCGCTTGACAGTTATCTCCGTCCGAATTATAATTGCAATAATCAGATAAAAACTTCTCGCCCTCAAGCGACAGAATAAATATTACGTCACAAGGCACAGCGCTTCGACCCGGAGGCGGTGTTTTTTTTCGCTTTCCCGCACATAGAGACGCGTCGTGTTCACATCGGAATGGCCGAGGATATCCGCCAGATGCATGATGTCTTTTTCCCGCCGGTAAAACAGCCGGGCAAAGAGACGGCGCAGATTATGCGGAAATACTTTCGCGGCGGCGACGCGGGCCAGGGCGCAGAGTTTTTTCATCGCCGCCCAGATGCTTTTACGGTCGAGTGGGTTGCCGTTTTTCGTAATAAAGACTGAGCCGGCGCTGATTCCGCGCTTCTTCACGTAGGCGAGCAGGGCGGCTTGCAGTTTCCGCGGCAAAAACGCGGTGCGCGTTTTCCCTTTATTCCGGATAACGACTTGGCCCTTCCGAGCGGCGCCCACCGTAACATAGCGCAGTTCGCTCACGCGGATGCCCGTCGCGCAAATCGTCTGCAGCACGGCGTATAAGCGCTCGTCGCCCGCCTCCTTCGCCGCCTGAAGCAGACGCTCATATTCGGCGCGGGTCAGTTCTTTTTCTTCGGAGAGAAAAGTTTGGCGCTGGATCTTGAGCGGTTTAACGCGGATGCTCCATTCCATGAAACGGAAAAACCCGTTCAGGGCGGCCAGCGCAGCGTTTACGCCGGAGGCGGCGCGGTTTTCCGCCAGTTCGTTTTTGTAGGCGACCGCGCGTTCCTGACTGGCCGGCTCTCCGTCCAGCCAGCGACGGAAAGCGTGGACCGCGCAGCTGTATTTTTCCATAGTCGCGGCGGCTTTTTCGTCCGCGGCGAGACGCGCGAGATAACGGGATATATCTTCTTCCCGGACGTTTAGTAGCGGGTTTTTCATGCTGTCTTCCTTTCTTACGTCCGCGCTTTTTCTTCGCCGTTCACAAGCGCGGCAAACTTCCCTTTCCTAACAGACCAGGCTGGCTTGGATCAATCAACCGGTCGCCGGATCCCCATCCGCCGCGCGAGCTCCTTCTGGCTCAATCCGTCGGCACGGGCAAGGGGGCGGGGCGCAAGCCCGCCCCTTAGCGAGAGTTTCAGAAAAACAGCCATCAAAAGCTCTGATATGCCCTAACAGAGCTTTTTTGCTCACTCCGAACGTAGCTATAACTTTTTTCGGAAAAGTATTGACTATAGTATAATCTCACACCGCCCGTACCGGCGCCATATAGGGCCGGCCGCCGCTCTTCAGGAGCCGCGCTTCCACGCCGTAGACCCGGAGGATCACGTCTTCGGTCAGGATCCCCGTCCCTCCCTCCGCCACC
>JAISAH010000085.1 GCA_031266805.1 Gracilibacteraceae bacterium
TCTCGGAACGGAAAACCGCTCCCTGTCCTGCCGGAACAGCTTGGTCAGCGTTTTCATGTCCGCTTGCCTCCCTCCAAAATCGGCCGCATAGCTTCATAGTAAATATTAGTCGCCCGGAACGTCAGCACTTTCGGCATGATAAAAACCGATTTCAGCCACGCCCATATGAACCGCTCCGCCGTCATGCCGTTGTATCTGATGAAACCCATAGCGGCAAACGGCGCGGCGGCGAGGACGCACACCCACGACACGGTTTCCGTGCCGAGATAGGGCTTTAAGAGAAAGTATCCGCTCACCGCCGCGCCCACGGCCAGCATGGCGAAAACAAGCTGCCTGAGCGACAGCCCGAAAAACATGGATTCCGTGTAGTCTCGGATTTCCCGGTTGATTTTGACTTCCATGATTGCCTCCTTAACCGAAAAAATTTTGCTCTCCCTATCGTGCTTCGCCCCTGCGTTCCGGGGGCTTTGGTTGGTGTTCGCGCACCGTGCGCCCGTCGAGCGGCGCCAGAAAGTTCAGCCGCCCGGCCGCATAGATCGCGTTGTCGTTGAGCTGGCGCTGCCACGCTCCTTGCGACGGCGCCCACTTGAAGCCGGTTGCCTTGAGCAGCATCAGTTTGACCTCGTTTGGTTTTTCGTCGAAGAAAATCTGCAAGCGGTTCAGCTCCGTGTTCGCTTCGACCCGGCCGTCATAAAACTCCCAGCCGGAAAAACCGACCTCTCTGTTTCTTGTGATTTCCTCTATCCTATTGGTAAGCCGCTTGATTTCCCTGTTGTTGGTTTGCAGTTCATATGAAGAATGAGGCTGTCCATCAAAATAGAAACCTCTTTCGATACGGTCGTCGATTTTTACCGCCGCATCATCTGTGATATCGGGATGGCCTTTCACTGTGCCGTGTTTACGGAAATAGGCGTTCACGTCTTTCATCCGCCGCTGCGCCTCTTGGCAGACTTTGATTTTTGCCGTCAGCTTTTCAATGGCCTGCGGGTCGCTTGCCAATATTGTTTTGCTATTTGCCATGATAAAGTCCTCCGTTTCAATTTAAATTTGTCAGCTAAAGAAAATTTCCCGCACGACGCGATCCGCCATTTTGACCGCGCCGACGAGGACCAGCATGTTGAAAATCATCTCACCTACATAACTCCAGACCTGCGTGACCGCCGCCACGCCTGTATCCACGGCGGGTGGGCTCCCCGCGAACACGGAAAAGATGACGCAGGCCAGCACTATGACCGCGCCCTCCAGACAGACGGCGCAGTACAACTTGATGAAACTCCGGCCCACGCTCTGCGACGGTTCCCCAGCGAAAGCCGCAAGCGGCACTGGCGCGATGGCCGTGTAAAGGTAGAGCTTGAAAAAGCGCCCGTACACCGTCATGATCATGATGAAACTCAGCACCGTGATAAACAGAGAGCCGATCAGCGTCACCGCCCAAAGCGGTATGCTCTCGAAAAAGCCCACGCCGGTGATCGCGTCCACGATCTCCGGCGACAGCACGGTCGGCGTTCCGCCGCCGACGCCGGACGCGCCCATGATCGCTCCCATCAGGCCCTGCGCGATGCGAAGCAGCGCCATCATCAGTTCAAGGCCGTATGTCACCGCTGCCTTAGCCAAGACGAAACGGACAAAGACCTTGACGGCCACTTCCGGACGCTTGAGTTCCGCGAAGCTGCCGCAGGTTTTCATCACGCCGACGACGAAAAACAGAACGAGTAGTCCCAAACCGATTGCCTGCACCGCGCCGTGGATGCTCACGATCACGTTCCAGATCGCGCCGCCTCTAAAAGTTTCCGGCGACTCGGTGAGAAGGTTCCATATCTCGGCCAGCTTCTCGTTCCATGTGTTCAGCGCGCCTGTCAGGTTATCGACGATCCAGTTCAAACGATCACCTCACTTCCGAAAAACGGCGGCGGGAGAGCGGAGGCCTCCCGCGCCGCCTGTTTTTGCTCACCGCGCGTATCCGCGCTCTTTCGGTTCTTTGATTATTCCGTACAGGTCGTCGACATAATAATGAGACGAGAACGGGTTGAAAATCGCGGTGCATTTCACATCGCCGTATTGGGCGACGTACTTGTTGTCGCCGATCCGTTTGAGAATGGTGGCTTCGGCCAGCCCGCCCTCCAGCGAGTGGATGCAGCACTCGCATTTGTCGATATAGTCCGCCATTGTTTTTTCCTCCTTATATTCCATAGTTTTGGGGTTTGTGGGTTTGTTCTTGTTTTTTGTTTGTGTTTTTTTTTGTTCAGCCTGTGATAATGGTCAGAATTTCTTTTGTAAACGTGATGATGATCCCGCCCGCGAGGGTCAGGAAACCGTTGGCCCGCTGACTTGGGTCGTGGCTTTTCAGCGACAGTCCGACCTGAACAATGCCAAAGCCTAAGAGAATCAGGCCAACGGCGCGGATCAGGCCGAAGATGAAATCACTCAAGTTGTTCACAACGGCGATGGGGTCGCTGGCCGCGAGCGCCGCCTGACCGGGGCCAAGCAGCACAAGGGCGGCAAGCACAAAGGCGGCGTAGAGGCGAAAACCTCTCTTTACGCCGCCCGGCATGGGGAGTTTGCGGGTCTTGTCATTTTTTCGCATGGATTTCTTCCTCCTTCGGTGTGAATAATTCTTCCAAATCTTCCTCGGAAAGCAGCACATACTCGCCGTCCGGGATTGCCGTCTCCGACAGTATTGCCGTCTCCGGCAGTTTCGCCGGGTCAGCGCCAAAGTCAAACATTATGGACGCCACGGACTCCGTGACATCTCCGTGTCGGAACGGCTCAGCCTTGCCGTCAGACGTCCCCGCGAGATTCGGATGCCGCAGAATGTCAAATTTTTCGTCCATCACGGGACGCTCGCCCCGGACAAACAAAAGGGCGTAGCGGTTATCCAGCATCCGCACCTCGTCGGGGGTAAGAAGCTCCCGCCCCGTGATCTGGTAGTTCGTGCTGTAACTCCCGCTCCTCCCGGTGGACTTGCCATAGGTGGTCGTGTCAATCGTGGACTTGCCGAGCAATTCGGAAACGTACTTGTGCGTGCTTTGTTCGTTCCCGCCCAAATACAAAAATTCGTCGCAATTGCCTGTAAGATTTTCCCATTGTTTCTCAAACAAAGCCTTTAGCTGCGCGAGGTTTTGCAGGATGATACTGACCGAAACCCCGCGCGAGCGCATGACGGAGAGGATTTTGTCAAAATCTTCCGGCAGGCTCACGTTCGCGAACTCGTCCATCAAAAAGTGAACGTGAACGGGGAGCGAGCCGCCGTGTTTGTGATCCGCCGAATAGAAAAGCTGCTGAAACAATTGGGTGTAGAGTATGCTGACAAGGAAATTGTAGGGTAGGAAAGTGCCGCCTTACCGCATTTCTGCGGCAGGTTTGCACAGTCCCCCCTCCGAACCGTGCTTACAACTCTCGCTGTACACGGCTCTCCATCTCTGCTTGATCTG
>JAISAH010000112.1 GCA_031266805.1 Gracilibacteraceae bacterium
GGGGGCGGGCGGCGGCGCGGCGGCGCCCCCGGCTTTGGCCTTGGTGACCGAGCTGGTGGCTAACCCCCTCGCGGGGCAGCCACCGGGGGCACCGCCGCCGCTTTTGGCGGCGGCGGCCCCCCCTGAGGCTGCCGCGCGAGGGTGATAGCCTCCAGCTCGGTCAGCAAGGCCAAAGCAGGGAGCGCCGCCGCGCCGCCGCCCGCCACCGCCCGCCCGGCGCTTTCTTCATGAAACGAGATGAAACGGCGGAGAGAATTTTGCGCCGTCTGATACAGGCCGATCCGCAAATCCAGCCACTGCTCCCGCGCCGAGAGATAGTTTTCCGTCCGGCAGTTCAAGGCGCTGTCGATAAGCTGCAGGAGGGCGGCGGCCGTCGCCTGTTCCAGCACCTCTTTTTCCCCGGCCGGCGCCGGCAGGATGTCGCCCAGTTCATAATGATTGCGATGGTAAAATATGTCTCCCCCGGTCAAAAACCCGGTTTGGCGGCGATACTCGTTCAGCGTCAGCGTCAGCGCGCTCCGTTCGTATTCGGCCAAAAGCATCTCCCGCTCGCCGAGGCGCGTATAATTCTCGACGGAGCTGTGGGCGAAGCGGGCCAACGAGGCGATGATCCGAGCCGTATCCAGACGGCGGAAGATCTCGTTATGCAAATAATACTCGCGGCGCGCCGCCGGAGCGTCCTCCGCCGCGCCGCCCGCTTTTTCCGCCGCGGGCCGGCGCGCTTCCGCTTCCGCCGCCGGAGATCCCCGCCGGACGGGCGGGTTTTCCTGATAAAGCCGGATTAGTTCGCGGGTATTGAGTGTTTCCGACCGCAGCGCTCGCGCCTGTTCCATGAACAGGGCCACGTTTTCGATCCCCAGTTTACGCAGGGCCATATCGATATAAACCGAATCCTGATAAGTCGCAGTGCTTTTATCCTCCAACAGAACGCGGTTGACGATGTTATTGACGATATCGACGGCCATATTAAGCGTGCTCCGGTCGCTGCGCTCCACGGCAAAGTTAAAGACGTCGCCCCCCGTATAGGGAGCTTCCGGCGGGTTGACCAGCAGGAACAGCAATTCCTTCGGGGTGAAGGCCGCCGCCATGATCGCGTAATTCGCTTTAATTTTTTCGCCGAAAGACGCAGGTAATATCACGGCGTCCGCCGCCGCGGTCAAGCTTATCGGCCGGCCAAGCGTCAGCATGGGGCCTCCCTCTACACTTTGGTGTATTTTCCGTTCATGCCGCAAATGCGGGTCTGGATTGCTTCGTCGCTTCGCTCCTCGCAATGACAATGCTCTGTAACTTTTAATTGCTACAGGAACGCCATATCCAGACAGACCAATTCATGATAGGCGATGGTGACTATATCGGTCAGCAGACCGGAGTGCTCGGCGTTCAGCTCGCCGTAGACTTTTTTGGTGACAGTGCAGCCCGTGAACGTATAAGTGCGGGTCGGGGCGTAAAAACGGTCCGCGTTACGGCTGACGAGCAAGATCAAGGGCAAGATCAGATCGGCGCCAAGCGGCAGCGGGTCAATATAATCCGTGCCCGCGTAACGCTCCACTTCCAGAATAAACGGTTTGGTGATGGGTTTGCGCAGCATATGCACATAATCGTTCAGCCCGCCTTCCTGATAGATCTCATACTCCAATTCCCGGGTGAAGGCGCGGACGCTCTTGCAAGGCAGATCGTACAGCGCTTCCACCCGCAGCATGAAATTGAAATTGACCAGCGGCGTGCTTCCGCGATTCTGCACTATAATATTTGTATCGTCGGCCATGATCGGTCACTTCCTGTTTATAGGCGCGGCGTCCGCCCCATTTCCAAAATACTCTTCTCTTTTTTCCGCGAGGGACTAAGGCTGGCGTTGATCTCCGATATCTCCCGGCACCAACGGCGGCGGTCGTTATGCGTCAATGACTGCACGTCCTCCCGCCCCCAATGAAAATAATAGGAAATAAAGGCCATCTCCCGGAACAGCGCCTCTTCCGGATACAGCGTTATCCCTCGCGCGTAAAATTTATCGGCGCCTGCGTCACTTTGCCGCAATCGGGGCAGACGACGGTCATGGTCGGCGGCTCGATATTATTGATTTTCTGATACATATCCTGCAAAAACGCCAGATCCGCGGTGAAAAACCGCTCGATCATCGTCGGAGCCAGACTTTCCATGCCTTCGATCTCCGTGATCACTCTGGACAGGATGACGACGGTCAGATAAGCGGGATTAGACATCACCCGCGGATCGCGCGTGGCGTGGATCTCATCGCCGGCCGTCGCCAGCCGCATTTTGCCTTTGCGGTGGACCTGCCCCGCGGAATCCACATAACCGCGCGGCAGCTCAAAATCATAAACGGTCACAATCGACATGCTGCCCTCTCAAACCGCTCCGGGCGGAACGGGCCGCGGCCCGCTCCGTCTCCCGCGGCGCGCTCGTCTTAGTTCGGTATGGTCAATTCCTCATAGGCGATTTCCACGGACTCGATCGCCACTTCGCTCGTGCTGGCGTTAAGATCAGGTCCCGTGTATTTCGATACCCAGGCGTCCTGAAGGATCCAGATCGCCCCTGTCTTTCCGGTGGTCGTCTCGACTATGGTGCTCGGAGCGCCGGCTGTGATATCGATCAGCTCTATCGTCACGTTATGGCGCGGGGTGCCCTTTTCCCGCCGCTCACTCACGCAGGCGACAACCCAGTCTTTGAAAGGCTGCGAGCGGGTGTAGCCCATTTTCAGAGTCAAATTACCATGTTTTACCAGTCCTTGGATCTTGACCGGCGCGAGACTGTTGGCATTGCCCTGCCGGAACTCGATGATATCGACCGAAGCGTCGATACCCGTTACTTCGCTAAAAGCGGCCACGCCGCTGACGCTGTCCACCGTGACCAGGAAATTCATCTTGGTCAGCGGATAATACAAAGCTACCGAATTTTTGGTTTCGTCACCCTCTGCCATCAGGATACCCTCCTATCAATTCTAAATGAGGCCGCGCTCAAACCCCGCCGGATCATTCGCCCTCGGCGGCGGCCTCCGCTTCCGAGGTGAACTGGGTCAGGCGGAAGATGACGAACTCCGCCGGCCTGGACGGCGCGATGCCGATATTGCAAATCAAACGGCCGTTCAGGATATCGTCCTGGCTCATCGTGGTCGGCCCGATCTCCACAAAATAGGCTTCGGCGGAACCGGCGCCGGCCAGCATACCGCTGCGGTAAAGCGTTTCCAGGAAAGAACCGACTGTCAGCTCCACCCGCGCCCACAGTGAAGTGTTGTTCGGCTCAAACACCACCCAGTTAGTGGCGAGTTTGATGCTTTGTTCCACAAAGATGAAAAGACGGCGCACATTAACATATTTGAAAGCGGAGTTGGAACTCGCGGTGCGCGCGCCCCAGACGCGGATGCCCTGCCCCGGCAGCGCCCGGATCAGGTTGACCCCGGCGGGATTGAGGATGTCCTGCTCTCCGGCCGTATAGTTGACCGACAGGCCGGTGCAGACGACGGTCTCATTGGCCGGGGCCTTGTGAACGCCGCGGCTGACATCCGTGCGGGAAAACACGCCGGCCACCGCCCCGCTCGGCGGCATGAAACCGGGTTTTTTTGCCTCCCGGTCAAAAACCTGGACCCACGGATGATAGAAAGCGGCGTAAGTGCTGTCGAGCAAATTGCGATAATTGATGATCTCGCCGGTTTTTACCAGCTCTTTGGGGACGTCCAGGATGGCGAAACAATTTTTCTCCCGTTCGCAGAAAGCCGCCAGCGAGGCGACGACTTCGGGGATCGTTATGCCCGGCGCGGCGATGAGACTGATGTCGTTACTGCCGGCAAAGGCTTGCAATCCAGTTCTCCGCCCCGGTCCGTCGTCCGTGCCGATAAAAGTGCCGGCGTTGACTTCCTGGACCGTGCCGTCACTGCCGCCGGCAAAGGCGATCGTGCCTTTGACCGCGCCGGCGCCGAAAATGGCGGCGGTCGGGACGGCGATCTCCTCAAAAGCGTCAAGGGTGGCGACGACCAAAGAACTGGCCGCCAGTCTCTTGCCGAGATAAGCCGCCGACGCCTCATTCAGCGTTACGCCCGTGTAGTTCTCCGTCTCGGCGCCGCTGCGGACCGTCAGATCCATTTCCACGGAGTAAACGAGAAGTTTCGGGATGATCGCGGCGTCGACGGGGCTTTTGCCGAACGGTTCCTCAAAAGTCACGGTATTTTCCGAGATGGAGACGATCCGGTTGACCTCGCCGGCAAATTCCACTATATCGCCTTCCCGGAATCCGGCCGCGGATTTAGCCATGAAAACGGTTTCGCTTGCCGCGGCGATCAGCTGCAGTTTGCGTTTATTCGTGGTGATAAAACCGATGGTGATCTTGTTGCCCCATTTTCCTTCATTAGCCGCCCGGAGATGCAGGATCCCCTGCGAAGCCGCGGCGGTTTTGGCGTCCTCCGGAATGACGCGGCTGATGAAGCAGCGGGTGCCGCCGTTGACAAAAAATTGTTCCACCGCCAGCGGCAGATAACGCAGTTCGCCGTGCGTGTACTCCGGCAAATAAGAACCGTACTGCCGCGTAAAATCGGCAAAATTGGTCACAAGTCCCGGCGCCCCGACTGTGGGGCCTTTGGCCGTTAGGCCGATAAATCCCGCCGTACTCGTTCCGACCCCTTCAATGGATCGCGGCGAAGAATCATATTCTTCTACATATACACCCGGAGAAAGATATTCTGGCATAATTCTCGCGATTCAGACCCGCGCCTGAACCATCCTCCCTTCACTGTAACAGTCAAATTAATACAGGACCTTGGTCTGCCCGGGGGAAACGATAGTGAGTGATCCGCCGTATGCACACAGAAGCTTCGCTTCGCCGGACAATCCCGGCGTGCCGGAAATCAAAGGGCCCTTGCCGCCTATCCAGGTCCCCACGGGCGCCGGGATGCAGGGCTGCGGCGTCAGAACTCCCAGCGCCGCCGCCGTGGCGGAAGCGACCAGCGGATTGGACACGGTGGTGCAAAGCCCGCAAGGCGATACGGAAGCCAGCGGGACCGCGTCACTGATAGTGGCCGCCGGCATCCCCCCCGCCAAAACGCCGGCTTTAGCGGCTTTCAGCGTGCCGGGCGCCGTACCGAACGAACAAACATATGTCGCGCCGGAAACCACGGCAATTCCCATAAATTTCCTCCTTTCATTCCTGCTGTACCGCGCGTAAAAACTCATCCTGATTCCACGCGGCCGGTTTATTAAAATCCACCAAGGTGAATTTATCCGTTTCGTTCAGGCGGATCCGCACGATCCAGCGGCTGCCGGCCGCGTTTCTCCGCACCCGGAGCAAGTATTCCCCCTCCGGACCGGCCAGTCCGGAGACGACGGGGGTCAGGGGCAGATTGACGACGCCTTTGACCGTCAGCGGCCGGTCTGTTTTCAATACGTCGCCTGAGACGCGCGTTTCCACCGCAAAGGGGGTGTAGCGGTTCTCGGCGATCTGGACGAGAGCGTAGAGAACGCGGTCAAACTCCAGCCGGTGCGGGTTGAAGACGGTCAGCCGCCGGCGGCGCGCGTCATAATCTTTGATCAGGCAGGCGCCGTCCCCCGGATTTACAGCGTCTATCGCGCCGAGACCCGGCAGGCGTCCTTCCAGGGTGTGAAACAACCCCTCGGTGCGCAAACTTTCCAGCGGGATCAATTCCAGACGGAGATCGGGCGGGATGACCCCCGGCTCTTTCAGCCGCACGCGCCGGCGTATCGGCGCGTAACCGCGGGCGCGCGCCTCCAGATCGTAATCCCGCTCCAGCAGCGCCTGATCCGTATAGATGAAATAACCGTTTGCTTTGCGCTGCGGCAGTTTTTCCGTCCCGTCGACCAAAAAAGTCACGTCATTTTCGATGCCCCTGCCGTCCGTGGCGTCCGAAAGACGCACCGCCAAAGCTAATTGATGTTTAATTACCGCAGGCACGCTCCGCCCCCCTTTCCGAATTATTCCAGATTCTCGCCCCGCGCGGTGAGCGTGATGATCGCTTCGCGCACCGGCACTGTCTCCACGACGATTTCGCTGGAGAGAAAGACCGGGGCCGCTTTATAAAAGAGACTGATCTGGTACGGTTTGCTGATCGCCGACCACACGCGCACTTTTTCCTCCAGCGCGATCTTGGAGGGCGTGAGGATGACTGGCGCTTCCTCATACTCCAGCCAGGACTGCAGCGTATTCGGGGAAACGGCGTTGCTGTCATTGAGGACCTGGGCCGCCCGGCCGATAATTTTTTGTATATCGTGCGCCTTCAGGCCCATTTGGGAGGAACCGTTGATAAAAAGCATGTAATACAGGCTGTACGGCTTGGGCGGTTTTCTCAGGCGCATGCGCCCCGTCCGGATCGGGCCGGAGGCGATCTCCCCCTCCTCGCGGATATCATAGAGGTAGAGACCGAGAATATAGTCCACGTCCTGCTCCGCCGGCGAGGAAACATCGATATTGTTCGGCGAGGGGATCGGTTCCGGGCACATCCGCTCCCGCAGTATCCTGACAATATAAGCGCTTATATCGGAAATAATCGGGTAATCAGCCAAAGCCTTCTCCTTTCCGCCCGCGGCTCAGTTGGTCCCGGCCGCGCGTAAAAGACGGCTCAACAGTTCGGCGGCGCAGTTATCCGTCTCCGCCGTGACTAAAAACGCGTAATCCGTGCCCGGCGCCGGTTCGCTGCGCAGTCCGAACGTCTCAAAAGTATAATCAACCGGCAGATACAATTCTTCCCGGTATTTGGCCGGAAAAGCCATGTAGGCTAAATCGTCCGCGCCGGGACCCATGACGATCTCCGTCGAATAAACGGTAAAGAAATAGTAGTCGCCGCCGCGGGCCAGCGCTCCGCCGTTCAGGTTGCTGTTCCAGACATAGCGCATTTTCAGCTGCGCCGCCACTACGCGGGCAGGGATATAATACTGTCCGTTTTCTTCCAGATGTTGAAAAACAAGGGGGTTACCGGCTTCCATCTGCCGCTGGGCCTCCCCGCGCGCCGCGGCGGCCAGATTCTCATCCGCCAGCTCCGCGCCGCAGGCGGCCAGAGCCTGTACCAGCACCGCGCTCTGGGCTTCGGGGCTCAAAGCCGCCGGGCCGCCGCTTTCGCCGAGCACACCGGCGTCAAAGGCCCGCACCCCGCCGCTGTCGCCGCTGAAATACATATCGGCGGCTTCCTTGGCCGCGGCGGCGGACAATCCGCCGGCCGCCGCCTGATTGTAAGCGTCCCGGTTATCCATGATCAGACTTTCCGCCGTAGCGATGGCCGCGGCAAAATCCTCGCGTCCCTCCAAATCGCGCAGCCGCGTCATATCCGCCCGCAGATCTTCCAGCAGAGGAAAAACCGCGGCGTAATTGGCCGGAAGCAGCCCGCCCAGCGCGTTGATCGCCGCGAGCAGATCATCCATATCGCCCCCGTTCGCGCCGGCGCCGCCCGCGCCCGCGGCGCTCAGCTCGCTGATCAGGCTTTTGGCGGCGGCGGCGGACTCAACCGCGGCCGCCGCCGCGGAAATACCCGCCGCGCCGCCCGCCCCGCCCGGCAGATCCGCTATTTGAGCGTCGATATCCGCTATCCGCGCCTGGATCAATTGGGCGGCGGCCAGATCGTCATTATCCAGCGCGGAGAGCAGTTCCGTCCGCAAAGCGTCTTTTTGCGCCTGCAGCTTATCCGCTTCATTCCCGCCCATGAGTAATTCCACACTGCGCCGCAGACGGGTCAAAAAATCGATATGCTCGGCCAAGGAGGCGCCGGCGGTCTCGGCAAAGGCGTCGGCCGGGATTGCCGCCGCGTATTCCTCTGTCAGCGCCAGCCGGTCGTCCAGAAAAGCAAGCCCCCCTTCCCCGTCCAGCCGCAAAACGGCGGCGTTGATGAAAAACTCCAATTCGCTCCGGCTGACCGTCAAGAGATTACGGGCTTTCTGCCTGATGCTGTTCAGCAGCACGGCGGCGGCGTTCTGCGCCGCGGCCGCGGCGTATTCCGCGTTCTCGCCGCCGGAGAGACCGGCGAGGTAGGCCGCCGCTGCTTCCGGCAGCAGCCGCTCGTCGAGCAAAACTCTTTCGCCCGTCTGGTCCGCGATCCGGCTGTTTTGGATATTGTCCAACATGACGATTTGCGATACGTCAACGTCGCAGTCGCCGTGATTGACGCTTTCGGCGTCGGCGATCAGGCGGAGACTGATTTCGTAGCGGGCCGCGGCCATGATCGTCGCGCCGGCGGACAGCATTTGGCCGCTGTGCAAATTATAAGAAGAAGTGACATTGGAGAGACTGTCGTTGACCGCCGTCTGCAGATTGGAATCACTGGCGCCGGCGGCGCTGGAATCTTCTTCCTCTTCGTCCTCGCCCTCGCCCTCGTCTTCACCCTCATCCTCGCTCACCGCGTCCGCCAGACTTTGCAAGGAGATGGCTAAATTTTCCAAAGCCCCGTCCAAAATGCTCATCACTTCCGCCCGGCGGGAGGCGTCAAGCGCCGCCATCACGCTCTGCACCGTATCCACGGCCGCCGGATCCGCGTCATTGGCGGTCAGAACGTCCAGATAGGCCTGCAGGGCAGCCAGACCCTCGTCGGCAGCCTGGGTGACGTCGTTCCGCACGGATGTGCGGAAAAACCCGGCGATTATCTCTATGCTCCTCCGGCCAAAATCGCTTTCGCTCTGCAGTTCCCGGGTCAGGTCATACTGGGTTTTGAGCGGCAGGAGTTCTTCCATGGACTCTAGGTCATACGGCGAGTAAATATCAAAGATGTTGACGGCGGTGTTCAGGCGCAGATCGTAGGTGACGCCGTCCGATTTTGTGTGATGCGTCAGAAAAAGAGCGGCGATCTCGGCGCCATTGACCGGGGCGCCGGCGGTCGTGATATCGGCGAGGGAGGAGGCCGCGGAAATATTGAACCAGACCCCGCCCGCCAGTTCGCTTTTGTAATACAGGCCGTCCTGTCCCGATTCCTCCGCGGATTGCCGGGCGACGTCATACAAGGTGTCGGTCAAGGCGCTGAGATGGATCAAATGCGTGCCGACGATCAAAGTCGAGTTTTCGATCCCGGCGGGATCGATATGGACGGCGGCGTCCTCATTCCAGACGGCGCCCGACGGCGCGACGCTCAGGAGGAGCAAACAGGCGATGACGATCGAGATGCCGGCGATATTTTTGGCTGCGACTTTTTTCAACATGCGATCCTCCTCTCTCCTCATTGCTCGGCCAGCAAGGTCAGCGTCTCCGGCTCGAAGCGGGCGGTATAAAGCAGTGTCTGATCCTGACTGTAAAACTCCGCCCGCACGGAGGACAGATCCGACAGCAGCGCCAGATAGCGGAATGGCTGACTGACCGGCGCCGGCTCGGTGTTCAGCAAACTGGCGCCGTCCGCTGTCAGCCGGTAAAAGACCGCTTCCGGCTCCCGCGGCGTCAGCGTGATTTCCGTGCGATCCAAGCCGCCGCTTCGCTCCGCCCGAACGGTGTAAGTCCCGACCACGCGCGGCGCCGGCGCGGACGGCGCCGCGCGGCCCTCGATCGGCAGCACGTCGCTGGGCACGGTCGTATCTATTTCACACTCGGCAACAAATTCGCCGGCGTAAAATAACCTGACCGTCAGACGTTTCGTGGCGCCGTAATCCAGGACCAGATGGCGCAGCTCCCACGCGATCGGGGTGCGGGCGCCAATCAGCGTCCCTTCATACAGGATCTCAAACTCGTCTATGGCCGGCTCGTAATCGTCGGGGATCTGCAGGCCGAAGGCAAAAACCATGTCGGCCACATCGGAATAAATATGGTATGTGGGCAGATTAAGCCGGCCGCCCTCGCCCAATCCGCCGATTCCGCCGCCCGTTTCCTCGCTCTCGCCTTCGTCCGCCCAACTGAGACCGCTCTGGCCCACGTCGGCGCTGAAACCCGTCTCCGTCATCAGACGGCTGGCGCCGCCGCAGGTCAAACGGTCAAAATCGACTAGCAGCTCATAGTAAGAAGCCAGCAGTTCGATCGCTTCCGCCTGCTGCTCCTCATAATCCGTCTGTTTGTCCTGCACTTCGGAAAATTCCGCCTTACCCAGCCGGTTCAATTCCACGAGGCGGTCCAAGGCGGTCTTTGTTTCCCCTACGGCGTCCAGCAGCGACTCGGCGGAATTTCTGGCCGTCACGAGCGTTTCATAGGATGAGGCTATTTCCTTGCGCAGATCCCGCTCGGTCGTCTCCCGGTCCCGGAGCGCCGACAGATAATCGAGCGCGGCTGTATAAAGCGCGTACATTTCATCCTGAATATAGCGGGTGCCGTCGATCTGCCCTTTCAGCCACTCGCGGGAAAAAGTAAAAAACAAAATGCGCTTGCGCCCGGCCCACGGGGCGTCAAAATTGCTCGTCATCGCGTCGTAAGCCATCCGGAAAGCGGCGTTGTCCACATCCACGCCGCCGCGGGCCTGATTGAGAAACGTGGAAATCGCGTTGACCTTGCCCCCGTATTGGCGGCGATATAAAGACTCATATGAGTTCAGGCTGATCCAGGCGATAGACTCCGCCATGCGGGCGGCAAAATAACGGTGGTCGTTCCGCAAAGTGTATTCCGTCAGCGTCTCCAGCTGCTCGCGCGTTATGTTCAGAATTTTCAGTGGATTCTTGAACACATAGCCCGTGCTGACGTCCAAGCGGATCTGATCCCCCAATTCCTGCTTATCGGTTTCAAAAGCGCGCATATTCAAAGCCAGCTCCGCTTCCAGCGCCTTGACCGCTCCGGCGCCGGCGTCGATATCCGCCTGTTTAGCCTGTCCGAGCAGCAGGCGGTTCTGGTTGCGCTCCAGAGAACTCCGGGCCGCGGCCAGCCTTTTTTCCGTAAAAGCGATTTTCTCCTGCCCGATATAAACGCGCGTAAAGAGCTTCTCCGCCTTCTGCCTGACTTCGAACGTCAGATCGTCCTTTTCATGCTGCAGCGTGTCGATCTCGATCTGCAAAGTCAAAGGCGTCGCCGAAAGATCATATTCCAGCACCAGATCCAGTGGTTCCGGAAATTTGAAACTGAGCAGCGGCGACCAGCGGAAGGTGGCCATGTTCTTGGCTTTGATCCGCGCCCCCTCGACGGCCTCCGTATACTTGATCCGTTTCAGGATCAATTCGCTGTTCTTTTTTTTGATCGCGGTATCAGCCGCCAAAGCGAGGTTCTGCGCCTGTTCCGCGACGAGGATCTTCGGCGGTGCGGCCGCCTCCGCCGCACTGGGCGGATACAGCGGCATGAGCGTTAAAATGCTCAGAAGCAAAGCGGCGGCGACCGTATTTCTCACGCGCACAAATATCCCCCCTTTCCCCCTACTCGGCGCTGTAAAACAGGAATCCCGGCGCTGCGCCGGACTCGCAATAAAAAGTGTAGACAAAACCGTCGCTGGGAAAAACGTAGATATACATCCGCCGGTTCTCATCATAGGAATCGACCGAGTACACATCCTCAAACCCGGACCGCGTTTCCATGGCGACCGGGAGCAAAGCGTCCTGCTCCGACTGATTCAGCGCCACAGCGTCCGGCAAAGTCAGCCAGGTCTCGCCGAGATAGGCCGGCGCGCCCAAAACGGCTTTGATATCGCTGATCGCGCTCAGTTCCGCGCCGCCCTTGGCAAAAATATCGGTCAGGACGTAGACCCGCCCGATCTTCCATTCCTCATCCAAGGACTGTTCTCCGCTCAGCGACTCATATACCGCGTTTATATCGCTCATATAGACCGCGTATTCATCCGCCCCGTTATAGGAAACGACCCGGCCGCTGTACATCGCCGCCGCGGCAGCCGTCGTTTTGCCGATAAATTCCTCAAAAACGATCCGATTTGCCTGGAAATTTCCGGAAAAAATCAAATTGCCGCCGGCGTCAGAGAGCATGCCCGCGCCCTGCCGATTGCCGCTGACAAATTCGCCCTCGTATTCCGCCGTGCCTTCCGGCCGGTAGTAAGTTCCGCCGCCCTGAAAAAGATTTTGGGAAAACGTCCCCTTGTACCGCACCGCCCCGCCCGGATAATAGGTTTCGCCCTGCCCCTCGTACATGTTGTTCTCGAACTCGCCGACATACATCAGTCCGCCGTCCGGGTCATAGAGCATCCCTGACCCGTTGGCCCGGCCCTTGGCGACCATGCCCACAAAAGCCGTCCGATCCGCCGCGTCGAGGATCCGCGCCTCGCCGCTGTAAAATTTGAGAGCCAGCGACTGATAGCGGTAAGTGGGTATCGCGCCGCCCCCCTCCCCCTCCCGCGGTGAAAGCGGCGACATGGCGTACACATACCAGACGGCCATCACCCCGACGATCACGATGACGGCGAAGGCGAGACGCTTGCTGACCAGCCATCGGAGCATCCCGTAATAATCGTTCTTGTGCCGCGGCCGGAAGTCGAACAGCGTCGTAAAGAAAGCGCGCAGCATCTGGACGCCTTTGGTGCGCCAGAATGTCGGGCTGAGCCAGTAGCGCGCCTTGGTCCACAGGGAGACAAAGCGGGCGCGCAGCGTAGTTATCAAGGTTGAGAATAACTGGTTCATGCTTCGTGTTTTCCTCCGCGGCGGCGGTTTCGCCTGTTACTGTTCCATGCCGAAAATACTGTAATTTATCGTGGAAAAATCCGTCCGGTTAAACAGGCGCTCACAGGAGAAAATATACCATTTGGCTACCCCGTCTCCCGGACAGTTCTTGAATATCTCCGAAAAAAGATTGCGCGCCAGGTAGAAATCATTCGTATAATAAAAGCGGATCGCCTGCTGAAATTTTTGGTTATACTGCTCGCGCAGATTCCTCTCGCTTTCGCGGTAGACGTCCAGCACCTCGTACAGCTTGATATTATGCTGTTCGTCCGAGGAGGCGACGTAACCGATATACCGCGTGGAAACGCTGTCTGTCAGAGTTTCCGCACACCCCTCCGTCACCAGCAGTTTGACGCCCAGACCGGCGAGTTTGACCGACATCTTAGCCAGAAGCCCCAGTTCATATGACGACATAAAACTGATGGCCCTGTTTTCCTGTCCCGATACGCCGTATTCATAGCCGGCGTGGTGCAAAAGCAGCATGAATTCCGGCTGGGGTTCGCCTCGGGCCGCTTCGGCGGACTCTGTGGCCAGCCTGACGCCCATGCGCACGCCGTCTGTGGCGCCGGCCGGAAAAAGCAGGCGGAAATCCGTCAGCGAAAACCACGTGGAAAGAAAGACGGCGCTGCCCGACGCCGCGGTGTAGATATGCCGGAACGCGGTAAAAACAAACTCCAGAAAACGGCGGTGACTCTCGCCGAAGCGTTTGGAAGCGCCGCGCGGCATCGTGGTCACTAGGCCGACCACACCGCTGCCCGCCGCGACGTCCCCGTATTCGATCTCCATCAAATTCGCGCGGCTTAACAGGCGGTCCAGATCCTGCGGCATGAAGCGGCGATAACTGTTCATGGCGGAATTCATCTCATACCCGCGAATGGAAAGCGACAGGCAGATTTCCTGCATCGCCCGCTGAACGCGGCCGACTTCGCCAAACGCGACGCGAATGCCGTCGTCCCAAACCATGCGGGCGGCGACGTCACTCATCTGACGCGGCAAACGCCGGAGCGGACTCAGCCAGTAAACGGTCAAAATCAGGCAGATGAGGTAAAACCCCAGTCCCAGTAAAGCGCATCGCGCGAGCGCCTGATAAAAAGCCGCCGCCGCGTCGCCGCCGCTCTCCCAGACGATCTGGGCGGCGATCCCCACCGCGCCAAAAACCAAAATCAACGTCAGGCAAAGCGGCAGCAAAATCAAGCGCCAAAACAGCGAGGGGGCAAACGAGCAGGCAGCGGCGGCAAAAACAAAGCAAGCCACGGCGATGATAATGATCCCCGCGGGCGAAAAAGCGGCGGCCAAACTGAAGCGGAGATTGGCGCCCACGCCAGAGACGAGCGGGATCGGATCGCCGAAACTCGCGCCGGCGTAGCGCAGGAGCGCGGCGCCGCCGTCCGGGGCGGCGGCCAGCGCGACAAAACCGTCAGCCAAAGGAAGCCCGGCCGTTATCGTTTCCGAGCGCGCCGGCGGCACGGCGTGCGCGGGCAAAGAGTTCAAGGTGAAATGCGCGGAATTGGCCGCTGCGTCCACAAAAAACAGATTGTCGCCTCCGGCCCATAGCGCCGCCGTCTCCCCGCCCGTAAACTCCGTTTTGGCGCCGGCGGCGTTAAACGCCTGCACGCTGCCGTCAGACAGGGCGCAGTATAAATATTTACCGCTGTAAACGGCTGACCGGATCAAAGTGTCCGCTGGCGCGTCAACCGCCAGCGCCAACGTTCCGGCCGCGCCGCCGTCCGCGTTGACCGCGTAAGCGTAAGCACGGCGTCCGTCCGCCTCACGGTAACTCAGATATATCCGCTCGCCGTCGGCGCTGAGACGAAAACCGCCGCCGCGAAAAGTCAGCCGCGGCACCGCCGCCGCCGCTATCCCCGTCTCCGGGTCGAGCCGCCAGATCTGCCGCCGAACCGTTTCGCCGCCCTCCGGCCCATCTTCGCCCGCGCCCGCCTCCCGCAAGAGCCAGAGCTGGCCGCCGCTCCAGAGCAGATCGGCGACAGCGTAACGCCGGCCGCTTTCATCAACGGCTTTATCCGTATAAACAAAACCGACTTGCCCTCGCTCGTCCACGCCGAAAACAAAGGAACCATAGCTCCTGTTCACCGTGAAATAGCAGACGGATCCGTCCGGCGCCGCCGCGATCCGCGGCTCGGCTTCGGCCAGTGACGGCGCCGCCCACGGATTGAAGAGCGCGAATCCGAACAAGGCGGCGACTATGACGACAGCGAGGATGAGAGCCTTCTTCATTCCCAAACCTTTCCGGACAAATCAGCGCAGAGAGCGCTCGCCGATAATGTCAAAACATTTTTCAAACAGGCGAAAGACCGGGACCTCACCGAAAATAAGCTGCGAAACAAGAACTGTTAAGGCGAAAACCGCCGCCGCCGCCGAAGCGGCCAGCAGGACGGCAAAAAACCTGTCTTTATTGCGCCGCCATAATCCCCCTGCTTTTTCCTTGATATTCCTTTTTTGGGGAATTTCGGTGATCTTTATGTCGTGATACAGTTCGGGCAGACTGCGGAAAGAATTATGGACCAGTTTTTTCCGCATCAGTTCTGCGCTTTTCAAGTGGCCGCGCAGCGAGAATAAGGATAACAGCATATCGGCGCAGAGACAGGCGCAGACGGCTTCGCCGTTTTCCTCGCTCAGATCGGCCAGATCAAAATACGGCGCGAAAAATACGGTCCCGTCTTTCCGCAGATGGATATGCTTCTGTTTCAGGGCCAGCGCCAAGAGCGGAAAAGGCAGCGGCGACGAGAGGCAGGTCAGCACGAGACCGACGCTCACGGTCTCCCAATCCCGGGCCGTGAGGATCTGTCCGGGGGCAAAGAGATCCAGCCGTCTTTCCTCATGGTAATCAAACACATAGCACAGCAAGGTGTTTTGCGCAAAACAAGCGATATAAGGCCGCGCGCCGTCCGCCGCCGCCCGCCGGGAGTTTTCAAAAACCGTCACCAGTTTTTTGGCCGTTTTTTTATTGTTTACTGTCAGGAGCGTATAAAAAGCGTCCACAGGCGAACGAGAGTTCCGGCAGACAAAAACCGCGTTGTCCGGCCCGGTGAAAACTTCCCGCACGGGCTCCAGAACCATATCGCCGGCGTAAAAAATCATACCTCACGACCTCAAGTTCTTTCATCCTCGTTCTCTTTGGTGAGTTCTTTTTTTACCACCGCGTAGGCATAAGAGCTGACAGCGGGCATGTCGGCGCATGATATACGTATTTCGTAAACTCCCTCCCGCGAAGGCGAGGTATATACGCCGTCCGTGGTAATCTGCCCTGAATTCTTTTCCGTGAGTTCGTAGGTCAGCGTGCAGGGTTCCATATTTTTGAAAGTCACGGCAAAAAAGTGCGTTTCCCTCATGCCCATCACTATGGTCGGCGTCAGCGCCGCGACGCTCATATCCGCCGTCCGGCGCGGCAGCAATTTGTCGTCGCCGAAAGGCAGTTTGGCCGCCACCCAGCGCAGCACGATCACCGCGAAATTCGTCTGCCGCGTGAGCGAGGCGGCGATGACAAAACTGCCGCGCTCCGCGTAGACTTTTACCGCTGTGCGCGCGAAAGCAATCTGCGGGTTTTCTCCGGCGAACAACTCGGCGTCGCCGTAGATCGACATTTTTTCGGGCCTTCCCTCCCGCCCCGCTTCGACGATATAGTCAAAACCCACGTCCACATGGATGTTGCCGCTGCCGAGCCCGTGCATGATCTCATCGGAAAAGAACACTTCCCCTTTGCGGGGCGAGGAACCGAGCGGTATTTCGCAAACGCCCGTGGCGTAATACGGCTCCCGCGGCGAAGTCCTGTCCGGGACCGGCGCGGGGGGGTCTTCCGCGGTCATAGGCGCGGCGGAGCGGCGGCCGGTAAAATAAGAGGCGTACTCCCGGCGGAGTTTTTCCGCACCCATCCGGCGAATATAGTTTTTGCGCTCTTCAATTTTATCCACGATGTAATCGTTTTTGCTCCGCTGCAGCAGCAATTCCGCCAAGCACACCGCGTCCGCGTCCGCCGCCCCTAGCGTCGCTTCCAAATTGACGCGCCCGACGGCCTGCTCGAGCAATTCATGCACCGGCATATCCACCACATTCACTTTGAGCATGAGATCGCCGGCCGGCGGTTTGGGCTCGCCGTCAACGGTGAAACGGAGCAAAGAAGATTTGCCCAGCAGGAAAGACTCGGGCGCCGGATGGCCCTGGGCCTCCAGCACAAAACCAAATCTCTCCTCCTCGCCCCGCTCGATGGCGACGTCCTCCGCTTTGACCGCCAGCAAATGCTCGCCTTTATCATTCGTAAAGGCCGGCGCGTGGATCGTGCAGTCAATTGACAGGAGCTTAGGCGTCTCGGAGAGTTTGCGCGCGGCGATATATCCCCGCACTCGCTCGCCGCAGCTGACATTGCAGGGGGCTACGATCTCGACCGCGTAATCGCCGTCCGCGTATAATTCGGATCTGGCCAAAAACTCCGTGTCCGCCAGCGGCGCGGCGGCGCCCGGTTCACTCAGAAACAGTTCCCATCCCTCGCGGACGCGGTTCATCTCGTATTCCGCGTCAGCCCGCTCGCCGCGCGCGACGGAATAAGCCGGGTGGACTGACTCCTCCCGGTAGCGCAGCATCAAAAGCGCCCGCTCTCCCGTGATGGACTCAAACCCGCTGATGGACGACAGTTTGCGAATCACCGCGCTTTCCAGCACGATCTCTCGCCCCGCTCCGTCTATGGCCGCCCCGGATTCCACGATGACGGAAACGTCGTCCAGATTATACACCCCAAGTCCGCAAACAACGCCGGCCCCGAACATCAAGGCGTTCAAAAAACGCCTTTTGTTGTTCAGATACATCTGCTCCGACAAAAAATCCGAGGACGTCAGCAGTTTGCCCACATAGAAACGGTTTCTTTCAAATGGCAGCAGTTGCTTGTTTTCCATACTCATCCCTCATCGTCAGCTTTTCCCTTTTGTCATACACCGCGACAATAACATCATAACACCGATCCGTCAAATTTTGTCTAAAGATTTTCTAAAGACTTCACCGCGTTTTTGGCCATGGTCACCACGTTTTTCCCGTGTTTTTCGTCGTAGCGCACATAGTCCATCAGCGTTCTGACCATATAGATCCCCAAACCACCGATCTCGCGCTTTTCTGCGGGCAAGGCGGTGTCTGGGCTGGGCCGCGTGAGCGGGTTGTACGGCGTACCGCTGTCTTCGACTGTGACGACGACGCGGTTCGCCTTGCAGGAACAGGTCACTGTGGCCGAGCCTCCGCCCTGAGGGTAGGCATAGCGGGCAATATTGACAAAAACCTCCTCCAGCGCCACTTGCGGCGCGGCGCTCTCCGCCTCGGGAAACCCGGCCTCCTCCATGCAGGCAGCCAAGAAAGCCGTGACCGCGCCCAAATTGCGCGTATCCGCCGCGACAGTCAATTTTTTGCCGGCGGCGGCCCCCTTATAGAGCAGAACGAGCATGGTGATATCATCCGCCTGTTCCGCGCCGCGCGTGAACAAAGATACGCTCTCCCGCATTTTTTCCACGCAGTCCGCGGACAGAGCGCTGTCAGGGACGAGGACGTTCAAATCCTCCAATATTCTTTTTTCAGAAAAAAGTTCGCCCGCCGCGTCATTCGCTTCACTCACGCCGTCGGTGTAGAGGAAGATCATATCGCCCGGCAGCAGCCGCGTACTCATGGCCGTATATTTGATGTTTTCCAGCCCGCCTAGGACGAACCCCGGCTCGACATTAAGCCAAGCGAAGCCGTTGCCGCTCCGCCGCAGCGCCGGCGGGTTATGGCCGGCGTTAACATAGGTAAACAGGCCCGTCTCCGTTTCCAGCACGCCCGCGAAAGCCGTCACAAACATGGTCTCCTCGTTGCGCTCCGCCAATTGGTTGTTGACGGTATAAAAGACCTGCTCCAGATCTTGCTGGAGCTGCATTTGATTGCGCAGCAAAGTTTTGGCCACGACCATAAAGAGAGCCGCCGGCATGCTCTTGCCCGACACGTCCGCCACGATTACGCCGAGATGGGTTTCGTCCAGCAGGAAAAAATCATAGAAATCGCCGCCCACTTCCCGCGCCGGATGCATCAGGGCGTACATATCAAACTCATTTCTGTCCGGGAACGGCGGCATGGGCGGAAGCATGCTGGCCTGGATCTTTGTGGCTATATTGAGTTCCGCGGCGATGCGTTCTTTTTCCGCCATCGCCTCGGCCAAATTCCGGATATGTTCTTCCAGCCGCTGGGTCATGGCGTTGAAAGCCTGAGCCAGCTGCCCTATTTCATCATTGGAGCCTACGGTTATCACAGCGTCCAGATTGCCGGCGCTTACTTCCCGCACGCCTTGATTCAAACTGATGATCGGGCCGGTGATCCGCCGAGCGAAACGGAGCGAGAGAGCCACCGCCGCCAGAACAGCCAAGAGACTGACGGTGAGCAGCAAAAAAGAGGTGAGCGTAATATTCTCGTTCATGGCCTGTTCTGTCGAATCGTGCAGCGCGCTTATCTGGCGCCGCATGTCTTCCACCGGCGCCATCGCGTCCTTCTGGGCGACGACGACGCCGACCGACCAATTGTTTACGCCGAGCGGCGCATAACCCACATAAACGTCTTCCCCGTCCAGATTCGCCCGCCGGACGCCGATTTGTCCGCCCGTCATCCGCTCCACCAGTTCGGCGGCGCCTTCCTCGTTGCCATATTTTTCCAATAAAAGATTGCCCCACTCATCCGTTTCATACTTCGTCAGCCGGGGCGACATCATGATCTCGCCTTCGGCATTCAACAAAATAGCGTAGCCCGCTCCGCCGATATTCGTTTGGTCTATTACCGCGCGGATATTGTCCAGCACGGCGCCGCAAGCGGCCACGCCCTTGAGTCTGGTCACGCCGCCCTCCGTGAGATAGAACGGCATGGAGCAGGACAGGCTGAGACCGCGGCCCGCCGAGTCCAAAAAAACGTCCGACCAATAGAGCCCGTTCTTTTCTTTCGCGCCGATGTACCAGGGGCGGGTGGTCGGGTCATAGTTCCTGTTTTCCGGGCCGGCCGCGTTTTTATCCACGGAGATAAAATAGCCGGAGTCCACGCCTATATAGTTGGCGTTGACGCCGATGTCCGTCACGAGGATGCCGCGCAGGGCGTCCTGCACGTTGGCGGCCAGATAGACTTCATCTTGGACGGAGGACAGCTCGACGCCGGGAGCGGTGCGGAGATGCGGCAGCGGGACGTTTTCCTGACCGGCCCGCAAATAATCAATCCGGCGCGGTTTGAACTCGTCCGGATGGGCAAAAATATATTCCGCCGCGCTTGCGGCGTAGCGCGTCTGGCCCTCGATAGCCGCCAGTTTTTCGCTGATGAGGGCGGCTTTATCCTCGGCGACTGTTTGCAGTTCATGTTCTATGATGCCGCCCAGCTCCTCCGCGCTTTGCGAAGCGACTTGCGCGCCCAGATCGTCCACTCCCCTGTTGATCCAGGCGCGCATATTGAAAACGCCGTACAGGCACACGGCGCTCATCAGCAGCAGGGCGCCCAGCGACAGGGATATGAGGGTAAACAGCACTCTGTTTTTGATCGTGGTAAACATCTTCAGGCTACATCCTTTATTTTTTCCCACAGAGCGCGAAAAGAAGGGTGTAAAGCGAGGCGGCCGCTATCAAGCGCGACGGAGGGCGAGCGGTAGAAGAGCAGATAAGCGCCGCCGGCGGCGAGCGGCGTCAGACCCGTGCAGACATAACCCTGCTCGCGCAAAACCCGGTAAGCGCCAAGGCAGTTCGCGTGCGCCATATTGAGGCTGACGCAATATGTCTGCGCCGGCAAAGCGTCATATCGCCGGGACGCGCGCAGCAGATCCGGCAAATCGCCGCCCGCGCGCTCGATCCATATTTCGCAATAGCGGTGTTCTTCACTCTGGACGAGCCGGAAAACTGAAGGTTCGCCGGCCAAACGCGACGACCGCGCGGCGGCCGCGCCCCGGCTAAAGCCGACGCCCAGCGCCCTAAGCACCTCGGTGGTAAAATCCGCCAGTTCGTCGGGGCAGAACAGCAGGCCCGCGTCCCTGCGGCTAAAAGCCTTGCATAACAGGAGATGACTGCGTTTGAGCGGCAGAGCCTCTCCCTCCAGATTCGCGGCGGCCGGGTCGAAGAAATAACGGTGCGGCAAGAGACCCGTGGGCACGTAGCCGCGTTTGACGCTGTCATGCTGGCTGGCGGTATCCAAAGCGAGACAATACATGCAGGTATAAGCGTAGCGGCCGAGCGGCAGACGGGTATCCAAAAAATCCTGCATCCGGCTGCCCAGGCCCTGTCCCCGCCAGGCGGGCAGCACCGTGAGCAAAGAAAAGACCAGGACCGGCGGGTTATTGCTCTGAACGCCGGCGCAGATCATTCCGGCTGTTTCCCCGTCCCCAGCGACCGCGACCGCGAATCGGAGTTTTTCCGCCGCGACGGCTTCCGCGATAAATCTCTCGTCGTAATAATTCTCGCGCGGGTACAGACAGCCATGCTGCCGCCGCATCAGGCCGACCAGGCGAGGCGCTTCGTCCGGGCGCGCGAAACGGATGTCAATGCGTGGGGCGGTCGCGGTGTTTTTCGGCGGCATGGCGTTTACTCCTTGTTAAATAACGATGAGAAGATTGTTAAACCCAAAAACCTGCCTGTATTCGACAGACGCGGCCAGGCTCCGGATCATCCTGACGCCGACGGCTCCGTCGTCGTCAGGGGCGCCCTCGGCCGCCGTCTCAGCGTAACGCAGCGGGTCAAAACGAGTCCCGGCGCAGCGGATCCGGAGCGTCAAATTCCGTGCCGTAACGGTAACGCGCACGTCGGCGAATTTTTCCTGCCGCCGGTCGAGGGCGTGTTCGTTGATCAGCACCAGCATTTCCTCCAGCGCCAGGCTCAGACACAGAGACTGCTGGTTCGGCGCGTCGTGGGCGGCGCAGAAATCAACGACGCGTTCGGCGGCCAGAACCGCGGCCTCGTTCGTATTGACCACCGAAAAATCAATGGTGTTTTTCCCGGCCGCGAAAGCGGGATCCAGCAGCCAAAAGCGCGATAAATCCCGATCCCGCGCCCGGAGGCTTCTCAGCTTCAGGGCCAGAGCCGCCAGAGTCAGGATCTCGGCGGCGGGCAGACACAACCAGACCGCGATCACGCCCAATCTCGCCGCCAGCAGATAGGCGGGGACGACCATAAAGACCAGCAGGCGGCCCGCCGCGATCATATTGGCGAGGGCCGGACGCTTCGTGGCGTTGAAATAGTTGGCCGCTATATTGTTTAGAAAAGAAAGATTCAGACTCAAGGCCAGAAAAACCAGACCGACGCTCAGTTCATCCGCCGCGCCGCCGGGCGGCAGGCCGAACCAAAAGCCCAGCTTCCGGTGCAGCAGCAGCAAAATCAGCGCGCTCGCCCCGAGCAGCAAGCTGCCGGACAGGAATATTTTTTTGGTGATCTTGCGGATGCAGGATCCGTCTTTTTCCCCATAGGCAATGCTTACCAGCGGGAGCAATATTTGGGAAAACCCGAGGATCAAGGCCAGCACCGTCTCCTGGGCCACGCAGACGACGGCGTATGCCGGCAAAGAGGCGGGGGCGATTCGCAGCAGCAACAGATTGATAAACAGATACTGCCAGGCGCGGCAGAGATTGTTCAGGGCCGAAGCGCTGCCCAGAGCCAAAAGCGCCCGCAAATCGCCGGCGGAGAATTTCCAGGCCCTGAAAGCAAGTTCCGACCGGGCGCCGCCGAGATGATAGACGCCAAAAATAAAGGCGGCCAGAGCGCCCAGACCGCTTCCTATCGCCACCCCCGCCGCCCGCGCCTCAAAAATCAGCACAAAAAAAGCGGAAAAGCCTATGCTGAGGAAACTCATGATAAGCAGCATCCCCATAGCGTGATTCGGTTTGCCGCATAGGCGAAGATAATTGAGCGGCGTATACATCAGGACGGTGAACATGCCGCCGACCGCCGCGACGCGAATGAAATCGCGGGTAAGCGGAAAAATTTCCCCCGCGGCGCCCAGCGCCGCCGCGATGGGACCGGCGGCCGCGAGACCGGCGAACGCCAGCAGCAGCCCGGTCGTGCCGGAGAGTATGTACGAGAGCGTGTATATCCTGTTACAGCCCTCCCGCTCCCCGCGGCCGAGGGCAAACCCGGACAGGACGGACGCCCCCACGCCGAGTAAAGAGCCCAAGGCCAGATAAGTCAGAGTGACAGGCGCCACAATGGATAACACGCTAAGTCCCGCCGCGCCGAGCGCGTTGCCTAAAATCAGCCCGTTAGCCAAAGAACTGAGACGCGTGCCGATCATGGCCAGCACAGAGGGCAACAAATACCGGGCTACCACATTGTTGATAAAAGCGTCATTGGAGGTCAACCCGCCGGATCGAACAGTATCGCTCATGGAATCTACGATTTAGGCCTGATGTGCAGCACTTTATCAAAGCCTACGGAAGTGAGGACCGACGTCACGAATTCCGTGGGGCAGGCCAACTCCAGCACAGCTCCCTTGGATACGGCCTGTTTGTGTCCGAGCAATAAAGCGCGCAATCCCGCGCTGCTGAGATACGGCACTTTGGCGAAATCCACCGTCACATGCTCCGCTGTTTGCAAGGCGGCAAGGATGGAACTCTGCAACTGCGGACTTGTGTTTGTATCGACCCGCCCGTCCACCGCCAGTACGATTCCGCTTTCGTCCTTATATTCTGTGATCGTCATAAATGCTCCTCATTTAACAGTAATGGCTCGGCAAGTTCATGTATAAACCCAAGTATAACACATTACTGGCATAACGTACAGGGTTCGGCAAATTTATCCTTGATGGGAAAACATAACAAATTCCGCGAAATTTCGCACAAACAAATGTTCGCAAAGCCCTTGAAATTTCCTTCATATTGTTGTATGATACTCCCGCGACGTTTTTGCCGCGGGAGGTGATCATGGAATTTCAACTGCAAGCGCCTTACTCTCTGTCCGGCGACCAGCCCCAGGCCGTGGATCAGCTCGTGCAGGGAGTGCTGGACGGTCGCCGGCATCAGACCTTGCTCGGCGTGACGGGATCCGGCAAGACTTTTACCATGGCCAATATCATCGCGCGCCTGAACAGGCCGGCGCTGGTGCTGGCGCATAACAAGACGCTGGCCGGTCAGCTTTACGGAGAATTCCGCGAGTTTTTCCCCGACAACGCCGTGGAATATTTTGTTAGCTATTACGATTATTACCAACCGGAGGCCTATGTCCCCTCCAGCGACCTTTACATTGAAAAAGACGCCTCCATCAACGAGGAAATAGAAAAACTGCGCCATTCCGCGACAGCCGCTTTATTTGAGCGCCGCGACGTGATAGTCGTCGCCAGCGTTTCCTGTATTTACGGCCTGGGTTCGCCGGACGAGTACCGCGACATGGTGCTTTCGCTGCGTCAGGGGCAGGAAATCGACAGGAACACCATCCTGCGTCGTCTGGTGGAGATCCAGTATGACCGCAATGACTCCTCGTTTTCCCGCGGCACTTTCCGCGTGCGCGGCGACACGGTGGAGATCTGTCCCGCCGGTTCCAGTGAGCAGGCGATCCGCGTGGAGCTGTTCGGCGATGAAATAGAGCGTTTATACGAAATAAATATCCTGACGGGCGAAATACTGGGGGAACGCCGGCACGTATCCGTTTTTCCCAACTCGCATTATGTGACAGAGCGGGAAAAAATGCTCGTCGCCGTGGAAAATATCGAAGCCGAGCTGGAAGGCCGCCTGACCGAACTGCGCGGCGAAGGCAAACTGCTGGAAGCGCAGCGTCTGGAGCAGCGCACGCGCTATGATGTGGAAATGATGCGGGAAATGGGTTTTTGCAACGGGATTGAAAATTATTCCCGGCATATCACTTTTCGCCAGCCCGGCGAAACGCCGTATACTTTGCTGCATTTTTTCCCGCGTGATTTTCTGCTGTTCGTCGACGAATCGCATCAGACGCTGCCGCAGGTGCGCGCCATGTCCGCCGGCGACCAGTCGCGAAAAACGACGCTGGTGGAATTCGGTTTCCGCCTGCCGTCAGCGCTCGACAACCGCCCGCTTCGTTTTGAGGAATTTGACGTCATGACGCCGCTGCGCGTCTATTTGAGCGCGACGCCGGGACCTTACGAACTGGAGCATTGTCCGCAAGTCGTCGAACAGATCATTCGCCCGACCGGATTGCTGGATCCCGTGGTGGAAGTGCGCCCGTCCGCCGGGCAGATCGACCATCTGCTCGCGGAGATCCGCCGGCGGGTCGAGCGCAATGAGCGCACGCTCGTCACGACGCTGACAAAGCGCATGGCGGAGGATCTGACCGACTATCTGAAACAGCTGAACATCAAGGTGCGCTATTTACATTCCGATATCGCCACGCTGGAGCGCCTGCAAATCTTGCAGGAACTGCGCCGGGGCCAGATCGACGTTATCGTGGGCATCAATTTGCTGCGGGAAGGGCTTGATTTGCCGGAAGTGTCGCTGGTGGCCATACTGGACGCGGATAAAGAGGGGTTTTTGCGCGCCGAGCGCTCGCTGATCCAAACTATCGGCCGCGCGGCCCGCAACGCGGAAGGCAAAGTCCTCATGTACGCCGATACGATGACCGGCTCCATGCAGGCGGCGATCGGCGAAACAGAGCGCCGCCGCGGCATCCAGGAAGCGTATAACAAATTGTTTGGGATCACGCCGCGGACGATTCGCAAAGACTTGCGCGCGTTGCCGGAAGCGACGATGGCGGCGGAGGAGCCGACCGAATACGCGGCGCGGGGACAGAAGATGACGCGAAGTGAAAAAGATAAATTCATCAAGAAGCTGGAGAAGGACATGCGCGCAGCGGCGAAAGATTTGGATTTTGAGCGGGCGGCCGAATTGCGCGACGCTATCATAGAGCTGAGGGTGTGAATATGGAGCAGGAATTCATCAAAGTGCGCGGCGCGCGCGTCCATAATCTGAAAAATATCGACGTAGACATTCCCCGCAACAAACTGGTCGTCGTCACGGGGTTATCAGGTTCCGGCAAGTCGTCGCTCGCCTTTGACACCATTTACGCCGAAGGGCAGCGGCGCTACGTCGAATCGCTCTCCGCTTACGCCCGCCAGTTCCTCGGCCAGATGAACAAACCGGACGTCGATTACATCGAGGGCCTCTCCCCCGCCATTTCCATCGACCAGAAAACGACGAGCAAAAACCCGCGCTCCACCGTGGGCACCGTGACCGAAGTCTATGATTATCTGCGCCTGCTCTATGCCCGCGTCGGCCATCCCCACTGCCATGTCTGCGGCAAACCCGTCACGCGCCAGACCGTGCAGCAGATGGCGGATCAGGTGCTGGCGCTCCCGCCGGGAACGCGGGCGCAGATCTTGGCGCCCGTGGTGCGCGGCAAAAAAGGCGAGCACAGCAAGGTGTTTGAAATGATCAAACGCAACGGGTATACGCGCCTGCGCGTGGACGGGGAAACGCGGGAAGCCGGCGAGGAATTCAAGCTCGTTAAAAATAAAAAACACAGCATCGAGGTCGTCGTCGACCGTCTCAACGTGCGGGCGGAAGCGAGCCAGCGTCTGGCTGAATCCCTGGAAACCGCTCTGCAGCTGGGCGAAGGGCTGGTGCTGGTCGGCGCGGAAGGGCATGACGAGATGCTGTTCAGCGAGAATTTTGCCTGTCCGGACTGCGGCGTCGCGCTGGAAGAACTCTCGCCCCGCAGTTTTTCCTTTAACAGCCCTTTTGGGGCCTGCCCGGCCTGCACCGGACTTGGAGCGAATCTGGAAGCGGACATCGATCTCATCATCCCTGATAAGAACAAAAGCTTGAGCGGCGGCGCCGTCCTGCCCTGGGCCAATTCCACCGCTAATTATTATCAGCAAATGCTGTCCGCCGTGGCCGAGGCGGAGGGGTTCAGCCTGGATGAACCGGTGCGCCGCCTGACGGAAGCTCAATGGCAGGCGCTGGCTTACGGTTCCGGCCGCGAAATAGTTTTCAGCTACTATAATATGTTTAACGAGCGCAAAACCTGGCGGGCGCCGTTTGAAGGGCTTGTGCCGTATTTTAACCGCCGTTACCGCGAATCCGCCTCCGAATATGTGAAAAACGAGATGCTGAACTATATGACCGAGAAGCCCTGCCAGGTCTGCGGCGGTAAGCGCCTGCGCCCGGAAGTGCTGGCCGTGACGGTCGGCGGCCTCTCTATCTATGAATTGACGCGGCGGACGGTGCTGCAAAACCTGGAATTTTTTGACAACTTGCGCATGACGACCAAAGAGGAGGCGATCGCGCGGCAGGTTTTGAAAGAAATCAGGGCGCGGCTCGGATTTCTCGTCAACGTCGGTTTGGATTATCTGACTTTGGGACGGGCGGCCGGGTCGCTCTCCGGTGGCGAGGCGCAGCGCATCCGGCTGGCCACGCAGATAGGCTCCGGGCTGACCGGCGTCCTCTATGTCCTAGACGAACCCAGCATCGGCCTGCATCAGCGCGACAACGAGCGCCTGCTGCAGACGCTGGCCCGACTGCGCGATCAGGGCAATACGCTCCTGGTCGTCGAACACGACGAGGACACGATGTACCACGCCGATCATATAATCGATATCGGCCCGGCCGCCGGGCTGCATGGCGGGCGCGTCGTGGCTCAGGGCACGCCGGAGGAGATCCGCTCCCATCCGGATTCGATCACGGGGCAGTATCTGCGCGGCGACAAGAGCATCGCCGTACCGGCCCTCCGTCGCCCGCCGAACGGCAAATGGCTGCGGGTGGTGGGCGCGGCCGAGCATAATCTGCGCGGGATAGACGCGGCTTTCCCGCTGGGCTCTTTTATCTGCGTGACGGGGGTTTCCGGCTCCGGCAAGAGCACGCTGGTGAATGAAGTGCTGTACAAGGCGCTGCTGACGGAACTGCGGATAAGCCATAAAGCGCGCCCCGGCCGGTACACGCGTTTGGAAGGCCTAGAATATGTGGATAAAGTGGTCTCCGTCGATCAGTCGCCCATAGGCCGCACGCCCCGCTCGAATCCCGCGACCTATACAGGGGTTTTCGACCATATCCGCGAACTTTTCGCCCAGACGCAGGAATCACGGTTGCGCGGCTATATGGCCGGCCGTTTCAGTTTTAACCTCAAAGGCGGACGCTGCGAAGCCTGCCGCGGCGACGGAATCATCAAGATCGAGATGCATTTTCTCCCGGATGTTTATGTGCCGTGCGAAGTGTGCGGCGGCAGGCGTTATAATCGCGAGAGTCTGGAGATAACCTTTAAAGGAAAAAATATCGCTCAGGTGCTGGATATGACGGTGGATGAGGCGGCGGAGTTTTTCGCGGCCATTCCCAAAGTGGCGCATAAGATGGAAACCCTGCGCGACGTGGGACTCGGCTACATCCGCCTCGGCCAACCGGCCACGACCCTCTCCGGCGGCGAAGCCCAGCGCGTCAAACTGGCTACGTATCTGTCGCGCCGCAGCACGGGCAAAACCCTGTTCATTCTGGATGAACCGACGACGGGCCTGCATATCGCCGACGTGGCCAAACTGCTGAAAGTGCTGCACCGTTTTGTGGACGCCGGCGATACGGTAATTGTGATCGAGCATAATCTGGACGTGATAAAAACAGCCGATTACCTGATCGACCTAGGGCCGGAAGGAGGGGACCGCGGCGGCGATATCGTCGCCAGCGGCGCTCCGGAAGAAGTGTCGGACTGCCCCGCTTCATACACGGGACAGTTTTTGCGCCGGCATCTGGATAAGGAACTGTTTGGAAATAAAGCAGCCATTTGACTTAAACGGCGTTTTGGTTTATTCTGTATCAGTATAGGTTGAGCGGCGGTTTTTATCTGCGCGAATACATCTGAAAGTGAGGTCGCTGATATGGGGAACACCATCGAAAACGATTTGGGCCGTATCAATATTTCGGAAGAAGTGGTCGCCAATCTGGCCGGTTCCGTAGCCGTGGAATGTTACGGCCTGATCGGCATGTCGCCCAGAAAAATCACGGACGGTATGGTGGGCCTGCTGAAGCGGGAAAACCTGTCCAGGGGCGTGGAAGTGAAAATAGAGGGCGGCAGCGTCGTTGTGGATCTTTATGTGGTCGTGGGTTACGGCATTAAGATTTCGGAAGTGGCGGCTAATGTGATGGAGAGAGTGAAATACACTTTGGAATCCTCCGCCAAACTGAAAGTAACCGCGGTCAACGTGAATGTGCAAGGCGTGAGATTTTTAGCGTAGGCGGAGGGGATAAACGTGACGGCGGAAAAAATTACATCTGTGCTGGACGGCGCGTGTTTTAAAAAAATATTACTTGGCGGCGCGCAAATGCTGGAGCGGCAAAAACAGGAAGTGGACGCCCTTAATGTATTCCCCGTGCCGGACGGCGATACGGGCACCAATATGTTTCTTACTTACCGTTCGGCGACGGACGCCGCGGTCAGAGCGCCGGAGGGAGCGATAAGCGAAGTGGCGCGGGAAGCGTCCAACGGCTCGCTGATGGGCGCGCGGGGCAATTCCGGCGTTATTCTCTCCCAAATCATGCGCGGGCTGGCGCGGGGATTTGACGGGTTAAGCGAGGCGGACGCCGTGGCCGTGGCCAACGCTTTGCAGGCCGGAGTGGACACCGCCTATAAAGCTGTGATGAAGCCGGTGGAGGGAACAATTCTGACGGTCGTGAAGGAATTGGCCAAAGGGGCGCTGAGCAGCGCGCGCGCCGGCGAGACTGATATAGCCGCCCTCCTGCGCGCGGCAATCGCGGCGGGAGAACGGGCGCTGGCCCGCACGCCGGACCTTTTGCCTGTGCTGAAACAAGCCGGGGTGGTGGACGCCGGCGGCAAAGGGCTGCTCGTTATCATGAGCGGGTGGCTGGCGGTGCTGGAAGGCGAAGAAATCGCGCCGGTCACAGCGGCGGAAGAGCGGGCGGAGGAATTCCGCGCGCCGGAGACGCAAGGCATCACGAAAATCGAAGACTTGGAATTTCCCTATTGCACGGAATTCCTGATTAAAGGCGCGGGACTCAGGCCGGACGCTATGAAACAGGCGCTCGCGGATAAAGGGGATTGCCTTCTGGTGGTCGGGACGGAAGAAGTGGTCAAGATCCATATCCATACTAAGAATCCCGGCCAGATACTGACATACGCCATTCAATTCGGCAGCCTGCACAGTGTGCAAATCAGCAATATGCTGTCCCAGAACGAGGCCATCGCCCATGAACGCAAAGAACAGGCCAAACTGGCGATGGTCGGCGAGACGAGCGATCTCGCGCCGGCCCCGCTTCCGGAACCGCCGGCGGCGGAATGGGGCGAATACGGTTTTGTGGCTGTGGCGATGGGAGAAGGGATAGCGGAGGTTTTTCAAAGTCTGGGCGTCGACCGGATCGTGACGGGCGGCCAGACGATGAATCCGAGTACGCGCGATTTGGCGGAAGCGGTGCGCTTGGTCCCGGCCCGGCATGTTTTTATTTTGCCTAACAACAGCAATATCATCATGGCGGCGGGACAGGTCCATGAACTGGTGGACAACCGTCAGGTACACGTCGTGCCGACGAAAGCGGCGCCGCAGGCGGTGGCCTCTCTCGTGGCTTATAACCCGGACGCCGGCGTGGAAGAAAACATGGCGGCGATGACCGCCGCCATAAACGAGGTGCGTTCCGGCGAGGTGACCTACGCCGTCCGCGATTCTTCCTTTGAGGGGATGACCATACGCGCCGGCGATGTGCTGGGGCTGGTCGAGGGCAAAATAGTTACGGCGTGCGATGATATTGAAGACGCGGCCCTGCGGGTCTTGGATGAAATGGATTGGCGCGAGCGGAATGTGGTCACGGTTTTTTACGGCGAAGAAACGACCGGCGAAGCCGCCGGCAAACTGGCGGAGCGATTGCAAGCGGAGAGCGCCGACGTCGAAGTGGATGTACACGCCGGACGTCAGCCGCTTTATTATTATATTTTAGGCGTGGAGTGAATTAAAGCACCGGAGTTCGCATGGAACTGGACAGTGTGGAGCGCGCTCTGCTGGCGGAGCGAAAGCAGGGTTATCTGAATACGGGCGCGTGGGAAGGTTTTCATAATTATATTATGAGGATCTTTTCCCGGTGCGGACCCGCGCTGACTCCGGAGCAATCCGCCCGGCTGAGAGAGACGGCCTCGCGGTACGGCGAAGCCAGCCCCTGGGACAGGCGCGCTTTGTGGAGCGCGATCAGCGAGACCTGGAAAGAGGCTCTGCCGGCTGTAAAAATATGGAATGAAGAACAGGCGGATGCGCCCCCTCCCTCGCCGCCCGCGATGGAGCAACCCGCGGCTGAACGGCCCGCCTCGCAAACGACTGAATCACCGCCGCCGGCCCGGCCGACCGGGAAAAAAGGAACGGCAAGCGCGGGAGCGCTGTCGCTTCAGTATGTCAAAGGGGTCGGGCCGCAGCGGCGGAAATATCTGGAGGCTCTGGGCATTCGCACGGGAGAGGATGTATTGCGCCATTATCCCCGGCGCTACGAAGACAGAGCGCCGCGCCGTTTTGCCGACTTGCGGGACGGAGAGACGGCCACGGTCTGCGGCGTGGTACGCAGCGCCCAGATAAGGCAGGGCCGACTGAAGATCGTGACCGTGCGTCTGGAGCAGGACGGCAGCCCTTTGGACGCCGTTTGGTTCAATCAGGTGCATATTGCCGAGCAGTATAAGGTGGGGGACGTGATCACCGTAACGGGGAAGGCGCGGTTGCAGCGGCGCGTGCCGGAACTGCTGGCGAGCGACGTTCAGAAAGGCGAGACCGAGGAAGGCGCGCTGACGCCTGTTTACCCGGAGACGGCGCAGCTCAGTTCCAAAGCGTTGCGCGCTATAGTGCGCAACGTACTGCCCTGGGCGGAGCGGCTTTTTCCCGAATATCTGCCGGAGGAAAAACGGGCGGAATGGATGCCGCGGGCGGAGGCTTTTCGCGCGATCCACGCCCCGGACAGTCCGCAGCAGGCGGAGGCGGCGCGCCGCCGTCTGGTGATGGAGGAACTGCTGTTTCTGCAACTGGCGTTGGCCGATCTGCGCCGCGCCGCCGAACGGAGCGAGCGGCCGATCCTTGCCGCCGGACAGGGACTAGTGGAGGATTTTATCCGGGCGCTGCCGTTTAAGCTGACGGGCGCGCAGAAGCGGGTGCTGGAGGAAATATTTGCCGATATGGCCTCCGCCCGGGGCATGACGCGTCTGGTCCAGGGCGACGTGGGCTCCGGCAAGACTGTGGTGGCGGCGGCGGCCTTGCTCATGGCCGTCGGCTCGGGAATGCAGGGAGCCTTCATGGTTCCGACGGAAGTGCTGGCCTATCAGCATTTTACCTCTTTGCGCGCTCTGTTTGCCGGTCTGCCGGTCGAGGTGGTTTTGCTCGTGGGCGCTCAGGGGAAAAAAGAGCGCGAAGCGGTACTGGGAGGCATTTTGAGCGGCAAAGCCCACATCATCGTCGGCACGCAGGCCATGATCCAGGAAAAAGTGCGGTATAACGCGCTTGGCTTGGTCGTGACGGACGAGCAGCACCGTTTTGGCGTCCGGCAGCGCTCGCGTCTGGCGGCCAAAGGGGAAAACCCTCATGTGCTCGCCCTGTCCGCGACGCCTATCCCCCGGACTTTGGCGCTGACCGCTTACGGAGATCTGCAGCTTTCCGCGCTGGATGAGATGCCGGCCGGACGCAAACCGGTGCTGACCCGCCATATAACGGAAAAAAGCCGCGCGAAGCTTATCCAGTCGCTGGCGCGGGAAACGGGCAAAGGGCGGCAGGCTTATGTCGTCTGCCCTCTCGTGGCGGAAACGGAAAAAATAGATCTGGCCTCGGCGGAGCAGCGGGCGGAGGAGTTGACCGCCGCCTTGCCAGAGCGCCGGGTGGCTCTGCTGCACGGCCGCATGAGCGGGGCGGATAAGGAGGATATCCTCAACCGTTTCACCACCGGGACGATAGACGTGCTGGTCACGACGACCGTGATCGAAGTGGGCGTCAATGTCCCCAACGCCACGGTCATGATAATCGAGAGCGCCGAGCGTTTCGGCCTGGCCCAGCTGCACCAGCTCCGCGGCCGGGTGGGGCGGGGCGGCGAACAGTCATATTGTCTGCTGGTCAGCGAGGCGAAAAATAACGCCCGCCTGAAGATCCTCTGCCAAACGGAGGACGGGTTCCTGATAGCCGAGGAGGATTTGCGCCAGCGCGGGCCGGGCGAACTGCTGGGTTTGCGCCAGCACGGCCTGCCGGAACTTAAGCTGGCAGATTTTACCAAAGACGCGCGCCTGATTGAGTACGCATACCGTTTCACCCAGGATATCCTGGCCGCTCCGGAGGATCACGCGGAGATAATGGCGGAAGTGCGGCGCCAGTACCCGCGGAGCGGGACCGCGCTCAACTAGTCGAATCTTCGGGTTCTGCCATGCGCCAGTCCGCTATATTGCGTGTTTTAGAGTCGAAATTTACTCCGATTTTTACGATTTTCTTATTCGCCATAGCATAGGGAGCGGCGTAGTCTTTTTCCTCGATTTGCCGCAGCGCCTCGTCCACGCTTTTGTTGAGTTTGAACTCAAAGATATAGACCGCGTCTTTCGTCTCCGCAACCAAATCCGCTCGGCCTGCAGCGCTCCTTTTTTCCGCCGCCGGTGTCAGTCCGGTCAGCGTCAGGATCGCGTAGACCAAACCCTGATAGTACCCTTCTTTTTGGGCGGCGGCCGCTCTGTCGTTCAGATCGTAAGGGATGCCGGCGAAAAAGGTTCGCGCGGTTTCCATGAATCTGTCCAGATTGCCGTCAAGCAAGGCCCGCTTAAAAGATTTAGCGTAAGAATTGCTGTCTGGTACATACGAACGGAGCAATTCATTGAGAAATCCGCCCCGGACTTCCTCATTGGGGAAATCAAGGAGATATTCGTTATATTCCTTATCATAATTTTTGATAGTCAGGTAGCCGCTCTGATAGAGGATGGGCACAGGATCATTGCCGTCCGCCCTATAATCGGTTATTGAGTTTGCCGAGACAGTCACGCCTTTGGCAAAACCAGACAGGTCAAATCTGTCTCGCTCCAGCAGTTTTATGAGAAACGTCGGCGTACCCGTCTCAAACCAGTAATCGTTAAACTTACCTTCGTCCAGTGTCCTCAAAAGGCTGAAAGGATTGTACAAGCCCTCTGTGTTTTCGCAAAAATGATAGCCGTCGTAACGTTTTTGCATTTCTGCCATGGTTTCTTCTATGGTTATACCGGCGCGCTCCGCGAGCTGACGCAGTTCTGGCTCGAAATTGTCCCACAATTCCCCAGCGGTTATACCGCAAATATTTGTGTATTTATAGTTCATACTTATGTCGCTTAAATGGTTCAAATCGCTGAATACGCTGACCTTAGAAAACTTGGTCACGCCGGTCAGGAGGGAAAAGCGCAGGTTGGATTTTTTCAACACACTGTAGAACGCTTTCAAGGTCTTCCGGAATTTTTCGTTTAAATCGCTGTT
>JAISAH010000148.1 GCA_031266805.1 Gracilibacteraceae bacterium
CTTTGGTCATGATTTTTGTCTTTCGCTTTACGATATGCTGGAAATTCATGCTGATGATCATATCCAGATTGTTAACCGCAGCAATGGCAATGTGCAGACCATCTGTCCAGTATTTCGCCGGAATGATTCCCTGGGTTACATATTCATTCGCCAATTGTTCGGCAAAACTGTCAGGGCCGAAAACGACAATACCGAACTCATCGACTAAACTAAACATTTTTACCCGCTTTTCTTCCGGAGCATTTGCCAGTTCTCTCAATACATAGACAGAGGTAAAGGCTTCATAATCTCCAGCCTTTATTCCCTGGAACAGTTTGACTGTTGCGAGATGCGATTCCCTTTCTACGTCGAAATAGTGGTTGTACAGGGTTGTTTCCAGATAAATGCGCATCTTGTATCAATCCTTTCGACAGGCAATAGTTTTCCCTATAATATTATAACATAGCTTGGCAACCCATCCTTCCTCGCCGCGCAATAACGTATTTGGCGGACACCAAGCAGATGGCGGAAAGCCACACTATTGCTGTTTACTTTTGACCGCGAAGGCGCTATAATAAAAACAGGAGGGGGCGTTTTAGATTCGCTCGGGGGAGCGGCGGCGGACGTTGCGTGTCGAGATTTCGCTTGACCTCGTAAAACAAGCGAAAAATTTTTAACTGCCAATAACGAATACGCATTAGCCGCTTAAAGCGGCTACATCCTGCCCTCTTTGCCTGCGGTGAGGGAATCGGGGTGTCAAATTAGCAGGCTGCCCGCCATAGCTTCTGTTCGCAGCTATCAGGGGAGATAATCGAACTGGCTCTTGCCTGATCCCGCTTCCGGGAGCGGGCATTTGCGAGAATAAAACGGAAGCTACACACGTAGACGCGGTTGTGGCCGCCCTTCGATACAGGGGTGCAAGTCCCCTCGCCTCCGCCATCCAAAGTTTTCCAATCCTAAAATGCACCTACGAATCGGACAGGACAGGTCGTCAACCTTGACGGGTGGCGGAATTCGTACTATAAAACGTGATACCGATGTACTTTCCCACATCATTCAAAACGATCACAGGTGACATTCCGGCGATGAAAGCGTACATTGAAGAAATTCTTCGCTAAAATAGTATGGAAATTAAAAATTATCCCGTCAAACTCATAAACTCAGGCATCAAGCCGGAATGACGGGGAGATTTTTTGCTTGACAGCGATTTGCATTTGTTATCGTTTATGCTATAATGATCCCAATATCCGGTTTTTACGGCCTCGTAGCTCAGGCGGATAGAGCGGGGGTTTCCTAAACCTTGTGCGGGGGTTCGAGTCCTCCCGGGGCCACCATAACGTCCTTACTCAAACACCCACCAAAAAATTTTGATGGGTGTTTTCTTGACAAGGCTGTATTGCTATATTATAATATAGTATATCTTGATAGAGCGAATGAGGCGGCGTCATGTTTATCGGCAGACAGCAAGAACTGAATGGGCTTGCGCGGCTATACAACACGGATAAGTTTCAGTGCGCAATCATATACGGACGCCGGCGCATCGGTAAAACGGCGCTGATCACGGAATTTATCAAGGATAAGGAATCTGCCTATTTCACCGGGCAGGAAACCAACGCGAAAGAGAATCTGGAGAATCTCAGCCACAGTATTTTCGCGCTCTCACGGGATTTCCCATCGTCCGCTCCGCTCTTCGCCAGTTACAAGGACGCGCTGGAAGCGGTATTTAAGCTGGCTCAGACGCGGCGCGTGGTGCTCGCCATTGACGAGTACCCCTATCTGGCGGCAAGCTACAAGGCCATATCCTCGCTGTTGCAAATTTGTATCGACAAATACAAGGAAACCTCAAAACTGTTTATTATCCTCTGCGGTTCGTCCCTGTCCTTTATGGAAAATCAGGTGCTTGGCTATAAAAGCCCGCTTTATGGCCGCAGGACGGCGCAGTTCAAGATATTGCCGTTTGACTACGCGCAAGCCAAAGAATATTTCGGCGATAGCTTCAGCGGCGTTGACGCCGCCGTTTTGTACGGCGTTACGGGCGGCGTGCCGCTGTATATGTCGCTGATGGACAGGAATCTGAGCGTGGCCGATAACATCAAGCTCAACTTTCTGACGACCTCCGGCTATCTTTTTGAAGAACCGGGCAACTTAGTCAAGCAGGAGTGCCGGGAACCGGCGCAGTATAACGCCATTATCAAGGCGATCGCGAACGGCGCGTCAAGGCTATCGGAAATAGCGGGCAAGGTCGGGCTGGAAACGGCACTGTGCTCCACCTATATCTCCAAACTCATCTCTATTGGCATCATTAAAAAAGAGCGGCCCTTTCGCGAGGAAACAAGCAAAAAGACCATTTATAGCCTTGAAGACAGCATGTTCCGGTTTTGGTACCGTTTCATCCCGGATAATATGTCGCTGATTCAGCGCGGAGAGTCCGGGTTGTCTTATGAGCGCATAGAGCCTCAGATACCCGCGTTTATGGGCGCTGTTTTTGAAGAGATATGCAGGCAATATCTTTGGGCGCAGAACATTGCTAGGCGCACCCCGGTTTTGTTCACCGACGCCGGGCGCTGGTGGGGCAACAATCCCAAGAAACGCGAAGAATGCGAAATAGACATTATCGCCGACGACAAAAAGAACGCGATATTCTGCGAGTGCAAATGGACAAATGAAGCCGTCGGTCTTGGCGTTTTGGAAACCTTAATGGAAAGAAGCGCGTTGTTCCGGCATGAAACCAAATATTACTATGTGTTTGCCAAAACCAGATTCACGGAGGGCGTTCAGGCGGAAGCGGCCGGGCGGGAGGATGTGACGCTGATCTGTTTTGAGGACTTTTAGACTCGACGTCGTTGGCTTGCAATTCCTGCGCCTTCGTGGTATGCTTATCTTGCGTTCTCGCGGTACGTTTGCATTGGGCTATTTGGTCGCATTTGTTTGTATCAACACCAGATAGTGTGAAATTCCACCGTTTATTAAAAGGAGAGTGGCTGTATGTCCGCTTTTGTTGTAACGACATGTTCTACGGCCGATATGCCTGCCGCTTGGTTCGCGGCAAGAAATATCCCGTTTGCTCTTTTTCATTACCATATGGACGACTCTGATTATCCGGACGACCTCGGGCAAACGATGCCGTTCTCCGAATTTTACGCTCGGATGGCCTCCGGCTCCTCCGCCACGACCTCTCAGGTTTCCACGACCCAATTCATTCGTTTTTTTGAGCCGTTTCTGAGCGAGGGGCGGGACGTAGTCCATCTCTCTCTTTCCTCCGGGATCTCCGGCACTTATGGCTCCGCCTGCGTCGCGCGGGATGAGTTGCTGGAAAAATACCCGGAGCGCAAATTATATATCGTGGATTCTCTGGCCGCTTCCGCCGGCTGCGGTCTGCTCGCGGACGCGGCGGCCGACATGCGCGACGCCGGCGCTTCCGCGGCTGAGACCCACGCCTGGGTCGAGGCGAATAAACTGCGTCTGCACCATTGGTTTTTTGTGACCGACCTTACTTACCTGCGCCGCGGCGGCCGAGTTTCCGCCACGGCGGCTTTTGTCGGCAATCTGCTTAATATTTGCCCGATTTTGAATATCAACGACGAGGGCAAATTGATTCCCCGGGCTAAAGAACGCGGCCGCAAACGGGTCGTCGCCGCTATGCTGGAAAGAATGAAAAAACACGCCGGCGCGGACTATGACGGCAAGTGTTTTATCTCGCAGGCCGCCGATCCGGAAGACGCGCAAAAAACAGCCGATCTGATCACGGCCGCTTTTCCTCGTCTGGCGGCGCCGGTCTCCGTCAGCGATATTGGTTCCGTCATAGGCGCGCACACCGGGCCGGGCACGGTCGCCCTCTTTTTTTTCGGCGATGAAAGGACTTCCTGAGTTCTTGCATTAGCATATATTTCATCAAATGAAACGGAGGTTCTCAAAATGAAACCCATTCGCCGGATCCTGACAATCGCGTTACTATGTATGCTGCCGTTCAGCCTTGCCGCCTGCGGCGGCGGGGGAGGGGGCGACGCTTTCGGCAACGCCGCCACAGATTTTTTCGCGAACGCGAAAAGCTCGCTGGAAGCTGAAGGGCGGCCGTTCAACAACGTGTACTCGTCTCAGCCCGGGCAGGCTCTCACCAACACGTTTTTTGAGTGGAACATCACCAATATCCGCAAAGAGACCGATATCGACGGCATTACTCCCGCCGCCGGCAATGTCTTCATCGTCGCGGACACAAAGTCGACCAATGTGTTTGACGAAAGTATCCCCGTAGGCAATTATGATTTCCATCTTCTTTATGAGGAGGACGGCGAGATAGTCGAAGTACTCGCGCTGGAGGAATTTGCGGACGGTATGTATCCGGACAATGTTATGGAGGCTCCGGGAGAATCCGTAGAAGGCTTCCTCGTGTTTGAGGCGCCGGAAGCGACGCAGGCCGCCATGCTTACCTATTACGAGATTTGGGACGATGATTTTGAGGGCGACACCTACTATTTTGAAGTCAACGTCTCCAATTGACCCGTGAATTCAACCAGTCGGGATTCGGACCGTCACGGTTTGGTGGGGGAAAAACTGTCGCACAGTTTCTCCCCTTTTTTGCACCGCTCTTTACGTCAGGCGCTGGCGCTTCATGAAAACCGGCCAGCGGACGAGTTTTCCTATGAGCTTTATGAAATGAGCCGGGAAGAAGCGGCGCGGGGACGCGCAGCGCTGGACGCGCTGGACCTCGCCGGTTTGAATATCACGATCCCTTATAAGGAAACTTTTTTGCCGGCGCTAGACGCTGTCGATCCGGCCGCGGCGGCTGTCGGCGCCGTCAATACCCTGTGGCGGCGCGAAGGGCGCTGGTATGGTTATAACACGGATTATGCCGGCTTCGGTTTTATGCTGGCGGAGGCCGGGATCCCGGTCCCCGCGCGCGCCGTGCTGCTGGGGGCCGGCGGAGCGGCCAGGGCGGCGGCCGCGTGGCTGCGCGACCGGGGAGCGGAGATAACCGTCGTCAGCCGCCGGCCGCAGCCGGCCGCGCACACCGGCTGCCGGGTCGTGGGCTATGACGCTCTGGCCGCGCTCACGGGTGATTTGCTGGTCAATTGCACGCCTGTGGGCACGGCGCCGCGCGGCGATCTTTCGCCGGTCCCGGCTGAGGCCGTCGCCGGGTTTGCCGCTCTGGCCGATATGGTTTACAACCCGCCGGAAACGGAATTTCTCCGTCTGGGCCGCGCCCAGGGGCGGCCAGTCTGCGGCGGTTTGGCGATGCTGGCGGGTCAGGCCGCCAAAACCGAGGAAATATGGCTGGACCGCTCTTTGCCCTCCGCCGTCGTCGCCGGCGCTCTGCGCCTGACCCGGCTCGCGCTTGATGGTAACTTTTACCTGATCGGGATGCCGGGGGCCGGCAAAACCATGTTGGGCGGTTTATGGGCGCGGCAAACCGGACTCGCCTTCCTTGATTTGGACCCGGAGACGGAACGGTTGGCGGGGGCGTCGATCCCTGCCCTTTTCGCCGAGGGGGAAGCGGTTTTCCGGCGGTGGGAGCGGCGCGCCTTGCAGGCAGCCGCCCAAAAACGGGGGCTCATCGTCGCCTGCGGCGGCGGGATCGTCCTTGATCCTGAGAACACGCGCCTGCTCCGGGCAAGCGGCACGGTCGTCTTCCTAGACACGCCGCTGCCCGATCTGCGGCGGCGCGCCGCCGCCGCTACGCGGCCGCTGCTATGGGCGACAGGCGACCCCTTGGCGGAACTTTGGCGGGTCAGGCGGCCCCTGTATCAGGCGGCGGCGCACTACGCCGCGCCGGGCGGCGGCGCGCCGGCGGCGGCGCTGGACGCGCTGTGGGCGGCCCTCTTACGCGGCGCAGAACAAACTTCGGACTAAGGAGGTATACGGTATGCGCATGTTATTGGTGGTGGACTACCAAAACGACTTCGTTTCCGGCAGCCTGGGCTTTCCCGGCGCCGAAAAACTGGACAGGCCTATCGCGGCGCTCGTCGGTTCCTACCGGGAAAAAGGCCGGGATCTAGTGGCGGCGACCAAGGACACCCACGAAGAAAACTATCTGGACACGCGAGAAGGGCGGATTCTGCCTGTGCCGCACTGTATCAGGGGCAGCGAAGGCTGGGATTTTTACGGCAAAACCAAAGACGCCCTGGCCGCCGCTGCCGCCGCGGTGATCGATAAACCGGGCTTTCCCCTCCGTCCCGCGGACATGCTGGATACGCGTCTCTTTCCCGACGGAGTGGACGACATCCTCATAGTGGGATTAGTGACCAATATGTGTGTGCTGTCCAACGCCTTCATGCTGCGCTCCCGTTACCCCGAAGCCGAGATCAAGGTGAGCCGGTCGCTCTGCGCCAGTTTTGACCCTGTTTTACACGAAAAAACGCTGGAAGTGCTGGCGGGCGCTCATTTTATCATAGCGGAGTGATCCGCGGCTACAGATCTTTCAGCCAAAGCGCGTCGCCGGCGTCGCTGGGCATCCTCCAATCGCCGCGGGGAGACAGCGTCACGGAGCCGATCTTGGGCCCGTCCGGCAAACAGGAACGTTTGAACTGCTGACTAAAAAAGCGGCGGTAAAAGCGGATAAGAGCTTCCCGCAGCGTCTCCGGCGCGTATTCCCCGCGAAAAGCCTGCACAGCGAGCCGATGGATCTTGCGCGGCCGGAAGCCGAAACGCGTCATATAATATAAGAAGAAGTCGTTTAAGACATAAGGCCCTATTTCCTCTTCCGTTTTCTGCGTGATGCGCCCTTCCGCCGCCGGCAGGAGTTCCGGGCTGATCGGGGTGGCGCGGATATCGGCCAGAACAGCGGCCATGTCCGATTCGCCCCGCTCCCGGCACAGAAGCTCCTCCGTCTCCACCAGATAGCTGACCAGTGTCTTCGGCACTCCGGCGTTCACGGCGTACATACTCATGTGATCCCCGTTGTAAGTACACCAGCCCAGAGCCAGTTCGGAGAGATCGCCGGTGCCCACCACCAGAGCGTCAAGGCTGTTGGCCATGTCCATCAGCACTTGCGTGCGTTCCCGCGCCTGAGCGTTTTCAAAAGTCCGGTCGAAAACCGTCTCGTCGCGGCCGATATCCGCCAGATGCCCGCGCACCGCCGCCCGGATGTCCACAGTCCGAAAATCCGATCCCGCGCGCAGGGCCAATTCCCGCGCGTTCCGCTCCGTGCGCTCCGTCGTGCCAAAACAAGGCATGGTGACGGCTAAGAGGTCCGAGCGGGGCATGGCCAGCAAATCAGCGGCCCGGCACATGACGAGCAAAGCCAGCGTGGAATCCAAACCCCCGGACAAACCGACGAGCAAACGGCGGGATCCGGTATACCGCGCGCGGGAGGCCAGTCCCTGCGCCTGCATTGCCAGAATTATCTGGCATCTGTCTCGCCTGTCCGCCGCGTTTTCCGGCACAAAAGGCCTGCGGGCCAAAGGGCGGATGAGATCACGCGCGCCGCCGCCCTCGCTCAACGGAAAATAGCGTCTGCTCGCCGGCCGCTTCGGGTTCCCGGTTTGAAAGGAGGTGTTCTTTTGCCGTTCCGCCGTCAGGAGGTTTACATCCAAATCGGCGGTGATCATTTTATTGGCGAATAATTCGGCTTCCGCCAAAATTTGTCCGTTTTCCGCGATCAGATGATGTCCGGCAAAAACCATATCCGTCGTCGATTCTCCCTCGCCGGCCGCCGCGTAAACATAACCGCAGAACAGGCGGGCGGATTGGCCGCTGACCAGCCGGCGCCGGTATTCCGCTTTGCCGACGACCTCATTCCCGGCGGACAGATTGATGATCAAACGCGCCCCCGCCTGCGCCAGCCGAATCGAAGGCGGGGATGTCACCCACAGATCCTCGCAGATTTCGACGCCGAAAGCGAAATTTTCCATGGTTTCCGCCTGGAAGATCTGCCCGGCGCCAAGCAAGGTCTCCCAGCGCAAAAAACGGATGGTCTCCTCGCCGCGCGGCGCCCGCGCAAACCAGCGCATTTCATAAAACTCGCTGTAATTGGGCAGCCAGGTTTTGGGGACGAGCCCAAGCAGAGCGCCGTCCTGCAGGAGGGCGGCGCAGTTATAGAGTTTGCCGCGCAGACGGAGCGGAAAACCGACCGCTGTGATCATCTCCCCGGTCGAGCGGCTGTGCGCGGCCAATTCGGCCACGGCCGCCGCGGCGCCGTCTGTCAGCGCCTCTTGCAAAAAAAGATCGGCGCAGGTATAACCGGTGACGCAGAGTTCAGGCAAAACCAGCAACTGCGTGTTCAGGGCCGCCGCTTCATCCATGCGCTCCATGATCCGCGCGGTGTTGTACTCGCAGTCCGCCACGCGAATCAGCGGCGCCGCCGCCGCGACGCGGATGTAACCGTCCCGCACGAAGACCCCTCCTTATCGCGTTCTGACGGCGAAAACGCGCGCGTCAGGGCTGATCGCTCCTATGTCGGCCGCGCCGCGGTCTGTCAAGATCACGGGCGAATTGGTGCGGCAGGCCGCGGAAGCCGCGAGCAAAGCGTGAGTCAGCGCTTGGCCGTCTACGGTATAAACTTTGTCATATTCATAGGACAAAGCGCGGAGCAAAGCCTGATTGGTGGCGTAGCGATCCGGGCCGTAAACGCGCTCCAGTCCGAGAATATCATGAACCAAAGCCGGTCCGCCGAGAATATAGCCGCCGGTGTATCTTTCGCCGCTGAAACTGCCGTCCGCGTTGGCTAATTGGATCATATAACCGTGCGCCGCCGCCCATGAAGCGGCGGAAACCGCGTCCGCCACAGCGCCGTAGCCGACGACGAACGAACCGTAGGGAGCCTGCAGACGCGCGTTGACCCGCGCCGCCGTCTCCAGGCGGTTTTTCCCGCGCAAGATCTCAATTTCCATAGCCGGGAAAAGCGACTCCAGATGGAGGGCGATTTCCGGGGCCACGGCGCCTACGAGAATGGCGCGCTCCACGCCGAAATCGCGTAGCAGGACCATGACGCGATAGTCCAGCATCGTGCCGTCCACCAGCAAAATGGGCGCCTTTTCCTGTCCGGACAGCGGCAGGGCAATCAATACGTCGATCAGAGAGGCCGCCGCCACCGGCGCTAAAATGACGGTCTTGGCCTCCGTCCATTCAAACCGGGCCATGGCGACCGCCGCGTCGATATAATCCGTGCCGCTGAGATAAATACTCTGCGTCCGCGGCGTCTCGGCAGCCGTGGCCGCAGCCCCCGGCCCGACCGGCAAGAGACATAAGAGCGCCGCCAGCAATAAAATAAGTTTGCCGCGCATAAGACCTCCTTGGCGCTCGCTCACGCCCCGCTCACTGCCCGCGCCAGCACGTCGTTCAGTTTATTGACGAGGGAGCGGGGATCAAAGATCAGACCGGCCGCGAGCCGGGCGTTTTGCAGCACTTGCGCCGCGGCTTCGGCGGCAAAACTATCCTCTTTTTTACGCAATTCATTCACCCCGATGATTATCGGATGGGCGCAGTTGATTTCCAGAATGCCGGGCGGCGCGTCCGTCATTTTTTGATCCATCATCTGCATCATGCGCTGCATGCTGTGCGTGCCGTAATTTGTCAGCGTAACGGCCGGACTGTCCGTCAAACGGGCGGAGACCCGCACTTCCGTCGCCTGATCGCCGAGAACTTCCTTGAACCAGCCCGTCAGGGCCTCGCGTTCCTCCGGCGGCACGCCGTCCGGGGAGTCGCCTGTTTTCTGCGGCAGATCCACGCTGTCCTGCTCCGCCGCGACCAGTTTTTTCCCCTGAAATTCCGTCGCCCGCTCCAGGATATAGTCGTCGACCGATTCGAAGGTGTAAAGCACTTCCGTGTCCGCGGCCCGAAACGGCTCCAGATAAGGGCCGGCTTCTATCGTCTCGCGGTTGGGCCCGTTGACGTAGTAGACGGATTTCTGCTCCTCCGGCGCCCGTTCTAAGTATTCCTCCAGCGAGACGAGTTCTCCCGGCGCTTTTTTACTCGACTCAAAACGCATGAGTTTCAGCAATTCGTCCTTATGGGCAAAATCGTTGGCCGCGCCTTCTTTGATGAAACGGTTGAATTTTTCCCAGAATTGCGCGTATTTGCCGGGGTCGTTTTTCGCTTCTTCCTGCAGGAATTTGATAAAACGGCTCGTGAGGACATCGTTCAATTTGGTGATGAGGGCGCTGTCCTGTAAAGTTTCCCGCGAAATATTCAGCGGCAAATCGGCGCTGTCCAGCACGCCGCGGATGAAACGCATCCATTCCGGCGTGACGGCTTCGGCTTTTTCCTGGATCAGCACTTTTTTACAGTAAAGATTCAGACCGCGCTCCATGCGGCTGAACCCAAAACGCTCAAGATTTTCCGCCGGGACAAATAAAAGGGCGCTCAAAGCCAGCGGGGCGTCGGAGGAGAAATGCAGGCGGTAAAACGGCTCGTCCCAGGCGTTGGCCGTATATTTGTAAAATTCTGTATATTCCTCGTCTGTTATCTCATTTTTGTTTTTTGTCCATATAGGTTCGACGGTGTTGACTTTTTCCCCGTTGACGAACACGGGGTAAGGAACGAAGCCGGAATACTGCTTTATGGCCCGTTTGACCACGTCCGGTTTGGCAAAATCATGCGCGTCGTCTTTCAGCTGCAGCAGCACTTTCGTCCCGCGGGCTATATCCCCGCCGGGCGTGATGTCGTAACTGCCGGCGCCGTCCGAGGTCCAGATCAGGTTTTCCCCGTCCGGCCGGTAAGAGCGCGTGGTCAGCGTCACTTTGTCCGCCGCCATAAAAGCAGCGTAAAAACCGACGCCGAACTGGCCGATCATGCCGAGGTCGACGGGCGCTCCGTCCTGCCCGCCCGCCCGCATGGCTTCGATAAAACTCTTGGAGCCGGAATGAGCGATGACGCCGAGGTTTTCCACCAGTTCTTCCCGGGTCATGCCGACGCCGTTATCGATGACCGCCAGCGTGTGCGCGCTTTCATCCGTTTCAAGGCGGATCTCCAGCGGCCCTTCTCCCTGCGCCGCTTCCGCGTCAGTCAGCGACAGATAGCGCATTTTTTCCGCCGCGTCCGCCGCGTTGGATATGAGTTCACGCAAAAACACCTGTTTATTCGTGTAAAGAGAGTTGATCACGATATCCAACAGCTGTTTTATTTCCGTTTGAAATTCCCGCGTTTCTGTGTTCGCCGTCATAATTAGCTCCTTAATTTAAGTTTTCAGTCATAGTATAGTACGAATTCCGCTGCCAGTCAATGCTATTGACAAGGGGAAAAGCTTCCTCTATATTATAAGGAAGGTCACTATTCAGGAACGAGAAAGGAGACGCTATGGCGCGCAATCTGACATTTTCCATAGCCGGACGGGAATACGAGGTCGAGCCGGTGAAAATCGAGCGCAAAAAACTCTACGGCTGGGCCGAAACCGTCGCTTTGGATGACGAGGGCAACGAATGCCGCATAGCGTCAATCGACGAGAGCGGCACGGTGGTCATCCCCAAAGGCGGAACGGGCCTGGGAATCCTTGCCCCGGACGGTTCCTGGGTAGAGCGTAGCGAGCTGAAGGCGGTGACGCTCGCCGGAGAGGACGCGGCGCTCAAACCTTCCAGCTACGCGGCGCCGATCGAGTTGACGCGCACGGTCAGCGCGGAGGATTTCCTCACGCACAGCATCACCGCGTTTTACCAGATCGCTTATCCCGCGCCGGAACTTCTGGCCGCGGCCGAAGGGAAGATTTTTACCTTCGAGTATCTGTACCGCGACGGATATGAAGGCAGCGCCGCTTTTCTGCTGGAAAGCGAGGGGCATCTGTTCATGCTGATCGGCTACGCGGCGCAATGGGAAATGCTCTCTTTGCGAGAGACGGCCGCGCTGGAAGACGAGCCGGAAGAGGAAAGCGGAGAAGAAGAAAGCGATATTGATTTTTCGATGTTTTAAGGAAACGGCGGAACGCGAAAACCCGTCGGTATTTCTTTGTTATGGTAAAGTTTCCCAGTTAGCCTCGCATGTTTCGCTGTCGGGCCAAGTCAGTTTCAGCCGGGAAAACCCATCCGGCGCCGGCGCCAAAACCGACGCGTCCGCGCGCCACTCTCCCGCCGGCCGCGACAGGCCCGGCGGCGCCCAGACCGTCTCCCCGCCGGGCAGACCGCCGGAAACCACGGTCACGCCGCGGGCGTCCAAAAACCAAACGTCGCTTTCGTCGTCAGCTACCTCGCCGGGATACGGCCGCGGCTGAATATACATTTCGTCCCGATAAACGGAAAAAGCGAACCGAGCCCCGCGCGGCACGGCCGGCAGGACGACGCGGTAAGTTTCCCGCGCCGCGAAGTCCGCGCCCCCGGAGCCGGTCAGCTCAAGCGTGACTAAAACCGCGTCCGCCCCCTCGGTTTTTATCACCGCCACCGCGTCCCGATCCGGCAGCCAGCAGGCCGCGACAGCCCGCTCCCGCAGCGGCTGCGGCGTCCCGAGCCGAAAGACGCGCAATTCGCCTGCGCTCAAGGCGGACAAATAGCGGCTGCTGGGCGATAATTGCAGATCGTCGGCGGCGGCAAACGGGAGCCGCAAAACAAACGTACGGTCGCTGGCGGGAGTAGGCAAAAGCCATTGCCGCGCCTGCGCGTCCAAGGCCAGCCATAAGATCCCCTGGCAAAAGCAAATACCCAAAAGCCAGATCAGCCAGATTTTTCGGGAATGCCGCCCGCCGCCGGGTCTCATCGCCTTAATCCGCCGCCGGCAGCACCAGCCAGGCCGTCGGCTGATAGCGCTCGCCAAACAGATTCCAGAGACGGCTAATCACTTGACCGCCGTAAACCATTTCCGCCGAGGAGCCGCCGTCCAGATTGGCCGCCTGTACCGCGCCGTACTCCAGAAAAACATTCATCAGATCGCGCAAGGTGGCCCCCATGCTCCAGCCCGGCTGCCGGCCGTCCAGCACCGCGAAAATGATCGTCCCGTCCGCCGTTTGGCCGATGCCGGCGCGGGGCGCCATCCCCCAGCCGCCGTCTCCCGCGATCAGCGCCTGTCCGTCCCGCACCAGAAAAGGGGAAAAAGTGACCGCCTGCTGTATGCCGCGTTCCAAGGCCTGCGCCGCGGTCATTTCCGCCAGCACCAGCTTCCCGGCCGCGTCGAGACCGATAAGCGCCGCGCCCGCCGCGCCTGCCGTATCGCTTACCACGCGGCCGTCGGCGATAACGACGCCGTCGGCCCGTATGCCGCCGTCCGGCGCCGGAATGTAGCCGCCGGCGTTTACAGCCGCCAGCGCTCCGTATTCCGCCGCGAGGCGGGTCAGCGCTTGCCCGGAGGACTCCGCCGCGGCCAGACGCACGCTGCTCGGGTCGCTGACCAGCATGACCAGCCCCCGGAACGAGCGCCCGCTCACCTTTTCGATCCGCAGCCCGTTGGCCTCGTCCAGATAGACGTTTTCCTGCTCAGTCAGCACCGGCTCCGCGCTCACCGAGCCCGTGCCGTAAGAGGCGGCGATTTCCAGGGCTTTTTCCCGCGATAAAAAAAACTCCGCCGCCTGCGGGTGCCGGGAAGTCAGTATCGAGGCGACCGCCAGCGTTTTCACCGCCGCAAAAGGCCCGTAAAAAAGAATAAACGGCCCCGTCACGATAAAAACCGCCGCGTTCAACAGGAAAAACAAAGCCGCTCGGCGCGCGCGGCTCCGTTTCACGCCGAACCCTCCCCTACCCGCTCCCGCTCCGCGCTCAGCCGCACCCGGATGTCCTGAGCCGTGGTGAGGCGAAATTGGCGGCAGAGCTGTGACAGGCGGGAAACAGTCCGATCCCCTAGATGTTCTTCTATTTCGGACAGCATCAGATTTGTCGTGACCACGGTCGGCAGCCGCTCGTTCAGCCGGTAGTTCAGAATAGTGTAAATGCGGTTGCGCACCCATTCCGTGTAATTATGCGCGCCCAGATCGTCCAAGATCAGCACGGGCACGGAACGGGCCAGATCCAGGATATCCTGTTCCCGGGTCTTGCTGTCCTCATCGAAGGAGGCGCGGAGCTGGTCGAGCAGGTCCGGCATGATGAGAAAAAGCACCCGGTCGATGATCTCGTTGGCGACGCAGGCCGCGAGGAAAGTCTTGCCGGTGCCTACGGCGCCCGTGAGCATGATGCCGACGGCGGCCGGGTCGGTCAGCGCCCGGGCGGCAAAATCGCGCGCGGCCTGAAAGGCTTTGCGGGCGCGCGTCAAATGCTCGCCCGTATAAAAATCGAAGCGAAAACCCTCAAAACGGCAGGCTCGCATGGCCTTGGGCAGACCGGCCCGCTGAAAGGCCAGCTCCGCCCGTTTTTGCTCCATACAGACGCAGGGGACGGCCGTATCTCCCCGCAATATGATGCCCCGCCCGCCGCAGCGCGGACAAACCGCGTCCGGCGCCTGATAATTCCCGTCGTATTCCGCCATTGGCTACCATTCCTCTTCCCGGCAAACCGTCACATCGTCAGTTCAGGTATAAGTCGTCATATTTGTTCTGATCCGTCGATTTTTTGACGGTCCGCCGCTTTTTCCCGCCGTTTTTGGCCTGACGGAACCGCTCGTCTTCCGCCTCGATCTCGGCCGCGGTGCGCAGACCTTTTTTCTCCCATTCCCGTAAAATGCTGTCCAAATATCTGAAAACACGCGTTCCGCCTTCCACGCCCTTGCGCAGGGCCAGACGCAGCATTTCCTCGGAATAACCGTCCGACAGCCAATCCCGCACTATTTCACATTCCATAGCGGTCAACGGCCGGCCCAATTCTTTTTCATACAGCCGGATGAATGATTTTTCCGCTTGGACCTGCTTCGCGTCCGGGCGGAGGGCGCCGCTTCCCGCCTTGCGGCCGGCGCGTTTCATGCTGTGGTAGCGCCGGATGCCCCACATTTCCAGCAGCTGCTCCGGCAGCCCGCTAAAATCCAGGCGCGTCTCCCGATCTTCGCCCGCCTCCGGCGGTTTCAGCACGAGTTTTTGCCTCAGTCCTTGGATGATGCGATCCAGAGCGGCCCGGCCGATCCCCATTTTTTCGCATATGAGTTCGCTGTCGAATTCTCCCCCCCAGGCCCCCGTTTGGATCACATGTATCACGAACAGCATTTCTTCGGCGTTCAGCCCCATTTCCGCGTAACTGTCGAGCAAAATGGCGGGCACCGCTACCGCGCCGGAAAAAAAGAGGGCCGGAATAAATTCGCTGCTGATGTTTTCCTGCACGCGCACCTCCAAAGTCAGACGACGCTTTGTTTCCCCTTTCATTATAACAAAACGCCGGCCTGATTGCCAAGAGAGCGGGCGCATTTTTTTGAAGCGACTTGACAAAGGCTGGAATATTTGCTAAAATTACTCAAGCGGAGGTTGAAATGCATAGATACTATATCCGCCACCTGGAAATGGCTGATTGCCACGATGATTCCTATATTACGTCGCTGGCAATAGTAAAATATTTGAACAAAAAGAAAAAATTAACTTTTAACCGTGACGTTACTTTTTTGGCGGGAGAAAACGGGACCGGAAAATCGACATTGATCGAGGCGATTGCGGTCTGCGCCGGATATAACGCGGAAGGCGGCTCGAAAAATTTCAATTTTTCCACCAGACAAACAGTATCAAATTTACATCAATATATAACCATCGCGAAACAGGCGCATGAAAAGGACGGGTTTTTCCTGCGCGCCGAAAGTTTTTATAACGTCGCTACGCAAGTGGACGATTTGGGGGTCGATCTGGCGGGGTACGGCGGAAAATCATTGCACGCGCAATCTCATGGCGAAAGTTTTTTGGCACTGGTCCAAAACCGTTTCCGGGGAAACGGGCTGTATATATTGGACGAGCCGGAATCGGGATTATCCCCCCTGCGGCAGCTTGCGCTGCTCGCGGAGATAAACAGGCTGGCCCGCGATAACTCTCAGTTTATCATCGCCACGCACTCCCCTATTTTGCTCGCTTACCCCGGCGCCGTTATATACCAGATAACGGAGGACGGCATTGAAGTCGCCGCATATGAGGATTGCGAGCATTATCGTCTCACAAGACAATTTCTGGAAAACCGTGAAGGTTTTATGAAGCGTTTAGGAATTAAGATTTAAGGTTAGCTAATTTACTCTTGATATTTTAGCTAACTTGTGCTATCGTAAACGTGAGGAGGCGATAAAATGATCGTGAATTCCACAGAAGTACAAAACAATTTCGGCAAATACCTCGAACTGGCTTCAGGCCAGGAGGTCGTCATCACCAAAAACGGCGCCGCCGTAGCCCGGCTGATTGGGATAAGGAGACCGGCGTCCTTTTTATCCGACCAACTGGTAGGAATAATTCCCGCCGATGTAGATGAAAAGGCTATTAAGGATGAAAGGCTGGCGCGCCAGTGATACTCTTGCTTGACACCAATGTTGTGCTGGATATCCTCACAAAACGCTCCGGCTATGAAGATTCCCGCGCGGTGCTTAGGCACTGTGAGACCGGTTGCGTCGAAGGCTTTGTTTCTGCTGTTACCGTGACTGATGTGATGTATATTTTGCGTAAACACATTGATCAGGGCACGGTTCGAGACTCCGTGCAAACACTGCTCTCCATTGTTGGCGTAGCTGGCGTTCTCAAGGGCGACATTGCCGCCGCTTTTATCAGCGGGATGAAAGACTTTGAAGACGCGGTCCAAGCGTCCTGCGCCGCGCGCACCAAAGCGGATTACATCGTCACGCGCAACGTAAAGGATTTTGAACACTCGCCTATACCGGCGGTTTCGCCAGACGATATGCTGGAATTGCTGCAAACCGTTTGACGGCGGACGATCCGCCTCCTTTGCGCCGGGATCGCGGACCAGCGGCAGAAATACCACGATTTCAGAGCCGCTGGCCAAACTGATCGGAACGCTTATTAGTTCAAAGCGTCGTAATCTTTTTCTTTGGTGCGGATGCGCATCACTCCGCGCAAGTCATAGCTGAAAATTTTTCCGTCGCCGATATTGCCGGTGAAAGCGGAGGATTGAATGGCGGCGATGGTTTTTTCTTCCCACTCCTCCGACGAGACGACGATTTCAAATTTGATTTTTGGCAGCATCGTAATGTCCACTTCCGAGCCCCGCACGATTTCCTTGTAGCCTTTTTGCATACCGCAGCCCATGACCTGGGAAACCGTGATGCCGTTCACCTCGATCGCGTTCAGCGCTTCCTTGACGTCCTCCAGTTTTTCCTCGCGCACTATCGCTTCGATTTTTATCATTTTTCCATACCTCCGTCTGATATTAGTCTAACCCGTTAAAAGACGGGTAAGCCGATTCTCCGTGCTGCGACATGTCCAGCCCTATCAGCTCGTCGCGCTTGCTGACGCGCAAGGCGCCAAATATCCGCGTGACGGCGGCGCAAAGCAGCGTGCCGGCCGCGGCCAGCAAAATCGTGATCACGATGGCCAGCGCCTGACGGCCCAATTGAGACGGGTTGGCGAAAAACAGCCCGTTCGTGCCGCCGATTGCCGCGTCGGCAAAGAGTCCCGTCATCAGCCCCCCGAAAATCCCGCCGATGCCGTGGCAGCCGAAAGCGTCCAAGGCATCGTCTATCTTCAGTGTTTTTTTCACGATAGTGATGCCGCCGTAGCAAACAGGGGAAACCAGGAAACCGATGAGCAGCGCGGCCCAGATCGGCACAAAACCGGCCCCGGGCGTGATGCCGACCAGTCCGGCGACTACGCCGGTGCAGGCGCCGATCAGCGTTGTTTTGCCCTGACGGATCAGGTCGATCAGCATCCAGGAGAGCAGTCCCGCCGCCGCGGAAACAGCCGTCGTCATGAAGGCGTGTCCCGCCTGCTCGTTGGCCGCGAGAGCGCTGCCGGCGTTAAATCCGAACCAGCCGAACCAGAGCAGCGCCATGCCGAGCATCACAAACGGAATATTATGAATTCGATAAGAAACGCGGTCGTAACTCTGCCGCCGGCCCAATATCAGACAGAGGACGAGACCGCTCACGCCGGAACTGATATGGACGACGTTGCCGCCGGCAAAATCCAGCGACTGCAGCCAGCCGGCGCCCAGCAGCCCCCCCTCGCCCCACACCATATGCGCCAGCGGATAATAGACGACGATCGACCAGAGTCCGATGAAAATAAAGAGCGATCGGAAATTCATGCGTCCCGCCGCGGAACCGGTGAGGATGGCCGGGGTGATGAGCGCGAACATCATCTGGAACGCGGCAAAAACGAAGATGGGAATGGAGCCGCCCGCCGCCTCCGGGTCGAGCAGATCGTTCATGGTGTACCCGCTCATGGCGACATGCGCAAAAGAACCGATGACGCCGCCCGTGTTACCGCCGAAGGCCATCGTGTAGCCGAGCAGGAACCATAACACGATCCCCAGGCCTGTGATGAAAATAGAGGCCATCATGTTATTGACCACGTTTTTGCGCCGGCCCAGCCCTCCGTAAAAGAAGCCCAGGCCGGGCGTCATGATGAATACCAGCGCGGCCGCCATGATGATGAAACCTGTGTCTCCCGTGTTTACCATGATTTTCACTGTCCTTTCCGGAAATATTAAAAGACGCGCCCACCTTACCTCAAGATAAGGTTTGCACGTCTTCGTATTTCCAAGTATACCAGCGCCGCGCGGTCGTTGTCAATAGGCATGGAAAAAAAAGTGTGGCGGACGGGCGAGTTTTTTAGAGACGCCCCCCTGTCAGGATCTCAGTGTAAATGCCGGTGATAACCGGAAAAGCGGCCTCCAGGCCAAAGAGTTTAGCCCGCTCTCTGGCCCCCGCGCCTAATTCAGCCCGCCGCGGCTCGTCCACCGCCAGTTCGGCGACACGGGTGGCCAGCGCCGCTGTGTCGCCGGGCGGAAAAAGTTCGCCCGTCACGCCCGGCACGACAAGTTCCCGGTGCCCGCGCGCGTCGGAGGCCAGAGCGGGCAGTCCCGTCGACATCGCTTCCGTCAGGTGAAAGGGCAGCCCCTCGCTCAAACTGGTAGAAATAACGATATCCGCCGCCCGGTAATAGGGGCGGATATCCCGCACATGCCCCGGAAAAACCACCCGGTCTCCCACTCCCGCCCCCTGGGCCTCCGCCCGGCAGGCGGCTGTCTCAGAGCCGTCGCCGGGGAGATACAGCCGCCAGGCGAGCGCCGGACGCTCCTGGCGCAGGAGCGCCAGCGCTCGCACTGCCTGGCGCTGGTTTTTCCGCGGCGAAAATTCCGCCGCGTAAACCAGCGCCAGGTCTGCCGGGCGGAGGCCCAGGCGGGCCCGCTCCCGTTCCCGCTCCGCGGCGGAGGTGGCCGGGAAACGCGCCCGATCCACGCCCCAGCCCGGGATCTGGGGCGTGTGCCCGCCCCGACGC
>JAISAH010000150.1 GCA_031266805.1 Gracilibacteraceae bacterium
CACGCTCAACTTGTCGCATACCCTCAATTTGAACTACCGAGAAATCCTCGGCAGTTGCTTTTTCCGAAAGTTCGCCATCTTGAAATATGTTTTTTAAGTGCAAAGCAACATTATCGGGCCAGCCCGTCCGAAAATCGAAACCAAATAGCAAAATGCACAAATCACGGCCTGTATTTCGTAGGGGACGCTGTCCACAGCGTCCCGCCACACAGGAAATTTTACGGCTAATGCGGGTCGCAGTGGACTGCGACCCCTACGGGGATTGTGCATATTGCCAATGTGCGGTTAATTTTCGGACAGTCTGGGGCGATGTTTCAAACAACTCGCCCATCGTCTTTTGTGAAAGCCAAATAGTGCCGTCCTGAACGCGCACCTCCACGCCGCTCTCACCCCACGAATCGCCACCCGTCCGGTAAGCGAAGGTCAGAAATTCCGCTGTGCCGTTGCGTATCCGCACTTCATTCGGCGTTTTCTTCTTAGCCACTTTTTACCTCTTTTGTTCTGTCGGGCGCTTAAATCACCGCCCGCCGCCCGGCAGGTAACGGCGCAGCTTTTCAAACAAAGCGTCCATATCCAGCGGCTTGCCCAAATGGTCGTTCATTCCCGCCGCCAGACATTTTTCGATGTCCTCGCGGAACACGTTGGCGGTCATGGCGATGATGGGGACGGCTTTCGCCTTCGGCGTATCCAGCGCGCGGATCCGCCGGCTTGCCTCTAATCCGTCCATTTCAGGCATTTGCAGGTCCATAAAAATCATATCATAGCGCTCCGGATTTTCGCCGAACAGACGCAGCGCCTCCGCGCCGTTCTCCGCGCAATCGATCTCTATTTCCGTCGGCTCTAACACGGCGAGCACGATTTCCCGGTTGATTTCCACATCCTCGGCCAGCAGTACGCAGCAACCCGTGAATATGTCCGCCGCGCCGGATTGCTCATCCTCCGCGGGCAAATTTCCGCCGCCGAGGCACTCGTTGATACAATCGGCGACGGCGGAGGGGAACAGCGGCTTAGGCAGGAACCGGTCCACCCCCGCCGCCTGCGCCTCGTCGGCGATCAGGCTCCATTCTGTAGAGGAGATCATCGTAACGACGAAATTGCCCGCGCACCGCTCCTTGATTTTCTTTGAAAGCTCGATGCCGTTCATACCGGGCATTTTCCAGTCGATGAAATAGATGTCGTAATGCTTGCCTTCCTCCAGCAGCGCGACGACGGCGTCCCCGCCTGAGGCGGTGTCACACGCAATGCCGAAGCCCTGCGCGATCTCCTTGAAATATTCCAAAACCTCCGCGTCGTCGTCCACCGCCAATACGCGAAGATTTCCCCAATTCACACCCGGGTTCAGCAGACTGTGCCGCTCCGTCCCGCCGCGGGCAGTCTGAACCGTGAAAGAGAATACGGCGCCCTTTCCGAGCTCCGACTCTATCCATATGCGCCCGCCCATCAGCTCGACAATGCGCTTGGAGATGGCGAGGCCGAGCCCCGTTCCGCCAAAATTGCGGGAAATGCTGCTGTCCGCCTGCTGGAAGGAATTGAACAGATGCTCCTGCTGCTCCTCGCTTATGCCGATGCCGGTATCGGTCACTTCAAATTGCAGCGTGCAGACGCCCTCCGCCTCTCCGGTCAGGTGCGCGTTCAGCCGTATCGAACCGCCCTCCGGCGTAAACTTCACCGCGTTGGAGAGCAGGTTCATAATGACTTGCGTCAGCCGCTGGTCGTCGCCCACAAGCCTGTCGGGTATCGCTTTGTCTACGGACAGCTGAAAGCTCTGCTTTTTTTCAGTCACTCGGAAGTTGATAACATCGACGATCTTACTGAGCATTCTTCCGAAATCAAACTCCGCGGCGGAAAGCTCCAGCTTGTTCGCTTCAATTTTCGACATATCTAATATATCGTTGACGACGCCCAGCAGATGGTGGGACGCGTCTTCGATTTTCCCGAAGGCGTAGTCCTTTTTTTCGACGTCGGGCGCGGATTTCCCGATGGAGGTCATACCGATGATCGCGTTCATCGGCGTGCGCATCTCGTGAGACATATTTGAAAGAAACTCGCTCTTGGCGCGGTTTGCAGTCTCCGCCAGCCCTTTTGCGGTGACGAGCGCCTCGTTCAAGCCGTTCAGGTTTTCGTTCTTTTCCTCCAGCTCGTGCGCGTAATTTTGCAGGTCCGTGATAAGGCCGTTGATTTTTTCGGTCATCACCTTAAAGGCTCTTGACAGGGCCCCGATCTCGTTGTTGCCGCGGATCAGCGGTACTTCAGCGTCAAAATTCCCTTCGCCGAAGGTTTTTGCGGTGTTTGCCAGTATGAGTATCGGCTTCGTGCTGCTTTCTACGATCAAATAGAGGAAAATCGCGATCACGCAAACCGCTACTACGGACACGACTATCGCGTAGTTCCAGATGCTGGCGGCGTTCTTGAGGATCGCGTCCATAGGAATGCTGACCGCGACGGACCACGGATTTGTGACCTCGCTGAATTGGATCGGCATATATACCGTGTAGAAATCCTTGCCGCTTAAAATGTACATTTCGCCGTTCTTGATAGCGGCGCGCACGGCGTCCGCGTCCTGCGCCACGGTTTCCGATAAGTCCAGCCCGAGATACCGGCTGTCCGGATGCGCCACAATACTGCCGGAATTTGAAAAAATCTCCGTATATCCGCCCTGCGCGCGCATATCCTCCCGCGAAACCATCTCCTGCAGCTTATCTAAGACGATATCGGGTGAGATGATACCGATAAATTTCCCGTCGTGGGTGATGGGGAACACAAAGCTGGCGAGCATGACCTCCGTATCCTGCAACGGATACAGATACGGGTCTGTAATGTATTCGTGCAGCGTTTCCTTCGGGACGATATACCAATCCTCGGGATCGATGCTGGGCAGGTATTCGGCCTCAATATTTGTGCCGAGCTTATTCCAATACGGCGCGTAGCGCCCCGTCTCGTCGTACAGCGGTTCCTGCCCGGCGTACTCCGCGTCTTTTCCGTCGAGCGCGTCCGGTTCGTAGGCGATGCAAAACGCGGTTATGTACTCCTTTTGCACCAGCGCGTTTTTCAAGATATCGTTCATCATCTGCCGGTCGGTCAAATCGTAATCCTTCAGCGTTCCAAACACAGTCGCAAGCGTTTCCGCCGTGATCCTGGCGCCCTGCAGCTCCGCCTTGATTTCGTTCTTATACCGCTCCGCCGACTCCTCCGCCAGATTGAACGCGTCTTTCTTCGCCAGATCAATGCTCCTGCCGGAAACGATCCATGAGACCGTCAAAAAGGCCGCGATTACGACCGCCGTGACAAGAAAAAATATCTTCGTTTTCAAATTCAGGTTCTGGAACATGGTTTCCTTTCCAAATTCAGCGTGCTTTCGTCCTCACGCCTTCGCCCTCCGGCGGGGGATTCGGGCGCGTGCTTTCCGGGCCTTTGCAAGCGCGGACCAGGGCCTGCAAATGCAGGCCCTAATCCGCAGATTTCCCAAACAGATATTCCCCGTAACCAAAATGCTTCGCGGCCGGGCGTCAGGACTTCCTCTCTTTGTGCCTGCGCCACAGCTGTACGCCGGCCATGGCCCCCGTAAGGACCGAACCGGCGGCCAGACAAAACCATAGCGTACTGTTCGCCTCATCGCCCGTATTCGGGCCTGCATTCGTGCTGGTACCCGTGCCCGTACCCGTGCCCGCATCCGG
>JAISAH010000025.1 GCA_031266805.1 Gracilibacteraceae bacterium
CATCCCCGTTCCCTGTCTTTTGGATTCCGGAACAAGTCCGGAATGACGGGAGTTGGGGCGTAAACGCGGGGTCTGGATTGCTTCGCTTCGCTCGCAATGACGGGGCTCTGAACTGTAACGAATCCATCCCAATCGCCGTAGGGGTTCAAATTTTTGAACCCTTATCCCCGTCATTGTTGGCGCAAACCCAGGCGCAGCCCGGCCAGGACCGCCGCGGCCCAAACGGCGAGCACCGCCGCGAAAAACGGGGCGAAAGGCGGAGCGTCAGTCGGCGGGACGGCCGGGGCGGCGGGCAGGGTAGCCAGCTCGGTTCCGCTCTCCGGCGACTCGGTCAGCATAAAGGCTATATCCACGGTCTGGGCGGCGAAAACCGCGCTCAAAACGTGGCGGCCCCCCGCCATCGCCGCCAGCCGCTCCGCCGGCACGGTCAAAATCGTGCTGCCGGAGCGGGCCGCGTAGTCCGCGCCGGGCGCCCAGAGGGCTTCGTCACAATACAGCTCCAGGAATTCCTCCAGCGGGATGTCGATCCGTACTTCCAGCGGCCCGCTCCCGTCATAGCTGATTTCGTACTCGGCCGCGCCTTCCCCCGGAGCGGGCGGCAGGAAAGTCAGGGCCGGCCCCGCCGCGGGCGGAGTGGTATCGACGGCCGGGGCGGCCGGCTCCGGCGGGGCGGGTTCAGCCGGGGCCGGATTCGTCTCTGTTGGCGTTTCCGGCGCGGGTTCTCCCGGTTGAGCGGCGCTGACGATTATGGAGCCGCCATCGCCCTCGCCGCCGGGCTGCGCCGGAGCGGACGGCGTTACGGGATCAGCCGGCTGTTCCGGCGTCGGCTGTTCCGGGGTAGCGGGGGTTTCCGGGGTGTTTGGTTGCTGTGGAGTGGCTGGCTGTTCCGGTTGTTCCGGAGTGGCCGGCGATTCAGGAATAGTCGGCTGTTCAGGTGTGGTTGGTTGTTCAGGAGCGGTTGGTTGCTCGGGACTCGCCGGTTGTTCAGGGGTGGTTGGCTGTCCGGGACTCGCCGGTTGTTCAGGCGTGGCCGGCTGTTCCGGAGTAGTTGGCTGCTCAGGGTTCGCCGGCTGTTCAGGAGTAGTCGGTTGTTCCGGACCCCACGGCTGTTCCGGGAGGGTTGGCTGTCCGGGACTCGCCGGGTGTTCCGGGTCCGTCGATCCTTCCGGATTAACCGGTGAGACAGGCTCGGCCAAATCCACCGTAAAGCGCTGAGCCGACACATGCTGGACTCCGTCGATACTGAACTCGGCGGCTCCTGTATGGATCATACCGTCTTTGTCCAGATTAGGCAATACTTGAGCGATGAGCGTCACCACTGTGCTGCCGCTCTCGGCGTCGTAATATGTGGTCGCCAGTATTTCCCCGTCCAGCCAGAACCGCTTGAAGTAGAGGAAATTGTTATCGCCTTCGCTGATCACGCCGTCGCCGTCCATATCTTTGTCCGCCGCTGTGAAGATTTGGTCGGCCAAAAGCGTGACGATATAGTCGCCGTCAATGCCGGGGACGGCAGGCGAACCGATAGTGGAAACCACGACATAATCGTTCGTCGCCGCCAGACCGGTGTCGTCCGCCTCATTCACCGTGACGGTGAGTTCCTGGCGGTCGAGCAGATAATTATGCGGGTAAGAGCGCACCTCGATCTCGACATAAAACGCGCCGTTATCCAGCGGCGCCCCGTAAAACTGACCGCTCAGCATCTCCAGCCCGTCGTAAAACTGGCCCTTCTGCATCAGAAACAGGCCGGCGGGCAGCGTTCCGCTGATAATATTGAATTCCAGCGCCACATTATCCGGCATCATCGTCTTAATAATGTCCTGATACGGCACCGAGCGCCAGACGTCGTCGTAGACGCTCCGGGTGACCGAGCCGTCGATCTCCACAAGGGCGGCGTCGTTGGCTTTGGCCCAGGCTGTGATAAAACTCCCCTTGACGCCGTGAGTGACGCTTCGGGCGGAAAGCGCTATGTCCGCCGGCGGCGTGAGTTCAAAATACCCTATTCCGCCCACGGAGATCACGCTCATCGGCACATAAACGGCCACATCGCCGCCCGTCAAGGTAATTTCTTCCAGAAAAAAGACCGGCAAATCCCACATACCGTGCTGAATGATGATCTCGACTAACGAGGCGCAGCGGAGAAAAGCTCCGCCGCCGACGCCGGTCACTCCCGCCGGGATCACGATTTTTGTCAAACCGCAGGCTTCAAACGCGCCCTCGCCGATGGCGGTCAAGCTGCTCGGCAGCGCCACGCCGGCCAAGCTGGCGCAGTCACGAAAAGCGAGACGCCCGATGCCGGTAACCCCTTCTTGGATTTCCACATCGCTCAGGTTCCCGCAGCCAAGGAACGCCCTTTCGCTGACGACAGCCAGACTGCCGGGGATCACCGCGGCGGTCAAACCGGCGCAGTCCTCAAACGCGCTCTCGCCGAGACTGGTCACGCCGTCCGGGATCACTATCACGGTCAAAGCTCTGCAGTATTTAAACGCCCCATAGCCGATAGACGTCACCTCCGGGATAACGACGCCGGTCAAGCTCCCGCAGCCGGCAAACACTCCGTCGCCGAGGGTGGTCAGACCGCTCGATATCACCGCGCCGGTCAATCCGGCGCAGTCAATAAACGCGTAATGGCCGAGCGTCGTCACGCTGTCTGGGATCACGACTCCGGTCAAAGAGACGCAGCCCTGAAACGCGTAATCGCCGACGCTGATCACGCCGTCCGGGATCAGGGCGCTGGTCAAAGCGGCGCAACCGGCAAACGCGCTGCTGCCGATAGTCGTCACGCCGCCTGGGATAACCACGCCGGTCAAAGAGAGGCAATTACGAAACACACCGTTGCCGACGGCGGTCACGCTGCTGGGGATCACCGCTTCGGTCAAAGAGGCGCAGCCCTCAAACGCGCTTTCGCCGAGGCTGGTCACGCCGTCTGGGATCACCACGGCGGTCAAAGCGCCGCAGTCCTGAAACGCGCCGTTGCCGAGGTCGGTCACGCCGCTGGGGATCACCACATCGGTCAAAGCGGCGCAGCCGGCAAACACATAGAGACCGATGGCGGTCACGCCTTCCGATATCTCCAAATCCGTCAGGCCGGCGCAGCCGGCAAAGGCGTAATCGCCGACAGACGTCACGCTGCCCGGCATTTTCATTGCAGTCAAACTGACACATTCGCGAAAGGCGTGACCGCCGATGCTGACTGTGCCATCCGGGATCACAATATCGGTCAGAGCGCCGCAATAGCCAAACGCCTCAAACCCAATGCTGACCACACCTGCCGGTATTTCCACCCCGGTCAGACCGGCGCAGCGGGAAAAGGCGTAATCGCCGACAGCGGTCACAGTCAGTCCGTCAATTTCCGCCGGTATCTCCACATAGCTGTCCGTGCCCGTATATTTTATGATCGTGATCGTATCGCCGCTGATGCTGTAAATAAAATCCGCTGGCGGCGCGGCGCCGACCCGGAGGGTGTCCGGCGCGGTCGGGGCGGAGGAGAGCAATGCCAGTGCGAAAGCCGTCGCGCCGAGCAGCAGCGCCGCGCTGAGAAGCGCATGATACAGGGACCGTTTGCTATGAGACTGACGCTGTGATCCGCGTTTGTACATGGCGCTTAGCTCCCTTCGTCCGCTGGGCCAGCTTGTGAGACAATAGAACATGGATTGCCGCGGCGCTGTGAGCGCCTCGCAATGACGGGGAGGGGGCGAATGTAACATTTTATCTAAAATGTTACATTGTGGCCGAAACCCTGGTGAATCGGGCGAATAAAAAACCGCCGGATGGCCGGCGGAAGGGTTTTAACGGCGGAAAGAGGAGCGAGAAAAAGCGGAGAAATCAAGGCTCTCGCCTTATATGTAACATTTTAGATAAAATGTCACATCAGGGGTATTATACCATCGACCGGTCACACGGCGGTCACAAAACGCGAGAATTTGTTCGCGGAAAAAACTTTTTCTGAACGCCCGTTTCGCCGTGCCTGTATACCCATTATATTCCTGGGACATTCTCCCGTCAAGGAAAATGACGGAATATTTCAATAAAATTATCCGGACCTTGTAGGGTGCGGCGTCCTCGACGCACCGCTGACCCCGATACAAGAATCGGGATGTCGCAGGACGTCGTCCCCGGTTTACACTTCGCCGCGCCTGTGCTATAATTTTTTCATCGGCTAAATCACCTATACGAGGGAGGGCAGCCATTGAAATTTTTAGTCACCGGCGCCAAGGGACAGCTCGGCGGCGATCTGTGCCGGGAATTGGCGCGGCGCGGATTGACGGGTCGGGGCGTGGACATTGACGATTTTGACATTACGAGCGAGTCCGCTGTCAGGGCCTATATCGCCGATTACTCTCCCGGCGCGGTTTTGCATTGCGCGGCTTATACCGCCGTGGACAAGGCGGAGGACGACGCGGAGCTTTGCCGGGCGATCAACACGGACGGCACGCGCTATGTGGCCGGCGCCTGCGCGGCGGTCGGGGCCAAGATGCTCTATATCTCCACGGACTATGTTTTTCCCGGCCAGGGAGAAAAGTTTTACGAGACAGGCGACCGGACGCAACCGCTTAATGTTTACGGCCAGTCGAAATTAGACGGAGAATCCGCCATGCGGGCGGAGACGACCCGATGTTTCACCGTGCGCATTTCCTGGGCTTTCGGCGCTCAGGGGAATAATTTTGTTAAAACGATGCTGCGCCTCGGGGCCGAGCGGGAAGAAATCGGCGTGGTCGCGGATCAGGTCGGCTCTCCGACTTATACGGCGGATTTGGCTCCGCTGCTCTGCGATATGGCTCTGAGCGAAAAATACGGCGTTTATCACGCCACCAACGAAGGCGTCTGCTCCTGGTATGAGTTTGCCGCCGCCGTTATGGAAGAAGCGGGATTGTCGGCCAAGGTGAAACCGGTGCAAACCGGCGAATATCCGACAAGAGCGGCGCGGCCGCAAAATTCCCGCCTGAGCAAGGAAAGCCTCACCCAAGCGGGGTTTGCCCGTCTGCCTCATTGGCGGGACGCGCTAAAACGGTATATACAGGCCGCCAAGTAGGATAAGCAGAACGGCGCGTTTTCCTTTTTTATCCATTGAAAACGCGCGTTTTTTCTGTTATATTTGATGGCGTACATTATATATGATGGCGGAGGAAAAAACATGCCGGCTGTAGTGTTGATTGGGGCGCAATGGGGAGACGAGGGCAAGGGAAAAATAACGGATTTTCTGGCGGAGCAGTCGCAGGTGATCGTGCGCTATCAGGGCGGCAACAACGCCGGACACACGATCGTGCTGGGAACAGAGGTTTATAAGCTGCATCTGACGCCGTCGGGCATTTTTTATCCGGAAAAACTCTGCGTGATCGCGGGCGGCGTCGTCCTCGATCCGTCCGTCCTGCTGGCGGAACTCGGCGATTTGGGCCGGCGGGGCGTCTCGACCGCCAATCTGCGCGTCAGCGCGAGTGCCCATGTCATCATGCCCTACCACCGCCTGCTGGACGAATTGGAAGAAAAAGCGCGGGGCGCCGCTAAAATAGGCACTACCGGCCGAGGGATCGGCCCGGCTTACCGCGACAAAATCAGCCGTTCGGGGATACGGGTGCAGGATCTTCTGGAAGCGGACGCTCTGGCGGAAAAGATCCGGGACAATCTGGCGGAGAAAAACGCTTTGCTGACTAAAGTTTACGGCTGTCCGCCGCTCGAGCCGGAGGCGATCTGCGCGGAGTATTTGGATTATGGCGCCCGGCTCGCGCCTTATGTCACGGATACGGCCCTTTTGATCAACGAGCGGCTGGTTCGCGGCGAGCGCGTTCTGTTTGAGGGGGCGCAGGGCGTCATGCTGGATCTGGATCACGGCACCTACCCGTTTGTCACTTCCTCTAACCCCGTAGCCGGCGGCGCTTGCACGGGCGCCGGTGTGGGACCCATGTGCGTCAGCGCGGTAACAGGCGTGCTGAAAGCTTATACGACCCGCGTCGGGGCCGGGCCTTTTCCGACGGAGATCATGGATGAAAAAGGCGAGCAGCTGCGCCAGCGCGGCGGCGAATATGGCACCACCACCGGACGGGCGCGGCGCTGCGGTTGGCTGGACGCGGTGGCGGCGCGCTATGCGGTCCGGATCAGCGGCATCTCGGGTTTGGCCCTGATGAAACTTGATGTGCTGACCGGGATCGGGCCGCTGAAAATCTGCGTCGGCTACCGCTTGCCCGACGGAACGGTGCTGAAGGATTTTCCTTCTAACACACGTCTTTTGAGTCAGATCACTCCCGTGTACGAGGAGATGAGCGGCTGGGATGAAGAACTGGGCGGCGTTCGGGAGTTTGAACGCCTGCCTTCCGCGGCGCGGGATTATATCCGGCGTCTGGAGGAACTGGCCGGCGCTCCGGCGGCCCTGGTCGCGGTGGGGCCGGAACGGGAGCAGACCATAATGAGAGGCGGTGTATTTGAATAATATTAATTAAGGGGTATTTTTTTGGACGATGAAAAGAAATTCGCCGTATTGATCGACGCGGATAATATTTCCGAACGGTACATTAAATTTATTTTAGACGAAATATCTAATGAGGGGCTGGCGACTTACAAACGCATTTACGGCGACTGGACCACCCCGAATCTTAATCCCTGGAAAACGGCGCTGCTGGACAATTCCATCCTGCCGTTCCAGCAGTTTGCTTACACGAGCGGCAAGAACGCCACGGATTCGGCGATGATAATCGACGCGATGGATATTTTTTATTCCGGCCGCGTGGAGGGTTTTTGCATCGTTTCCTCGGACAGCGATTTTACGCGGTTGGCCGCGCGGTTGCGCGAGGGCGGCATGATTGTCATCGGCATGGGGGAAAGCAAGACGCCCAAGTCTTTTATCTCCGCCTGCAATCGCTTCAAATATCTGGATATTTTGGCGACGGAATCCGCTAAGTCGGGTCTTGGCGAAAAACAGGACTCCGCGAAAACGGATATTGAGGAAAAACAGGCCGAAGGAAAAGGCGCGCGCGGCAAGGCGGACTCGGATAAAGCCGACGCTAACTCCGGGTCGGCAAAGTCGGCGGCCAGCAAATCGGCGGCCAATAAGCGCACCATCAAGGCGGCTATCCTCTCCATCGTGGCGGAAAATTCGGACGACAACGGCTGGCTCAATATCGGCGAGTTGGGCAACAAGCTGGTCAAGCGCTACCCGGATTTTGACGTGCGGAATTTCAACTTTTCCAAGCTGTCGATGTTTGTGCAGTCATTAGATTACCTCGTGACCAAAAAAGTGCAGAGCGGAGTTTATATCAAAATAAAGGAAGGTTAGACATGGAAAAATTCATCCCTTATGAAAAACTGTCCAAAAAACAGCAGCGGGAGCGGGACCGTGAGCAGCGGCTCACTTGGGGCGCCCTGCGTCCCGTGACCAGGAAGCCGCCTGATCCTCAGGCCTACAGGCGGCAAAGAACTAAAACCCGGCAGTGGCGCGATACCCTGTCGGGTTTTGATTTTGCTGAGGGTGGCGGCGCGGCGTTTTTTATGATACTATGGCAAGGATACAAATGAGGGACTGCGGGAAGGCGATCTGATATGCCGGATTTTGATGAATTCAGAAAAGAAAGGCGCGAGCCGCGGGAGAGGATTGCCAACCGCGTTTTGCTTGCCGCTTTTATTCTTTTTTTATGCTTGCCGTCCGCCGGCTATCTGCTCATAGCCGATCAAAGTTTTTCCGAGATAGAAAACCGCTATCTGGCGCAATTTCCCGCGCTGCGCCCGGCGCGTCTCTGGGACGGATCGCTGGCTCTCTCTTTGGAATCTTATCTGGCTGATCAGTTCCCGGGCCGCTCTTTTTGGGTGCAGGCCAAGACAACTGCCGACGCCTGTCTGGGGAAAAAGGACATTGGCGGCGCTTATGTCGGTTCGGACGGCCGCCTGTTTGAAAAAAAAGATCTGCCGCCGTCGCCGCTTTTCCGGGAAAACATCGCTTATATGCTCCAACTGGCGGACGGCAGCGGCATCCCCTGCACTTTTTTGCCGGTCTACAGCGCCGCGGCTCTTTATCCGGAGTATCTGCCTCCGCGCGCGCCGCTTTTGAATGAACGTCTGCTGGCCTGTGAGCTGCAAGCCGCTCTGCCGCCCGCCGTTACGGTCGTTGATCCTTGGGCGGAATTGACCGCCGCCCGCGCCGAGGACTTATATTTCCGCACGGATCACCACTGGACGCAAACTGGTGCTTATCACGCCTTTCTGGCGCTGGCGGCGCAAAAAGGCTGGACGCCTATGGACTGGCGACCGCGCGCTCCGGAGGTCCCGCTTTTTTTCGGCGCCTTGTACGCGCAGGCGCCGCTTCCCTGGCTGCGCGGCGACCGTTTTTTCCTGTGGGACGACGGAATGGCGGCGGAGGCGGAAATCCGTTTCGCCGATACGGGTGAAACGGCTTCCTCCCCTTATATTTACGATAATTTAAGTAAAAAAGATCTGTATACGGTATTTTTAGGCGGCAACCACAGTGAAACGGTCATACGTACTACCGCGGGCTCCGGGCAGCGCCTGCTGATACTGAAAGATTCCTTCGCTCACGCCTTAGTCCCGTTTCTCCTGCCTTATTATGACGAAATCACCATGATCGATCTGCGTTATTTTCGCTCGTCGCTCAGCGAGCGTTTGCAAGAGGGAGATTTCACGGAAATCTGCTTTATATACAATATCGCCTGGTTCGCCGCCGACGAGAATTTCCGCCGCGCCGGCGAATAAGCCATAAAAAAATCGCGGTTGAAATTCCGGGCGCGGAGCATTATAATAGAATAGACGGAGTGGAAACGGGCGAGTTCAGAAAATATTCAGAAGGGGAGAAATGTATGGATTTGGAATTCAAGCCGCAGGGCGACCAAAACGGAGGGGAGATCCAGACGGCGCAGCCGGAACCGGAACCGGAGCAGGAACAAACCTATGACGTCGTGGTCCAGCGTAAGGTTTTAACGCAGGAATTGGCGAATTCAGCCGAAGTGGGCGCCATCATGGACACAATTGACATCAATAATCAGCAGAGCATCGTTAAATTCGGCGGCAAAGCGGCGGAGGAGATCGCCAAATGCTCGGACTCGGTCCTAAGCAGCATGAGCATGGACAAGATCAATGACACGGGCAAACTGCTGAGCGCTCTCGGCGTCATCATGGACAAATTTGACATCAATGAAGTTTCCACCGAGAACAAAGGCTTTTTGCAGAAAATTTTCGGCAACGTGCAAAAACAGCTCGATCAATTGCTGGCTAAATATCACACGATGGGGGATGAGGTCGACAAAATCTACATCCAGCTCAAGGAGTACGAAGCGGAAATCGGCGGGGCGAACGGTAAACTCCAGAATATTTTTAAAGCCAATGTAAATTATTACAACGAACTGATAAAATACATTCTGGCCGGCGAAAAAGCCCTGGAGATGATCGACGTCAAGCTGGCGGAACTGCGCGGCGGCTATGCGCAAAATCCCGACAATATGCTGCATATGGAAATAAACAATCTGGAACAGGCGCGCATCATTTTAGAACAGCGCGTTCAGGATCTGCGCATCGCGGAAAATGTGGCCATGCAGTCTATACCGATGATCCAAGCCATGCGTTTTGGCAATCTGAACTTGATTCGCAAGATAAACTCCGCGTTTATCATCACGCTGCCGGTGTTCAAACAGGCGCTGACCCAAGCCATTTTGCTAAAAAGACAGAAAATTCAGGCAGAAGCGATGCAGGCCCTGGACGAGCGCACGAATGAAATGCTGCTGAAAAACGCCCAGAACACGGTCGAACAGACCAAGATGACGGCCCGCATGGCCGGAAGCAGTTCCGTCAAAGTCGAGACGCTAGAGCAGACCTGGCGCACGATCGTGAACGGGATCGAGGAAACGCGGCGCATTCAGGAAGACGCTTCCGCCAAGCGGGCAGCCGACGCGCAAAAACTCACGGCGTTAAAGGAAGATTATTTCAACCGCATGGGTTGAGCGAGGGCGCCGGATACGTTTTTCATGAAATCAAATTGGCGTTTTATCGCGATCGTCTCTTTTTATGCGGCGTTGGTTACTCTGGTTACGATATTGCTCTGGCCATATATTGACCGTTTTAACGACCCGGAGTTCCGCGGCGAGGTCAGCGCCCGAGTGGCTTCTTTCGGGGTTGGCGGCTGGTTCCTGCTGTTTGGCGTCCAGATATTGCAGATCGTCTTCGCTTTCATCCCCGGCGGGCCGGTGGAGCTGATCGCCGGGATTCTCTACGGTGTTCCTGGCGGGTTTTTGCTGTGCGTCACAGGCAGCGTTGCCGGTTCCGCTATTGTTTTTACGCTGGCGCGGCGGCTGGGTTCGCGGTTTGCCGTCAGTCTGTTCGATCCGGAAAAATCCGGCCGATACGCTTTTTTGCGCGACAGCCGTAAAACCACGCTCATCGTGTTTTTGCTTTTCCTCATTCCGGGGATGCCAAAAGATATGCTCTCCTATCTGGCCGGTCTCAGCCCCATTAAAATCGGGCGGTTTTTGTTCGTATCCAATTTCGCCCGCGCCCCCGCTATCCTGTCGTCTGTTATCATCGGCTCGGCTCTGTGGGAGGGCGCGTGGAAAATATCGGTTTTTGTGTTTGCGCTTACGGCGCTGCTCGGCGCGCTGGGGATATTTTATCAGGAGAAAATCATCGAGACGTGCCGCCGTTTCAGCCGCGCTAAGGATTTGGGGAGAAAAAGATGACGGATCCGATTGAGTCTCAGATGCTCGAACTGGTCTGGCAGGAAACAAAACTGCGCCGAAACAGGCGAAAGAAAAATGCTTTGGCCGCTCTGCGCGATAAGGTCGAGGGCGTCATTCCCCCGCGGCTGATCCGGGTGCTGGAGGAAGCTTTTTTTACCGCTTTTCAGTTTGTGTTCTGCCAAGGCGCCGGCGTGATCGAGCTGACTTTCGATAAGAAAAAATTGCGCCCGAGCGGCGCGCGGCCGGATTTGGCGCGGCTGGAGCGGCGGATAAAGGGCGGCGCCTTCGCCAATACCGCGCTGGCGACAATAGAAGGAGGCGGTCTGGGTCTGGTAGGCTGGGGATTGCCGGACATTCCGCTTTTTTTGGCCATGCTGCTGAAAAATACTTATGAGATCGCTTTGCGGCACGGATTTTCTTATGAGGGCAAAGGGGAGAGGATTTTTATCCTGACGGTGCTGCGCGCGGCGCTCGTCCCGGCCGAAAGCCCGGAAGGCCCGGATCAGGCGGACGATGTGGCGGAACGCCTGGACATGGGTCTCGCTTTATATGAAAACGAGACGGAAACGATGCGGCAGACGTCTCAGGCCTTGGCGCGGGCGATGCTGGTCGGCAAATTTATCCAGGGCTATCCCGTCGTAGGCGTCGCCGGCGGCTGGGTCAACAATGCCGTCATGCGAAAGGTCAGCGATTACGCGGTCATAAAATACAGGAAACGCTTTTTGCGGCGGCTGGGCCGGCAGAACGCCGGCCCTGTGATTTCAGAGAATGGAGATGAATGATATGAAATACCTCATTATCGGCGCCGGCGGCACGGGGGGCTCTCTGGCCGCTTATCTCGCTCAGGGCGGCCATGACGTGACTCTGATCGCCAGAGGCCGGCATCTGGAAGCTTTGCGCGCGGGCGGTTTGCGTATGGAAACTCCGCACCGGGGCGACTTCACTTTGCCGCTGCCGGCTTTTGCCATGGACGGCTATGAGGGCAGTCCGGATGTGATTTTGCAATGCGTCAAAGGCTATTCCGTTGCCTCCACCATACCCTTTATCCGGCGCGTCGCCCGCGCGGATACCGCGATCATCCCCATTTTGAATATTTTCGGCGTCGGCGGGCGTATGCAGGCCGAACTGCCCGGTCTCTTCGTCCTCGACGGCTGTATGTACGTCACGGCCAGCATCAAAGAACCGGGAATCGTGCAGATGCATGATAAACTCATGCGTGTGGTTTTCGGGCCCCGGCGGCCCGAGGAATTCCGCCCGGTTTTGACCGCTATTGCCGACGATATGAAAAACTGCGGTATCGCCGCCGTTCTGTCGGATAATATCCGCCGCGACACGATGCGCAAGTTTTCGTTTATTTCCGCTCTCGCCTCCTGCGGCTTGTTTTACGACGCGCCGGCCGCGGCGGTGCGCGCCGGAGAGCAAAGAGAGATGTTCAGCGGGCTCGTGCGGGAGATGGCGGCTGTCGCCGCCGCAATGGATATCCCCTTGCCGGAGGATATTCTGGCGATCAACCTGAAGGTGCTGGAAGGCCTGCCGCCGGATATGCTGACTTCGCTGCAGCGGGATGTGGCCCAGGATCATCCTTCCGAAATAGACGGGCTGGTCTTTGAGCCGCTGCGCATGGGCGCGGCCGCCGGCGTCCCCATGCCGCTCTACGCTGAAATCGCGGCTAAATTCGGCTTTGCGCCGGAAGGGACTGTCGATAAATAAACTACATCGGCCACAGTCTGTTGGCCGCTATCGGCGCGGACAGCCATTTCCGGGTCACAAGGATCTTTTGGCAGGTTTTGAGCAGATAACAGGTGGCCTCGTCATGGTCGCCAAGAGCGTACGCGCGCTCCAGATAGCCGGCGGCTTCTTCCTCCCGGTCAAGATAATAGTAGGCGTAGCCCACGCGAAAATGCCACAGCGCGTCATTCTCCCCGGCGGCTTTAAGCGGCAGCAGCGCCGCCAGAGCGTCGCCGTAGCGATCCAGATTATTCAGCGCCCGGCCGTACAGGCTGGTGAGCGCGTAACCGCGGCGGGCCGGCGGTATTTGTTCGATGGTTTGCGTTATTCTCTCATGCGCGTTGTAGAGGTGCAGAAGATGCAGGCGGCCCAGCAGATCGGGCGTATCGGGGCCGGCCAGCGGCAAGATGGGGCTGCCCTCTTTGAAATCGGCGCAAAAAAACAGATGCGGCCATTGCGTCAGGACGACCGCCGCCCGGGGCCAAAAAGTCTCGGCGTCGTACAGGAGCAAATCGATATAAGCGCATTTGCCGCCGCTGGCCCCGCCGAGCAAGACGCCCGTTTCGCTCCCGTTTTCTTCGCCCAGCGCCTCCTCTGCCAGCGCGGCGGCGACGGCCTCCCGTTCAGCCTCTACCGCTTCTTCCGCCGCGTCAGGGTCATGAAAGTAAAATATAAAGAGAGGCCGGGCCCCGAAGCGGCTAATCGCGGCAAAATACGCGCCGGCGCTGTAATCCGTGATCAAACCGCCGCATTTGGACGAGCCGCGGTAGATATCTCTCCGCGGTTCGACGTCCTCAGGCGTTCGGCTGTAGTGGAAAATCCGGTCGGCGCTCTCACGCTCACCCGGACTTATTTTCCATTTATTGGTTAGCTCCGCCGGCTGACCGGCGGTGATATATCGGAGCAAAAAGAAAAGGAATTCATCTTCGCTTGCGGCAAAGGTTATTGTAAAATCACCGCTGACGCGAAAGCTGAAGTCTTTGCTGATGAGGTCCGTTCCCCGGGCGATGAAAGCCGCGTCCGCCGGCGTCCGGTTTTCAGTGTTTTGCGCCAGATCAGCCAGCAAGGCTTCGTTTTGAGCGAACCATTGCCAGAAAGCCGCCGTTCTCCGCGCGAAATCCAAGTCCACGATAACTTACATCCTTCCTCAGAGCTTGCCGCAAACAAACAGCCGCGCGGAGCGGCGGCAGGCTTCCGCGGACGGATATATGCTTTAATCTACCATATCGGCGGGGAAAAAGCAAATTCCACTCTCTTTCGCGAGACGCAAGTTATAATAATGTATAAGATAAAACAAAATAATAAACCGTTTTCCGTTTCCTTCGCTCCTCCGGTCCTGGAGGCGCTGCGCCTCTTGGAAACAGGCGGCGGCGAAGCCTGGGTGGTCGGCGGCGCGGTGCGCGATCTTTTATGCGGCCGTAAACCTAAAGATTGGGATATCGCTACTTCCGTCACGCCGGAGAGGACGCGGGCGATTTTTGCCGGTTGGCGCGTATTGGATACGGGCGTCCGTCACGGCACTCTGACCGTGATCATCCGCGGCTGCCCGATTGAGGTGACCATCTATCGACTGCCCGGAGACGCGGCGGCGAGAGCGGGAGCGGCGAGCATTGAGGATGATTTGGCCGCCAGGGATTTTACTATGAACGCGATAGCTTATCACCCGGAGCGGGGGATTTTAGACCCGCGGGGCGGGCACTCTGATTTGCGGGCGGGGATTATCCGCGCCGTCGGCGATCCCGCCGCCCGTTTTCAGGAGGACGCCTTGCGGGTGCTGCGCGCTTTGCGCCTCGCTTCGCTTTTCGGTTATCGTCTGGCGCCGGAGACCGCGGCGGTCATGCGGCGCTGGGGACCGCGTCTCAGCCGGGTGGCGCCGGAGAGAGTCTGGCGGGAATTCCGTCTTTTGCTGTGCGGGGCGCAGGCGCCGGAAATTTTACGCCGCTGGCCGGATATTATCGGCGTTTTCCTGCCGGAAATGCTGCCGATGGTCGCCTTTGACCAGCACAGCCCCTACCATATTTTTGACGTCTATGAGCATACTCTGCAAGCGATCGCGCATTTGCCGCCCGCCCCGGATCTGCGGCTGGCGATGTTTTTTCATGATATCGGCAAACCGGCTTCTTTTTTCCAGGACGCGGCCGGCGTCGGTCATTTTTACGGCCATCCCCGCCTGAGCGCCGATATAGCCGCCAAAGCGCTGAAACGCCTGCGCTCGTCGCGGGCGGAACGGGTAAAGATCTGCGCTTTGGTTCGCTGGCATGATTTGGATATCTCTTGCCGCGCGAACGTGATCAGACGCTGGCTGCGCAAGCTAGGCCCGGAAATCTTCTTTTCGCTTTTAAAGATAAAGCGGGCGGACAATCTGGCCCATCATCCCGATCATATCCGCCCCGGCGCGACGGATAAGATAATCCAGACTGCCAGGAAAATTCTGGATGAAGGTGACTGTTACCGGTTGGCGGATCTGAAAATAAACGGGCGGGATCTCTTGGAATTGGGGATCCCTGAAAGCCGAGACATAGGACGTATATTGGCCGCGCTGCTGCAGGCGGTCGTCGCCGGGCGCTGCGCTAACGAGAAGCAAGCGCTCCTGCTTTTGGCGGCGGACGAGGCGCGAAAGCTTAAATGAAGGGTTTTGGCCGCCATCGTCGAAAATCACAGTGATTATTTATCAGGAAGGATGTTTTTATGCTGCAAATTATGTACAAGAGAAGAAGCGTTCGTCAATACACAGCCGAACCGGTCACGCCCGAGCAGACCAGACAGATACTGGCCGCGGCTCTATTGGCCCCGACTGGGCATAATAAAAAACCCTGCCGCTTTATTGCCGTAAACGACAGGGAACTGCTGGACAAATTGGCCGCCGCCAAGGAATACGGCGCTGATTTTTTGCGTCAGGCGCCTTTGGCGGTCGTGGTGACGGCTGACGGATCTCTGTCGGATATCTGGATGGAGGACGCCGCTATAGCGGCGGCTTATATGCAACTGGCGGCGGAAGCGCTCGGGCTGAACTCCTGCTGGAGCCAAATCTGGCGCCGGCCGCGCCGGGGGGAGGGCGAGGGGACGCAATGGGCGGAGGATTATTTGCGGGAGATGTTCGCTCTGGCGCCGCAAGTCCATGTCCTAGCCATCGTCGCCGTCGGTCACGGCGCCAGAGTCGGGCGGGCCCGGAAAGAAGATGATCTGCCTTGGGAAAACGTGAGTTATAACCTGCAGTCCTCCGGCGGAGCGGAATGATTTTTCATGCACGAGTATCCTGTGACGCGGGAGTTTATAAATATCGCCGCGCGAAAAGCCCGTGAGGCAAACGCGCGCCGCGTGACCCGCATTTGCCTGGTAGTGGGGGAGCAATCCGGGTTCGCGCCCGAGTCCCTGCAAATGTATTTTGAAATGATTGCCGAGGGCACGGTCTGTGAAAACGCCGAGCTGGAGATAACTACAGTCAAAACGCAATGGTACTGTCCGCGCTGCGACGCGCCTTACGCGCGCCGCCCGCTTTCTTTCGCCTGTCCGCGCTGCGGGCGGGACGGCGAGCCCACGTCCGTCGGCGGAGAGTTTTATGTGGATCGCATCGAGGTGGCCGAGTAGTAAACGCCGGCGGGCAATGATCAGCTGTCAGCGCCGGCGTCCGGCCGCTCGGTCTCCGCGGGGGTTTCCGGGTGCAGAGCCGCTGCTATCGCCGCTTGGCGTCTGGCTTTTTTCGTCCGCAGCCACGCCCGCAGGACCAGCGCCGCGATCAGCAAAATGATGAGAACAGGCAAGGCGTAGCCCAGAAGGACCACGACGCCGTTGAACCCGTTCCAGGCCATGCTCACGGTCTTGATCACCGCGTTTTTAGCCGCTTCCAGCGTGCGGGAAAACGATACGGGCTGCCAGGGATCCGTTACCGCGACGTCTGTGCGTTGCTGCGTCAGTTCCAGATTCACTTCCGAATAAGTGAGTTTGCTGTCCCAATACTTGAGTTGGCCGGCCAGCGACTCTTTTTCCCGGCGCACTTCGTTGAGCGCGTTTTCGATCATGATCATTTCCTCCACGGTCTCCGCGGCGGAAAAAAACTCCAGATAGCGATCCTCCTGGGCTTGCCAGGATTTGAGCCGGCTGTCCGCGTCCATATATTGCTCGGTTATATCATTGGAATAAATATACTTATCGGTAACCGTGCCCCATGTGGCGAGCGAATCGGCGAAAGCGGCGAACTCCGTCGCCGGGACGCGTAAATTCAGCGAACCGTACTGCCAGTAATCCTGATTGTTCTGGCGCGAACCGGAGACGTACCCGCCCAGTTCCCGCGCCCGCGCTTCCAGGCTGCGCATGGCTTCGGCGACGTTATCGACGCGCAGCTGAGCGTCCAGCGTGTATATTATTTTATCTGCGCGCGGCGCTTCCTCAGGGCTGACCGCGCCGCCTCCGGCGGCTCCGGCCACGTTTTCGGCTCCATATCTCGCCTCTCCCGCATCCTTGTCATAAGCCGCCGTATCCTCATAGGCAATGTCAGCCTGCGCCATCGCCATCGGCGCCTCCGCCGCCCCCCCGGCGGCCATCCCGCCATAAGCGTTAGAGACGGCGCTCTCAAGCGGGGCGCGGGTCAGGTTGATCAGAGCGGCGCAAACAAGGACCAGCACGGCGGCCGCTATAATATAGCGGAGCCTCGGCATTTTTTTCCATACGGGTCTAGGCGCCGCCGGCTTTTGCGTCAAGTCCCGCGTTTTAGCGCGAACGCGCTCTCTAACTGTTTCATCCGCTTCCAGTCCGGCAAAAAAACGCGCGGCGCGCTCGCCGTCCCCGTCTTCCCGCCACAGGTTCAATTCTTTGTCGTCCATATCATCGCCTCCACTAAACCGACGCTGTTTCCTGTTCCCAAGCCCGGCGAAAATTCTGTTTGGCTCTGTACAGCAGGCTGTCGACCGCCTGCGGGGTCACCGCCATCACCTCCGCGGTTTCTCTGGCGCTCAAGCCCTCTATCAGCCGAAATTCAATCACGGCTACCTGGTTTTCCGGCAGCCCGGCGAACACATTGCGGATAGCGAGCGAATCAGGCACGGTTTCCGCCGGGTTCAGCCCGTCCGGTATAAGCGCCGGTTCTTCTCCCAGCGGCGCCGTCGTCTGTTTGCGGCGGCGGTAATATTCCGCCACATGACGGGCCGTTATTTTCAGCGCCCAGGTCTTCAGGGAGCTTTTACCGGCAAACCCGCCGCTGGCTTTCCATATGCGCGCCATGGCCTCCGCTGTCACATCTTCCGTTTCCGCGGCCGGGACACGCAGGCGGATATAGCGGTAAACAGCCGGAAACAGCACGTCATAGATTTGGCCGAATAAGTTGCTGTCCATTCGGAGCCTCCTTCCTATGCGTCATATATATAGTCGCACCAAAGACGCGGAATCTGACGCCGCGCCGCAAAAAAATCCTCACAGCAGAACTAACTTCTAATCAGCGCTCTCCAAGGCCGCGAGGACGGCGCGCGCCAACTGATCCGGGCAGGAAGTCCCCCGCCCTTCGCAATCGATGTCCTTGATTTTCGCCACAAGACGCTCGGCCGGCAATCCCTCCGCCAGCGCCGCCACGGCTTGCAGATTGCCCTGACAGCCTCCCCGGAAGCGCACGCCGCTCACGGTTTGCCCGTCCAGATCAAATGAGACCTCTGTCGCGCATGTGCCGCGCGTTTTATAACTGTATCGCATATAACCTCCTTGGATCCATAAATTATCATTTAAGTATATATTTGCCATACATATAATTTTAGCCGGTTTAGAGACCCATATAAGATATACTGTTTTCACTGACAAGGCAAGCCAATTTTTGGTCATGCGGCTCGCAGGGCACTGCTGGTAAAATTTGGAACGAAAAGGCCAGCCCGCCCAGGGCGGCGTCCGGGCGGCGCCGCGGCAGGAAACGGTCATAATAACCGCCGCCGTATCCCAGACGGTGGCCGGCGAGGTCAAAGGCCAGCCCGGGAGCGAGGATGAGATCCAGGACGTCCGGGGACACGGCAAAGCGGGAAGACCGCGGTTCTAAAATGCCCAGCGCGCCCGGCGCCAGGTCTCGGGCGAGGGAATGTATCCGGCAGGCGAGCATCCGGCCTTTTTCGATCCGAGGGACGAAAAGCGCGCGCCCCCCGGCGAGAATAGCCTCCGCTAAGTCTCTCGTTTCCACTTCCGAGCCGACGCTCATGTATAAAAAAACCGATTTGCTCCCGGCAAAAAAGGTACTTTCCAGGACGCGCGCCGTTATTGACCGGCTTTTTTCCGCGCGTTCCGCGGCCGGCCAGTTATTCCTCCGTTCGGACATCAGTTTTCTTAAAGCTGTTTTAGGCAATAATACCCTCTACTTCCATAGGAACTGCATCTCTCCCTTTCCAGAGCCGGCAATGTTCCGCAACATTGTAATTTTTACTTTCGTCTTTACAGAATAACTTTCAAGCCTGCCGGATAAAACTGCGCGGGCGGTTTTTCCACTGCCGGGACCTCAAATCGAACTCCTTTGTCCATGCGCATTATCCACATTATCCACAAAAACATGTTGATAACTCTCGTGCAAAGTCCACTTACATTTTTCCATTTTCTTTGTAAAAATCGTGTAAAATAAGCCCGGGAACCGCATTCAAGCGCCAATCGGCAAAGGAGGACGCCAAATAACGCCAGTGACCGCACATGGCCACCATCGCTCCGTTATCCGTGCAATAGACCGGCGAGGGATAAACGAAAGCCACGCCCCGCGCCGCGGTTTCCGCGCGCAGCCGCCGGCGCAGGGCCTGATTGGCGGCCACGCCGCCGCCGAGCGCCAAAGTGCGCACGCCGGTCGCTTCCAGGGCGGCGACGGTCTTCCGGGCCAGAATATCCACGACCGCCTCCTGAAAAGAAGCGGCCGCGTCGGCGACTCGGAGATCCTCGCCTTTCAGGCGCGCCCGGTTCAGGGAGTTCAGCACGGCGGATTTCAAGCCGCTGAAACTAAAATCCCAACTGCCCGGCTCCAGCGCGGCCCGCGGAAAAGCGAAGGCAGCCGGGTCTCCGTCCCGCGCCGCCTGTTCTAAGCGCGGCCCGCCCGGATAACCCAGACCGAGCGCGCGGGCCACTTTGTCAAAAGCCTCGCCGGCCGCGTCGTCCCGCGTGCGGCCCAGCACCCGGTAGCGCAGATGGCCGGACAGGAGGATGAGATGAGTGTGGCCGCCCGAGACGAGCAGGGCCAGCAGAGGGAACTCCAAATCGGGATGTTCCAGAAAATTGGCGTAGATATGGGCTTCCAAATGGTTGACGGCGACGAGGGGTTTGCCGGCGGCAAAAGCCATCGCTTTCGCCCCGGAGACCCCGACCAGCAGCGACCCCACCAGTCCGGGCCCATAGGTCACGGCCACGGCGCTCAGATCGCTGAAGCCGGCGCCGGCCTGGGTCAGCGCCTCCCGCACCACCGGACCCAGGCGCAGGCAATGCTCGCGGGAGGCTATTTCCGGCACTACGCCACCGAATACGGCGTGAGTCTCCGTTTGCGAGGAGATGATATGACTTAAAAGGCGGCGGCCGCCCCGCAGAACCGCCGCCGCCGTTTCATCGCAGCTGGTTTCAATTCCGAGTATCAAAGTGTCGTCCATCTTCACGCCGCTCCGCTCCTCTCCTAAACTAAGACCGCCCACATGACGACGGCGTCTTCGCGGTCGTCCTCATAATAACGCGGCCGGAGCCCTTCCGCCACGAAGCCCAATTTTTGGTATAAAGCCTGGGCCGCCGTGTTGGAGCGCCGCACTTCCAAAGTCATTTTGCTGATGCCGGCCGGGATCAATTCCGCGATCACGGAGCGAAGCAAAAATTCCCCCCAGCCCTGCCGGCGGCAATCTTCCCGGATGGCGATATTAGTGATATGCGCTTCGTCAAAGATCAGCCAAACCCCGATGTAGCCGCGCACCTGCCCATCCGCTTCCAGACAGAAATAGCGGGCCAGTTTGTTCTTGGTGATATCCGCCTTGAGCGATTCCAGCGACCAAGGCCGGCTAAAATTCGCCGTCTCCAGCGCCGCCACCGCCGGAACGTCCCGCGGCTCTGCCGGGCGCACCCGCACTTCGCTCATGCCTTCGTCTCCGCGGCCCGGCGGCGGACTTCGGCTTCCGGCAGCCGGATATAATAAGGTTCGACCTGCCATAAGGGCGGCTCGCCCCCCGGCGCGCCGGGGGGGGCGGGCAGGCCGGCCGCGCCCAGCAGGTACGCGGCCTCCCGGGCCGCGCACGCTCCGCGCGTCAAAGCGAGCGCTCCGGGCAGCGCGCGCGCCCCCGCGGCCGGCCCGCCCGCCAGGTCCCGGCCGGCTCGCTCCGCGCCTTCGCCGGCGAGCAATACCGGACCCGGCCGGGCCGCGAGCCGCTCGCCCAAGTCCCGCGTCGCCACGGCCTGCGGCGGCTCTAGGGTCTCGCGCCGCCAAACCGCCGCCCCGGCCCAGTCCGCCGACTCCCGCCAGCGGTAACGCGCCATATACCACTCGTTTTTGCGCGCGTCCAGCAAAACCACAATATCCTCCGGGCGGCCCCAACCGGCCCAGGAGACGATATCCAGCGAACAAAGACCCAGCGCCGGGATCCCCAGGACCTGGGCCATCCCCTGAGCAGTGGCGATGCCGATGCGGATGCCCGTGAAAGAGCCGGGTCCGCGCGCCACGGCGATAAGTCCCAGATCCGCGGGCTGCAGGCCGCAGACCGCCAAGAGCTGCTCCGTCAGGGGCAGCACCTTTTCCGAATGCGGTTTTTCCGTCCGGAGGAAACTCTCGCCGGTCAATTGGCCGTCCGCGCTCAAAGACAGGGCCGTCGCCGAGGTGGCGGTATCGATGGTCAGTATATTCATGGCCGCAAAAAAGAGGAGAGTCTTTCTCCCCAATATTCCTCGGCGCAGGACAGCCTGATCCGGCGCGGCTCACTCCCGCCGCCGCTTATTTCCAGCCGCAGCGCCTCCGGACCCGCCGCCGCCGCGATCAACTCGGGCCATTCCGCCATGACGATCGCGTCCGGGCGGAAAAAACTGTCCGCGCCGATGATATCCGCTTCCTCCGGCCGGGTCAGCCGGTACAGGTCCAGATGGATCAGGCGGATCCGCCGCCCGCCGGCCACGCCCTCATATTCCGCCGCCAAAGTAAAAGTGGGGCTGACGATCAGCTCCGCGACGCCCAAGGCTCTGCCCGCTCCCTGCACCAGCACCGTTTTGCCGGCGCCGGATTCCCCGAAAAGCAGAACTATATCGCCGCCGCGCAGATCGGCGGCGACAGCGGCGCCGAAACGCTCCGTTTCTGCCGCCGAGGGCAGAGAAAAAATCTTTTCAGTCATCGGTCACATCGCGCCCGCCGATCAAAACCATGGCCGGCGCCGCCGGCAGGGACAGCGGCTCGCCGCGCCAGACCACGATATCGGCGTCCTTGCCGGGGGTCAGAGAACCGAGACGCGCCTCCACGCCCAATATCCGCGCCGCGTCCAAAGTCAGCGCCTTCAAGGCGCCGGCGTAGGTCATGCCGTGTTTCACCGCCAGCGCCGCGCAAAGCGACAGCTGTTCCACCGGCGTCACGCCGTGGTCGGTCATCAGGGCGACCGGCACACCCGCTGCCGCCAGAACGCCGGGGTTGCGCAGATTTTTATCTTTTACCTCCGGTTTGCAGCGGTTGATCAAAGCGGGGCCCACCACGGCCGGATAACCGGCCGCCGCTAGGATATCGGCTATTTTATGCCCGTCCGTGCAATGCTCGATCACCATATCCAGATCAAATTCGCGGGCCACGCGTATCGCGGTCATGATATCATCCGCGCGGTGAGCGTGGGCGCGCAGCGGTATTTTTTTCTCTAGGACCAGCAACAGATGCTCCATGCCCAAATCGCGCTCCGGCAGCTTATCCGGGTCTTTTTGCCCCTGACGCAGTTTATCCCGGTATGTCTGCGCGTCCACGAAAGCCTGCCGCAAAAGCGCCGCCGTTCCCATCCGGGTGCTGGGCAATTTCTTTTGCTCCCCGTAAACGGTTTTGGGGTTTTCGCCCAAGGCCGCCTTCAACCCGGCCGGATCGCGCACGGTCATCTCCTCCACCGTGCGCCCGGCGGTTTTTAACACCGCCCCCGTGCCGCCGATCACATTGGCGCTGCCCGGACAGACAAAAAGAGCCGTCACCCCGCCGCGCCGCGCGTCGCGAAACGCCTCGTCCTCCGGGTTCACGCCGTCGGTCGCCCGCAGCTCCGGCGTCAGGGGATCCGTGATTTCGTTGACATCGTCCCCTTCATACTGGAAAATTTCTTCTCCGATGCCGACGTGACAATGCGCGTCAATAAAACCCGGCAGCACGTATTGACCCGCGCAGTCCGCAATCACGGTCTCCGGCCCGAAAGCCCCCAGACTCATCCCGAGCGCCGCCGCTATCGCCGCCGGGCCGGCCCCCGCCGCCAGAGGTGGGTGCGCGCCCACCGCCCGGACGCGTCCCTCCGCTATGAGCACGCTGCCGCTAAAACTGAATTCCCCCCCGTCCATCGGCATTACCGTGCCGTTAGTCAGGCAGATACTTCTTTGCTCTTTGTTCCTCTCAGCCAAAACTCACACCTCCGTTCCGCAGGGCGACGCCGAACATAGACAAGACAGCCGGAAAACGCCGCGGCGGCATCCGGCTCTCTATCCTATGTAAACGCGGCCCGCACGGTTTCAGATTTCCGTGACGCCGAGACTTACCTCGATCGCGACGTCCACACGTTTCATAATATCGTCGCCAAGCACCGCCACTTTCTCTTTCAGCCGGCTCTTGTCTATTGTGCGGATCTGTTCCGCTAAAATCACCGAGTCTCTTTCCAGACCGCTGTGATTGGCCCGCACTTCCACATGCGTGGGCAGTTTGGCTTTGGAGATCTGCGATGTGATAGCCGCCACGATCGTCGTCGGACTGAACTGATTACCCACGTTGTTCTGCACCACCAAAACCGGACGCGTTCCGCCCTGTTCGGAACCCACGACCGGATTCAGCTCCGCGTAGTATATTTCTCCGCGTTTAATACTCATTACCATATATTTTCCTCGCGATTTAAGTCAATCAACTTTTGTTGGAATATTCAATCTTATTTGCCCAAATAACATCTTCCGGCGCGTTTTCCCGCGCGATACTCAGGTTTATCCCTGCCATCTCAACGTAGCCCAAGCGCATCCGCTCGCGGTCGCGCTCACTCGGTGAAGCATTTTTTTCCGTTTCCAATGATCCGCCAGTCAATCTGTTGTCGTTTGGCACGAAATCAGCCTCCCTTGTTAAAATAGGCGAAAAGGCCTGTTGCAACATCTCCGCTGTCAGATCCCCCGTTTCGCAGAAACTCCCGTACTCAGGCATGCGCCGACCCGGCGTCAAATACGCCGCTGGACGCAAGTATATTATATCGGACACGAAGGTTCTTTGTCAAATAAAAGCGCCATTCTTTTGAGGAAGGGTGAATTGTAAAAAATTTACAGACCAGAAAAATATGCGTATATTCTTAATAACGCTTGCGCGATTAAAAGCGTTATGATATAATAACCATCAGTCGCGCCGGTCGCGGCGCGAGTTTCGGGGATCGCGGCAGGGAAAAGGTTGGAGTCGGAGTGGGGAAATCCCCACTCTTTCATTTGTACTACGGAGTTGATTGGCGACATGGCGGTAAAAACCAGAAAGACGCAATTGACGGAAGCGGCGGTCATATGCCGCCGGGTCAGGTCAATTGCCGGACCGGCCGCGGCGGCCGCGGCGGCGGAAGTCGCCGGGGTCGAATTTCTGCCGGAGGGAACTCAGTGGATTTTGCGTGTGACGATTGACAAAGAAGGAGGGGTGGATCTTGACGATTGCGCCCAGGTCAGCCGCGCTCTGAGCGCGGCGCTGGACAGAGAAGACCTGATAAAGCAGGCGTTTGTACTGGAGGTTTCTTCGCCCGGCGTGGAGAGACCGCTGCAGGAAGAAGAAGATTTTCGCCGGTATAACGGCCGCATGATCAGCGTTTACACCAGAGAGCCATATGAGGGGTATACGATGTTTTCCGGGATTCTCACGGCATACGGGGCCGAGGGCGTGACGCTTGTTTACGGGGAAGAGCGGATCACCGTTCCGCTCGCGTTGATCGAAAACGCGCGTCTGATATATATGGGTCGGGAAAACGCAAACAACGAGGAGGAATGAAGTGTGAACATGGAGTTCATTGAAGCGCTGCATGATTTGGAAAAAGAGAAAGGAGTGTCGATCGATGTTCTGTTTGAAGCGATTGAGGCGGCCCTGATTTCCGCTTACCGCAAGAACTTTTCCTTGCTGCAGAACGTGCGCACCAATATCGACAGAGCCACAGGGGAGATAAAAGTTTTGTCCTGCAAAACAGTCGTAGAGGATGTGGAAGACGAGCGCCAGCAGATATCTCTGGAGCAGGCCCGCAAGCTGAAGCCGGACTGCGAATTGGACGACACGGTGGAGTTTGAGGTGACGCCGCGCAATTTTGGCCGCATTGCCGCTCAGACAGCCAAACAGGTCGTGGTGCAGCGCATTCGCGAAGCGGAACGGGGCATGATTTACGACGATTATATCGGCAAGGAAGGCGACATAGTCACCGGCATATTCCAGCGTTATGAACAGAAAAACGCTGTCATTGACCTTGGCAAGGTTGAAGCTTGCATGACGGCGACCGAACAAGTTCCTGGAGAAATTTTCCAGCCGTTCGAGCGAGTCCGCTCCTATGTCGTAGAAGTGAAAAAGACTTCCCGCGGTCCGCAAATTTTTCTTTCCCGCACGCATCCCGGCCTTGTGCGCCGTCTGTTTGAACTGGAAGTGCCGGAGATCCGCGACGGTGTGATCGAAATCAAAAACGCGGTGCGGGAAGCCGGTTCGCGAACAAAGATCGCCGTATATTCGCGCGACGACAATGTTGACGCGATAGGCGCCTGCGTTGGCCCGAAACGGGGGCGCATCCAGACTATCGTGGAGGAGCTGCGCGGCGAAAAGATGGATATCATCCAGTGGGCGGATGATCCCGTGGAATTTGTGGCCAACGCGCTGTCCCCAGCCAAGGTAATTGAGGTTTACCCTTATTACAAGGAAAAAATGGCGGTGGTCGTCGTGCCTGATTATCAGCTTTCTCTGGCCATAGGCAAGGAGGGGCAGAACGCGCGGCTGGCGGCTAAACTGACCGGATGGAAGATAGACATCAAAAGCGAGGCGCAGGCCGTTTCCCAGGGACTGCTCGGCAACCAATACGAGGAGCAGGAAGATTATTACGACGAGGATGAAAACGGGTTCGAGGGCGAAGCGTCCGGCGAGAGCGCGTCATGGGATTACGCCGGAGGTTACTCCGGAAATTACAAGGATGAATATGACACGGCGGAAAACGAGGATACATGTCCCGAAGCCGGCGGGGCGGAGGCTGAAGAGGGGGAGGGCGACTGGGAAGAGGCGCTGTGATGAAGAAAAAAACGCCTTTGCGCATGTGCGTCGCCTGTCAGGCTATGCGCCCTAAGGCGGAGATGCTGCGGCTGGTCGCGGAGGAAAAAAGCCTTGTTTACGACAGGACCGGCAAACACAACGGCAGGGGCGCGTATGTCTGCCGAGACGAAGAATGCCTGACGGCGGCTGTGAAGAAAAAGAGGTTTTTGAAAACCTTAGGGCAGGATATTTCCGGCGATTTGCTGCGGGAATTGGAGGAATTGGTCAGGCTGTGAACGCAAAAGTAGCGTCTCTTCTGGGTTTGGCGCGTAAGGCCGGAAAAATAGCCGGAGGCGGCAGCGGAACGGAGGCTTTTTTGAAAAAGCGCCGGGGGGCTTTGCTGGTTGTGGCGGCGGACGCGCCGGGGATATTGAAAAAATATGGCGCCTGGATGAAAGACGTTGGTATTCCGCTCATAGTCGAAGGGAGCAAACAGGAACTCGGGGCGGCGGTCGGCATGTCGCCGCTGGCGGTAATCCTCGTTCTGGATGAGGGGTTTGCGCAGGCTATAATTAAAGCGAGGAGTTGATGGAGTATAAACAGATCCGGTATGGACTCGGCTGACCTTCAAAAGGGGTCGAATCCCCGATCGAAGGAAGTCTCGTTCGATGAAGGAGGTGAAATGACCGGGATGAGAGTACATGAATTAGCCAAAGAGATGGATATCACAAGCAAAGAATTAATGGAGCGCATGACTGGTTTGGGTATCAATGTGAAGTCGAATTTTAATGTGGTCAGCGCGGGAGATTTGGCCAAGATCAAGAGTCAAAACGCGCAAGCCCCGTCCAACCCCCCAAATAAGGGGGGCGAGGCCGCCCGCCCGTCGAGCCGGGGAACCGACGCCGCCAATAAGCCGCCGTCGGCACAGCCGCCAGCCGCGCCGCGGCAGCCGCAGAGTGAAAGCGAGCGGGGAGGCCGCCCATCGGGAGAGAGACCGGCCGCGCGGCCCCAGGGCGGGTATGCCGCGGAGCAGGGGCGGCCCCGGCAGGGACAGGGGCAGCCGAGCCGGCCTGGCCAGCCCGGTCAGGGACAGATGGGGCAAGGACAACCGGGACAGGGACAGCGGCGGCCCGGCGACAGCAGACCGCCGGGTGAATGGCCGCGTCCGCAGCGCCCGCCGGGCAGCCGGCCGCCCGGGGAGAGACCGGCAGGCGAGCGGCGGCCGCCAGGCGAGTGGCGAAGTGATCGGCCGCGGCCTCAAGGCGGCTATTCCTCGGAGCAGGGTCAGCGGCCTCGTCCTGCGGGGCAGAGCGGGCCCGGTCAGGGACAGATGGGACAGGGACAGCCGGGACAGGGACAGCGGCGGCCCGGCGATGGCAGACCGCCGGGCGAATGGCAGCGTCCGCAGCGCCCGCCAGGCAGCCGGCCGCCCGGGGAGAGACCGGCAGGCGAGCGGCGGCCGGCCGGTGAATGGCGAAGTGATCGGCCGCGGCCCCAGGGAGGATATTCCTCGGAGCAAGGGCAGCGGCCCCGTCCCGCGGGGCAGAGCGGCCCCGGTCAGGGACAGATGGGACAGGGACAGCCGGGACAGGGACAGCGGCGGCCCGGCGACAGCAGACCGCCGGGCGAATGGCAGCGCCCGCAGCGCCCGCCAGGCAGCCGGCCGCCTGGGGAGAGACCGGCGGGCGGCCGGCCGGCAGGCGAATGGCGAAGTGACCGGCCGCGGCCACAGGGAGGCTATTCCCCGGAGCAAGGACAGCGGCCCCGTCCCGCCGGTCAAGGTCAAGGTCAATCTGGCGCGCCTGGCCAAGGACAGACGGGATACCGGCGGCCGGGAGACAGCAGACCGCAAGGCGACAGGCGCCCCGGCGGCCCCGGTGGCTACCCGCCCCGCCGCCCGAACGACGGCCGTCCCGCGCAGGGCGGATTTCGGGATAACCGGCAACCGGGCAGACCGGGGGACAAAAAACCCGTTCAAACTTCCCGCGTGAAAATCGAAGGAAAAACCGTGGAGCTGACCGTGGCGGAACACCCGCTCAAGCGACAGGCTCCGGCTCAGAAGAAAGCCCATGAGAAAGACCGGAGTTACGATAAACGGCGGGCTTCGGAAAAAGACTTTCCTCTCGCGGGCAGACGGGGCGAAAAAACGGCGGCTAAAGAACCGCTGCCACCCAAGCATATCATTATTCCGGAATCCCTTACCGTGCAGGAACTGGCCTCTATCATGAGCAAAAAAGCCGGCGAGGTGATCAAGCAGCTGCTGGCTTACAATATCATGGCCACAATCAACCAGCAAATTGATTCCGACACCGCCGGCATCGTCGCCGCGGACATGGGGATGACAGTCGAGGTGCGAGTGGAAAAATCTCTGGCTGTCGTGGAAGAAATTGAGGACGATCCGGATAATATGAGATCGCGCCCGCCTGTCGTCACGGTAATGGGACATGTTGATCATGGCAAAACCTCGCTCTTAGACGCCATCCGCTCCACTAACGTCACGGCCTCGGAAGCCGGCGGCATCACGCAGCATATCGGCGCTTATCAGGTGGAATATAACGGGCAGAAGATCACTTTTCTGGACACCCCCGGGCACGAGGCTTTTACGGCTATGCGGGCCAGAGGCGCTCAGGTCACGGATATCGCCGTGCTGGTCGTGGCGGCGGACGACGGAGTGATGCCGCAGACCGTGGAAGCTATCAATCACGCCAAAGCGGCGGGCGTGCCGATAATAATCGCTATCAACAAAATAGATAAACCGGGGAGCAATCCGGAGCGCGTAAAGCAGGAACTGACTGAATACGGACTGTTAGTTGAGGATTGGGGCGGCGACGTGGTGGCCGTGCAGGTGTCCGCTAAAGCGCGGCAAAATATCGAAAATTTGTTAGAGATGATTCTCTTGGTGGCGGAAATGAAGGACCTGAAAGCCGATCCGCTGCGGTTGGCCACGGGTTCCGTCATTGAAGCCAAACTTGATAAAGGTAAAGGACCGGTGGCGACGGTGCTGGTGGCGAAAGGCACGCTGAACGTGGGCGATATCTTTGTCGCCGGCCGTTCCTTCGGCCGCATTCGGGCCATGGTGGATGATAAAGGCCGGCGCGTGAAAAAGGCCGCCCCGGCTATGCCGGTGGAAGTACACGGCTTATCGGAAACGCCGGCGGCCGGCGACGTTTTCCATGTCGTCACCGATGAAAAACTGGCGCGCGGCATCGTCGGAGCCCGTATAGACGAACACAAAGCGGAAGAAGTGAAACAGAGAGGCAAGATAAGCCTGGACGACCTTTTTGAGCGGATCAAGGAAGGCGAAGTCAAGGATCTGAACATTATCATCAAAGGTGATGTTCAGGGATCGGTCGAGGCGCTCCGGCAATCCCTCATCAAACTCAGCACTGCGGAAGCGCGCGTCAATATGATCCATGGCGGCGTAGGCAGCATCAGCGAGTCGGACGTCATGCTGGCGGCCGCTTCCAACGCTATCATCATCGGTTTTAACGTGCGCCATGACGCGAATATCAAGACGGCAGCCGAATTGCAGGGCGTGGATATCCGTCTGTATAGCGTCATTTATAACGCGATCGACGATGTGAAAGCAGCGATGGAAGGCCTGCTTGATCCGGATTTTGTCGAAATGGTCCATGGCCGGGCGGAGGTGCGCCAAGTGATAAAGGTGCCGAAAGTCGGCTCTATCGCCGGTTCATATGTGCTGAACGGCAAAATTTTACGCGCGTCAAAGGCGCGGGTCATCCGGGACGGCGTGGTCATATTCACGGGAGAGCTGGATTCGCTCCGCCGTTTTAAGGATGATGTGAAAGAGGTAGTGGAAGGTTACGAATGCGGTATAGGACTGAACAATTTTAACGACGTCAAGGAAGGCGACGTGTTAGAATCTTATACCATGGAGGAAGTAAAGCGTAATTTATGAGTAAACATCGGGTGTTTCGCCTGGCCGAGCATATTAAAACCGAGGTGGCGCGCATCATAAGCGAGGAGGTAAAAGACCCGCGTCTCGGTTTTGTCACGCTGACCGGGGTGAAAACAGACAAGAGCCTGAGTCTGGCCCGTGTGTATGTCAGCGTTTTAGGGGAAGAAGCGGCGGTGACGGAAAGTATGAAGGCGCTTGAGAGCGCGGCCGGTTTTATCCGAGGCGAGCTGGGCAAGACGATGACCGCTCACTATGTGCCGGAACTGCGGTTTGTGTACGACGCTTCCATCAGGCAGGGAGCGCGGATCTCCGCCATTCTGCGCGAAGTGGGAGCGGCGGCGGAAGCCGGGGAGTCCCGCGCGGAGGACGGGAGCGATGGAGAAAACAGGTGACAAAGCCGCGTTTGCCGCTATAGTAGATCTGCTGGCGCGGGCGGAAGAGGCGCTGATTATTTCGCATGTCGCTCCTGACGGCGATACGCTGGGCTCCGCTTTGGCTCTGGCCTGGGTTCTCGAAACGCGAGGGGCGGCGGTCACTTGTTTCTGTGAGGAAGAAGCGCCGGCCAATCTGCGTTTTTTACCGGGAATTGAGCGGATCGTTCATACTTTGCCGGCTGAGACGCCTCGGCTCGTTGTGTTCGCCGACTGCGCGGAGGCGAGGCGGGCGGGTCCGCAGCTGCGGCCGGAGGCGCTGAGGGATAAGATGACGGTCAACATTGATCATCATGTGTCCAACAGACTTTACGCGGATTGGAATTATGTGGATACGAAGGCGGCGGCTGCCGGCGAATTGATGTACGGAATTTTGAAACGCCTGGGTTCGGTCAAAGACGAGCGGGTGGCGCTGTGCCTTTATACGGCGATAGTCACGGATACGGGGCGTTTCAGTTTCAGCAACACTACGGCGCGCAGTTTGCGCGTCGCCGCCGCTCTCCGGCCTTGCGTGGACGTGGCGGCTTTGAACGAGATGATTTACGAACGCCGCCCGCTCGCACAGGGACGCTTGCTGGAACGGGCGCTGGCCCGCCTGACTTTCCCCGCCGGCGGGAAAATAGCTCTTGTCGCGCTGTCGCTGGCCGATTACGCCGCGGCGGGCGCCGAACTGAACATGAGCGAAGGGGTCATCAACTATATCCGCGCTTTTCAGGGCGTGGAAACCGCCGTGCTGCTGAAGGAGGCCGAACCGGGCCTTGTCCGGGTCAGTATGCGCTCAAACGGGGCGGTCGACGTCAACCGCGTCGCCAGCCGTTTTCGGGGCGGCGGGCACCAGCGGGCCGCCGGCTGCGTGTGCCGGGGGGATCTTCGCGCGGTGACGGAGGAAGTGCTAAGAGCTCTAAGGGAGGAAATGGATCCTGGACGGGATGGTTAACCTGCGCAAGGAAAGCGGTATGACTTCGATGGACGCGCTGCGCCGTTTGCGCTCTTTGCTGCGCGTGAAAAAGGCGGGGCACTGCGGCACTTTGGATCCGAGCGCGACCGGCGTTCTGCCGGTGTGTCTCGGGCAGGCGACGCGGCTGGCCGAATATTATACCGGCCAAACCAAACGCTACCGGGCGGAGGCGACGTTCGGGATCGTGACGGACACGCAGGACGCGGAAGGAGCGATATTACGCCGGGAAGCGCCGCGGATCACTCAGGCGGAGGCCAAAGACGCTCTTCTTTCTTTCGTCGGCAAAATAAAACAAATGCCGCCAATGTTTTCCGCCGTACACCATAAGGGGCGGAGGCTCTATGATCTGGCTCGCCGGGGCGAGGTGGTGGAAAGAGCGGAGAGGGAAACAGAGATTTACGGGATAGAATGGCTGGCTTGGGCGCCTGATCCTTATCCGCGGGCGGTATTTGAAGTGACCTGCGCGCACGGGACGTATATCCGCGCTTTGTGCGATGATCTCGGGAACCGGCTGGGCTGCGGCGCTCATTTGTCGGCGCTTTGCCGTTTGGAGACCGGTCCTTTTCATTTAACGGAAAGCGTCGATTTGGCCGAAGCCGAGGCGCGTTTGGCGGAAGGCGATTTGACTTTTGTTCTTCCTTTGGGCTGGGGACTGAATCTGCCGGCGCTGGAACTGCCGGCAAACCGCGCAGAAGCTTTCCGGCGCGGTTTACCGTCGGATCTGGAACGTCTCGGCGCGGCGCCGCTCCCGGGCGGAGTGTGCGCCGTATACTGCGCGGGGGAACTGTTGGGCGTCGGCCGGGCGGAAGCGGGGGAACTGCGGCCGGATAAAGTTCTCGGCGGCGGCGATTCCCAAAAGGAAAAATGATTCAAGGCGGGTAACAGCGTGGAAGTATGGAATTTTTCAGAGCGGATGACAGAAACCCGGCGGCAGGTGCTGGCGCTGGGTAATTTCGACGGGGTGCATCTCGGTCACCGGCAGTTGCTCCGGCGGGGAAAGGAGATCGCTGCCCGGAGTGGACTGCCGCTGGGGGCGCTGCTTTTTGACCCGCACCCTCTGAAGATATTGATCCCGGAAAGGGAGCTGAATCTGCTTTCCGATCAGGAGACGAAAATCCGCTGGCTGGGTGAGTGCGGCGTGGACAGCGTTTGTCTGGCGCCGTTTGACCGGACGTTGGCGGATACGCCGCCGCGTGATTTCGCCCGGCGTCTCCTCTTGCCGCTGGGAACGGCGCACGCTGTGGTCGGCTTCAATTATTCCTTTGGCAAAGGCGGGCAGGGAAAACCGGCGGATCTGCGCCGGTTGGGACAGGAGTACGGGTTTGGCGTCAGTGTTGTGCGGGCGCAGAGACTGGGGCAGCGGATAATTTCATCTTCGGCGATCCGAGCCAGTCTGGCGGAAGGGGATTTGGCGCTGGCCGCCGCGATGATGGGGCGCAGTCCCTGCGTCAAGGGTCTGGTGGGGTCCGGAGACGGCCGCGGCCGGCAGCTGGGTTTTCCGACAGCCAATTTGCGGCTGCCGGAAGATATACTGACGCCGGGCGACGGCGTCTACGCCGTGCGCGGATTTATCGGCGGGCGCTGGTATGACGGTATGCTGAATATCGGGGTGCGCCCCACTTTCGGCGAAGGGCTCCCGCGCGCGGTCGAGGCGCATTTTTTCGATTTGAGCGAGGATCTGTACGGGCAGGAAATATTTCTGACCTTGGAAGCCAGACTGCGCGGCGAGCGGCGTTTCACGAGCGCGGCGGCTGTGAGCGCTCAGCTGGCGGAAGACAAAGAGGAAGCGCGGCGCTGTTTAAAATTGTAATTCTTCCAATTTAATAGTTGACCTCATAATCCAAACCTGATAAAATTAGAGCGATTCAATTTATTCTGAGAGGAGGGATGTTTTTATGGAAATACTGTTGGCGCGTATACAATTTGCCGCCACGTCGACGTATCATTTTTTCTTTGTGCCGCTGACTTTGGGCTTGGTGCTGCTGGTGGCCATTATCCAGACGCGGTATGTGCAGACAGGCGACGAAAAATTCAAAAAAATGACAAAATTCTGGGGAAATCTTTTTTTGATTAACTTCGCCATGGGCGTCGTCACCGGTATCGTGCAGGAGTTTCAATTCGGGATGAACTGGTCCGGTTATTCCCGTTATGTCGGCGATATTTTCGGGGCGCCGCTGGCGGTGGAAGCCCTGTTGGCCTTTTTCATCGAGTCGACTTTTATAGGCATCTGGGTCTTCGGTTGGGAACGGCTGGGGAAAAAAGCGCATCTGACCTGTATCTGGCTCGTGGCGATCGCCTCTAATTTATCCGCCGTTTGGATCCTTATCGCGAACTCATTCATGCAAAATCCCGTAGGTTATGATATCGTGAACGGCCGCGCCCAAATGATTGATTTCCCGGCGCTGATTACCAATCCCCATTTCCTGTATCAATTCCCCCATGTTTTTTCCGCCGGGCTGTGCACGGGCGCCTTTTTTATCATGGGCGTCAGCGCTTGGCATTTGTTCAAAGGGTCTGATATTGATTTTTTCAAAACCTCGTTCAAATACGGCGCGACGGCCGGTTTTATCGCCGTGATCCTCGTGGTCGGCATCGGGCATTTCCAGGGGCAGCATCTCGTGCAGGAGCAGCCGATGAAAATGGCGGCGGCGGAAGCGCATTGGGAGACGTCCGATCCGGCTGATTTTGTGGTTTTTGCCGGCATCGACGAAAAAGGCCGCGCGAACTCCGCGGAAGTCAAAATACCCGGCCTGCTGAGTTTTATGAGTTACAACAGTTTCACCGGCGAGGTCAAAGGGCTGAACGATTTGCAGGCAGAAATGGAAGCCCTGCACGGCCCCGGTAATTATACGCCGCCTGTGGCCGTCAATTTCTGGAGTTTTCGCGTCATGGTGGGCGCCGGTCTGCTGATGATGCTGCTCGCCTTGCTGGCGTTGATTTTCCGGGGGAAGATCGAAACCAAGAAGGGTTTCTTGCGCGTGATGCCTATCGCCCTTTTTCTCCCTTATTTGGCGAATACAGGCGGCTGGTTTTTGGCGGAATTCGGGCGGCAGCCCTGGCTGGTCTATAATTTACAGACATTGGAAGAAGGCGTTTCTACTGTCGTGCCCGCTTCTTCCATCGTTATTTCTTTGGTCGGTCTCGTGCTGATCTATACGCTGCTCATGATCGCGGATATCTATCTCTTGGCGGCCGGCGCCAGAAAATCTCCGGAGCTGCTTGACGCGCCCGAAGGAAAGGAGGGGTCGCTGTGGATTTGAATATCCTGTGGTTTATTCTCGTATGCGTTTTATTTATCGGCTTCTTTTTTCTGGAGGGATTTGATTACGGCGTAGGGATGCTGACGCCGTTCGCCGGCAAAACCGACGGAGAGCGGCGGGTCGTCATCAATTCGATCGGGCCGTTCTGGGACGGCAACGAGGTGTGGCTGATAACGGCGGGCGGCGCCGTATTCGCGGCGTTCCCTCATTGGTACGCCACTTTGTTCAGTGGTTTTTACCTCGCCCTCTTTGTGATTTTGCTCGCGCTGATTGCCCGCGGCGTTTCATTCGAGTTTCGCAGCAAAGTAGCCAGCCCCGCCTGGCGCAAGCTCTGGGACTGGGTGATCTGCGTCAGCAGTTTTCTGCCGGCCCTCCTGTGGGGGGTGGCCGTGTCCAATTTTATCACCGGCGTTCCCATCGACGCGAATATGGAATATGCCGGGACCTTTTTCACTTTGCTGACGCCTTTCACTTTACTGGGCGGCGTAGTCACTTTTTTGCTGTTCCTTTACCACGGCGCCGCTTTTCTGTCGCTCAAAACCGGCGACGAGGCGATACTTGAGCGCGTGGGGCGGATCGGCCGGATATCCGGCGCCGTGCTCGTGCCGGTCACGGTAGCCTGGGTGGTGTTCGCTTTTCTGACCACCGGCCTGAAATCCAGTCCCGTCGCTCTGGCGGCTGTGGCTGTCGCGGCTGTGGCTCTCGTCCTCTCGGTGGTTTTGGCTTGGACAAAACACTGGGGAGTTTCCTTCATCGCTTCGGCGGTGACGATCGCTTTTGTCACGGTGACTGTGTTCGCGGCCATGTTTCCCAATGTGATGATCTCCTCTTTGAACCCGGAGTGGAGCCTGACGATCTACAACGCTTCCTCCAGCCCTTACACCCTGAAGATCATGACGATCGTGGCACTGTGTCTCGTGCCGATCGTGCTGATCTATCAGATCATGAATTTTGTTATATTCAAAAAGAGGGTCACGCAAGACAAACTGGAATATTAACCGGGACCTGACGCCGGCGCCCGCTGCCCAAGAAGGCCGCGGGCGTTTTTTTAGAGTCCGAGGGAGGATCATGAGGGAAAAGGCTTTGCGGATCGATGTCCGGGGCGTCGTGCAGGGCGTGGGTTTTCGCCCTTTTGTTTACCGGCTGGCCAAGGGCTGCGGTATTCGGGGCTGGGTGCGCAATACGGGGGCGGGGGTGCTGATCCACGCCGAAGGCGAAAACACGGCCGAGTTTTACCGGCGTCTGAGCAGCGAGCCGCTGCCGCTGGCCGACATTCAGCGCCTGAACGCTTCGCCCGCGCCGGCGGAGGGCTGGGCGGATTTTCGCATTATCCCCAGCGCTCTGGCTGGGCGGCAGGATAGTCTGATCTCTCCCGACGCCGCCATTTGCGCTGACTGCCGCCGGGAACTGCGCGACGCCAGCGACAGGCGTTTTGAGTACCCATTTATCAATTGCGTGAATTGCGGGCCCCGCTACACCATCATCCGCGCCCGTCCCTATGACCGCGCCCGCACCACGATGGACCGTTTCTCCATGTGCCCGCTTTGCGCGCGGGAATACGCCAATCCGGCTGACCGGCGCTTTCACGCTCAGCCGGCGGCTTGCCCGGTCTGCGGCCCGCGGGTTTGGCTGGAGGCGGCGGGACCCGGTGCGGATCCGGGCGGGGAGACGGACCAGTCTCCCCTCGGGCGGGCGGCGGCGATGTTGGGAGAGGGAGCGATTTTGGCCGTCAAAGGTTTGGGCGGTTTTCATTTGGTCTGCGACGCTTTGAACGGGGCGGCGGCGGAGAGACTGCGCCGGAATAAGGAGCGGGACGGCAAGCCGCTGGCGGTGATGGCGCGGGACCTGGCCGCCGCCCGCCGCGCGGCCCGGCTCACTCCGGCGGAGGCGGAACTCTTGGCCTCCCCGGCCGCGCCGATCGTCGTCGCCCGGCGGCGGGAGGAGTTTGCCCTGCCGGCCGCTCTGGCCCCGGGACTGGACACCCTCGGTCTCATGCTGCCGTATACGCCGCTGCACGAACTGTTGTTTATTCCGGGCGGCCCGGATTTTCTCGTCATGACGAGCGGCAACCTGAGCGGGCGCCCGCTGATTTACCGTGAGGCGGAAGCGCGGGCGGAGCTGGGCGGGGCGGCGGACGCTTTTCTGTTCCACGACCGGGAAATATACCACTTTTGTGACGACTCCGTCCTGCGTATAATAGACGGCGGCCCTTCTTTTTTCCGGCGCGCGCGGGGTTATGTGCCGACGCCCCTGCGACTGCCGCTGCCCTGCCCTCGGCCCGCCGCCGCTTTGGGGGCCGAGATGAAAAACGCTTTTTGCCTGGCGAGCGGCGAATCGGCTTTCGTGAGCCAGTATCTGGGTGATATGGGTGAATATGAAAATTTTCGCCGCCTGCGCCGGGAGTATGTTTCGTTTCAAGAGGTGACCGGCGTCAAACCGGAGGTCGTCCTCTGCGACGCTCACCCGGCCTACGCCGCCACGCGCTGGGCGCCGTCGCTCGGCCTGGAGACGCGCGCCGTCTGGCATCACGAGGCGCATCTGGCGGCGGTCCAAGGCGAATACGCCCTGCCGGGACCGGTGGGAGGGCTGGTTTGCGACGGTACGGGTTATGGCCGGGACGGGCATATCTGGGGGTTTGAGTTTTTTCGCGGCACGGCCGGCGCGTGGCGGCGGGGCGGCCATATGGAATACATGCCTGTGCCGGGGGAAAAAAGTCTCGCTTTTCCCCTGCGGATCGCCTGGGCCTGGACGCTGAAACTCATGCCGGAGGCGGCCGACCGGAATTTGCGGGAATGGCTGGCGGCCCGCCTGCCGGAAGGGGAAGCGGCGGCGCTGGCCGCGCAGTTAGCCGCCGGCGCGGGGGTTTATCAGACTTCTTCCTGCGGGCGTCTCTTTGACGCCGTGAGCGCGCTGGCCGGCGTTTGCGCGCGCGTGAATTACGAGGGGCAGGCGGCGGCGGAGCTGGAGAGCGTAGCCTGGCGCTGGCAGGAACGACCGGAAGCGCGGGAGGTGAAACAACGGCTTTGGCGCGAGGCGCGCGCGGCTTTGCGGCGGAGAGAGAACGGGGCGGACGTATTCGGCTTCTGGCCGGAGGCGGAAAACGGCGAGCTGGCCTATTTTGACTTTCGGGCCGCGGCGGAGGAAGAAGCGCTCGTCTTCGGCCTGAGCGGGTTTTGGCGGCGTCTGTGCCTTCTGGCGGCGGAGAGGCAGGAAGCCGGCCTTGTTGCCTATATTTTCCATTTATCACTGGCGGTCGGGGCCTGCGCGGCGGTAATGGCGCTGAATGAGGGAGACAGGGAATTTTTGGTTGCCGGCGGCGTTTTTCAAAATAAACTGCTCACGGAGACGCTGGCGGAACTGGCGGCGGCGAGCGGGCTGCGCCTTAGGTATCCTCGCCTTTTGCCCCCGGGAGACGGGGGGATCGCCTTCGGGCAGATTGTCACCTATTGCGCGGAGGAATTGCGCGACTGAAATGACGGGAAAATTTTGAACAAAAGAAAATTTGCGAATTGTTTACATGTTAACAGACAAAGCTCGGCTTTGGCGGCTATAATACAGAAAAACGAAGGAGGCTGCCAACATGTCCGAGAAATCCAGCATGATTCAGGACGCGTCCGATGAAGCCATGCGTCAGGCGCACACAACTTTTGTGGAGAACAGTTTTGAAAAAGTAGTCGTTCCCAAGGATTTTGCCGGGGAAAAGATTGACGTTGTTTACCGAAAACAGCTCATTTCTGCCGGATTTCGCACTGCTTACTACGCGCCGCTGGCGCCGGGGACTCACATTGTCGATGGACTGATTTACGAACGAGACGTCGCGGCGCTGACGCGGGACGGCCGAAAGATCTATTGCGATATCTACCGGCCCCGGAATATGACTGATATCCCGATCATCATCGCCTGGACCTATTACGGCAAACGCATGCAGTACGGCGCTGCCGAAACACCCGGTCTGCATCAGGCGATGGGCGTCCCCAAAGAGGCTATTTCCCCGCACACGACTTTCGAGGCGCCCGACCCCACATACTGGTGTTCTCAAGGCTACGCCGTCGCCTATGTGGATAATGCCGGAACCGGGTATTCCGAGGGCGTCAACAACGCTTGGACAGTGGCGAACGGTCAAGACGGGTATGATGTCATCGAATGGCTGGCTGCTCTGAAATGGTGCAACGGCAAAATCGGGATGTCGGGCGATTCGGCCTTGACCTCGGTGATGTGGTATATTGCCGCGGAAAACCCGCCTCATCTGGCGGCGATCGCCCCTTGGGAAGGGCAAAGCGATTTGTACCGTTCTTGGATGGCGCCCGGCGGTATTCCTCATTTGCCTTTTGGCAATCTGATCTGGGGCGACTGGCGCGGCGTCAGCATGACTGAGGATCTGGTGGAGATGATTAAAACCTACCCGCTCATGAACGGGTACTGGGAAGATCATAACGCCAAAGTGGAACAGATCGCGACGCCGGCCTATATTTCGGTGGGGTTGGGTCATCCCTATCATTTGCGCGATACCATGCTGAGCTACATCAAGATGCAGAGCAAAAACAAGTGGCTCCGGATCCACCGGGATTTTGAGTGGCCGGATTTTTATAAACCGGCTAACAGCGCCGACCTGACCCGCTTCTTTGATCGCTATTTGAAAGGGATCCACAACGCGTGGGAAATGACGCCCCAAGTGCGCGTGGAAGTCACTGACGCTTACGAGTATGATTATGTGACCAATCGACCGGAAGCCGACTGGCCGATCCCGCGTACGGTATATACGAAGTTCTTCTTAAACGCGGCGGATGGCGCCCTAGTCAAGACTTTGCCCGCCAAGGAAGCGGCGATGAAATACGATCCCCATACGGAAGAAGCGCTCTTTGTCTGCACATTCACAGAAGATACCGAAATAACCGGGCATTCCGCGCTGCGGTTGTGGATCGAGATCGACAAAGGCAGTGAGGCTGATGTGTTTGTTCAGGTGCGCAAACTGGACGCCAGCGGCGCTTTTGTGCCGGTTTATGTCTTTGGCGAACCGGATCCGGGCTTTATCGGCAGACTGCGGGCTTCGCACCGGGAATTGGATTTGGCGAAATCGACGGCGTATCTGCCGGTGCATCCCCATACCAGCGAACAACCGCTGAAACCGGGGGAAATTATCCCGCTGGATATTGAAATCTGGCCGAACAGCAGAATCTGGCACAAAGGCGAAAAACTCCAAATCAGCGTGACCGGTCGCTTGATCCGCGACAAAAATTGGTTTCTACCCACCGCTTATGAAACGAAAAACGAGGGCCATCACATCATCCACACGGGAGGGCAATATGATTCCTTCTTCCTAGCGCCGGTCGTCCCGCCCAAATATACTTCCGGAGACTATATCTACAGAGGATAGAAAAATCACAGGGTCGCGGCGGCAATTGGCAGGGGAACACATCCCCTGCCAATTATTGACAAACTAAGGAGGGAGAAACGTGTACGGCGGCGCGAATGATTATTTTGATATCGACCTCTGGGAAAAAATCGTATCCAGCGGCAGGCAAAAGACGTGCGCAAAAGGGGAAAGGCTTTTAAGCAAAGGCAAAGCATGCCCGGGATTGATCTGTTTGAAAGATGGCAAGGTGAAAATTTTCAGCGAAACCGTGGACAGCAATGAAAAAATATTCGGCTTATTGGTAGCGCCGGCCATGTTTGGAGAAACCGAAGCCTTCGATCAGGGACCTTGTATGATCTCGGCGGCAGCGCTTACGAAAATAGAAATCGCTGAGGTCAATTTGACGGCGCTCCGAAGTCTGATGGCAGAAAATCTCAGAATTGCCCATTTCCTCATCTATTCCATCGGGGCTAAACTTCGCTGGACGACGTATCAGGCGGCGGACATGACTTGTCTGCGGACAAGGAGCCGGTTGGCCAGTCTTTTATTGGGGCACGGGAAATATGCGGTTTTTACATACGACAATGATTTCGACGTCTTGAGTATGACCCATGAAGAAATAGCCAGTTTTATCGGATGCACCCGCCCGAAAGTCACTGTGCTGTTAAAGGAGTTTGCGCGGGAAGGGCTCATTGAAACGAAGCGAAATCAAATAAAAATCTTGGACAGAGAGGCTTTAAAGGTTGTCGTTTATTAGTTCTTTAATCTTTGTTTTCGCCCGCGTCCGTCAGCACCGCCGCCAAATGCGCCCTCGCTTTTTCGATATGCCGGATCGCGCTCGCGGCGGCTTTTTCGCAATCCCGCCCGGTCAGCGCTTCATAGATCTCCTGATGCTCCGTCAGCGCGCTTTGCGCTCTGCGCAGATCCACCAAAGCGATGCTGCGCGCTTTACTCGTATAATGGTGAAAACTGCCAAGCATCAGGCAGATAGGGCGGCTGCGGCTGGCGGTGTAGATAAGCGTGTGAAAATCGCTGTCCAAATCCCGCAGCTGCCGGCAGTCGCCCCGCTGAAAATAGAATTCTTGCATGGCGATATTTTCCTGCAAAGCGGACAGTTCTTCTTCCGTCACGTTCTGCGCGGCCCACTGAGCGGCCAGAGCCTCGATTTGCATCCTGATGGCGTAAATATCGCGGATATCTTTTTCGGAAATACCCACGACGACTGCGCCTTTGTGGGTTTCCACGCGCACCAGCCCCTCGAATTCCAGCTGCCGCAGGGCTTCGCGCACCGGCGTTCTGCTCACGCCCAGTTCTTCGGAAAGCATGGCTTCCGTCAAATTTTTCCCCGGCGCGAACACGCCGTCCAGAATAGCGGTTTCAATAGCGCGAAATACTTGTGTCTGCAGCGAATTATGAGCTTGGGCGATTTTTTTCATTTTTTCAGGCGCACATACTTTCCTGGGGCGAATTGCTCCACCATCGCCAGCATTTCATCATCGCTGATAACGACTTCGCGGCCGCCGGAGAATTCCGCGTCCACCAGTTCCTTCACCTTGACGACTACTTCATCTTTTTTGCTGACCCGCTCCTCCTTGGGCAGGCGGAAATAGCTGTTGATCCAGTAGGCGACGCCGGCCAAACCGGAAGTATTGCTGACGGCGGCGACGATGGGGCGATTGAGGATTTTGCCCGTATCAAAAATATTGTAAATTTCCTCGTCTTTCATCAGCCCGTCCGCGTGAATGCCCGCGCGGGTGACATTGAAATTCCGCCCGACAAAAGGCGTCATCGGCGGTACGCTGTGGCCTATTTCCAATTCGTAATATTCGGCGATCTCCGTGATGACGCGCGGATCCATCCCGTCGAACGAGCCGCGTAACTGAGCGTATTCGATCACCATAGCTTCCAGCGGCACGTTGCCCGTGCGCTCGCCGATGCCGAGCAAAGAGCAGTTGACGGCGGAGGCGCCGTACAGCCAGGCGGTCGTCGCGTTGGCGACGCCTTTGTAAAAATCGTTGTGACCATGCCATTCCAACAGGAGGGACGGCACATTCGCGTAATGCCGCAGACCGTAAACGAGACCCGGTACGCTGCGCGGCGGCGCGACGCCAACAAAGGGCACGCCATAGCCCATCGTGTCGCAGGCTCTGATTTTTATCGGAACGCCGGTCTGTTTGCCCAGTTCCATCAGGGCGCTGGCGAACGGCACCACAAATCCGTAGAAATCCGCCCGCGTCAGGTCCTCAAAATGGCAGCGGGGCCTGAGTCCGACGTCCAGAGCGTCATGGACGACGCGCATATAATGTTCCAGCGCCTCATGACGCGTCATATTCAGTTTTTTGAAAATATGGTAATCGGAACAGCTGACGAGAATGCCGGTCTCCTTGATGCCCAAATCGCGCACCAACTTGAAATCATTGATACTGGCCCGGATCCATGTCGTCACTTCCGGATATTTATAGCCCCGTTCCAGGCATTTATACAGAGCTTCTTTGTCCCGGTCGCTGTAGACAAAAAACTCCGTCTGCCGGATTATGCCCTTGGGCCCGCTCAACCGGTGCAAAAAATCAAACAAATCCACGATTTGCTGCACGGAATACGGAGCGCGCGACTGCTGCCCGTCCCGGAAAGTGGTGTCCGTCAGGAATATTTCTTTCGGCATATCCTGCGGCACGGTGCGGTAATTGAACGGCAGTTTCGGAACTTCGTGATATGGGTAAATGCTGCGGAACAGATTCGGTTCCGCTACTTCCTGAATCGTATAGCTGTACGGATCCTGCTCCAAAACATTCGATCGATGATTATACACAACTTTCATCTCGGGGATCTTCATATTCATACCCTCGCTTTCGCTTAAATTGTATACAATTATACATTGATGCAAGGATACTGTCAAGAATAAAAATATCCCAATTACAACAGCTTTTGCCTTGATTTGCTCTCTTTCACACCGCGACGAGATGGCGGAAAGCGCGGCTTTGGCTGCTCTCTTCCCTGTGCTGCGCCACGATCTCCCGGAAGCGCCCGGAAACCTTATGGAATATATCCACCAGCGCCGGGTCAAAATGGGCGCCCCGCCCCTTTTCAATGATCTCCTCGGCTTCCGCCGGCGTAAAGGCTTTCTTATACGGGCGCTCCGAGATCAGGGCGTCATATACGTCGGCGACGGCCATCAGCCGCCCTTCCAGCGGGATGCGTCTGCCGCTCAGCCCCCAGGGATAGCCGGAGCCGTCCCATTTTTCATGGTGCGTGCCGGCTATGACCTTCGCGTGCCGCAAAAACTCATGCTCCGCCGTAGTCGCCTCGATCCGCTCTATGGCGTCCACCCCGATGGCAACGTGCGTTTTCATCTTTTCAAATTCCTCGTTTGTCAATTTGCCCGGCTTGTTCAAAATAGCGTCGCTGATGGCAATTTTTCCCACATCGTGTAACTGAGCCGAACTGACCACGAAGTCCAGATCCCAGCCCGAAATTTCCGCCGTATACACATCTTCCCGCGCCAACTGCTCAATGAGAAACTGCAGATACTTCTGCGTGCGAAAAACGTGCCCGCCCGTGACGCTGTCCCGGAACTCCACCAGTTCCGCCACAATATTCAGCACCGCGTTCTGGAGGCCTGTCACCTGTCTGGTCTTTTGCTGCACCGCCGTCTGCAAGTCGTCATTATGACGTTTCAGCACTTTCTTCTGCGCGGCGAGCAGGAGCTGGGTCTCCAGGCGTTTGAGTAAAAGCGGCGCCGAAAACGGCTTGGATACATAATCCACCGCCCCAAGGTGAAGTCCCTCCAGCTCGCTGCCCTCGTCCTTTTTAGCCGTAAGAAAGATCACCGGTATATCGGCGAAATTCTCGGCGCTTTTCAGCCGTTTAATCGTCTCATATCCGTCCATCTCCGGCATCTCAATATCCAGAAGGATCAGATCCGGGATAAAACGCCCCAGGCACTCAAAGAGCTTCGCCGCCGAAGGGACGGTATAGACCTCGTGAAAAGTCTTCAGCATGTTTTTGCCCATGGATAAATTGGTCATGTTGTCGTCCACCAGTATGATCTTGCTGCGCTTGTTTGTCATGGGGATCACCTCTCTTTCCTTCGATCCTGTTTCCAAAACCTGTTACGCCGCTGCGCCCGGCAATTCCGCCAGGATCTCCGCGAACTCCATCCGGTCGATCCGCTCCCGCAGCCAGGGCGTCAGTTCTCCCCGCCGCTCATAGTCAAAACGCTCCAGTTCCTCCATGATCGCGTCGGCCCCGTCCATATCATAAGTCTCGCAGCATATCCGCAGCTTATGCAGGAGCGCCGCTTCCGGCTCGGCTTTCCTGGGCCGGGACCCGTCTCGGCCGGCGCCGTCCAGCGCCCGGCGCAGATTTTCCAGCAGCGTCTCCGCCGCGCGGATAAAATCGGCGTTATACGTCCGAATGAAAGCCGTGTCTCCCGCTTTGGCCGCGAGCTCCAGCGCCTCCGCCATCTCTCCCGCGCCTTCGGCGCAGATCCCGCGGCTGCTGCCCTTGATCCCATGCGCCACGACCGCGTAGGCCGCCAGCTGCTCCGAATCGTCCGCCCCGCCCCGCATCCGCTCCAAAAGCGGCCCCGTGTTCGCGGCATAAGAGCGCAGCACCTGCAGACAGGTGTCCATATCGCCCCCAAAGCGGCTGAGGCATTTTTCCGCGTCCACTCCGTCAATCTTCAGGCCGCCGGCCGCCGCTGCCGCTTTCGCCGCCTCCGCGCCCGCGGCCTCGTCCGCGGCCGCGGCCGTCTCCCCGGCGCCGGCTTCCTTTTCCAGGTCTTTGTTCCGCAGCCACTGACGGACGACCGCGTCCAGCTGCATGATATCGATCGGTTTGGAGATAAAAGCCTGGAACCCTTTTTCCAGAAATATCTTCTCGTTGCCGATGATCGCGTTGGCCGTCAGGGCGATGATGGGGATATTCCGGGCGTATTCCGTGCCGATCTCCTCCCGGATGACGCGCGTCGCCTCGATCCCGTCCATCTCCGGCATCATGTGATCCATGAATATCGCGTTGTAAACGACCTTCGCTTCCCGGATCCGCGCGACCGCCTGCCGGCCGCCGGTCACGCAGTCTATGCGCATCCCGTAGGGCTTCATCATGCCCTTCGCCACATCCAGGTTGGTCTGCACGTCGTCCACCACCAGCACCTGGGCGTAAGGCAGGCGGATCCGCGTCAGCTTCGCGTTGCTGCTGCGCTTGTTGTCGCAATAATGGAACCGTTTCAGGTTTTCCGCCGTTTCCGCCCCGATGGGCACGTCCGTGACGTGGCCCTGCCGGAGACGGACCGTGAACACGCTCCCTTTGCCGAATTCGCTTTCCACGGTAATCGCGCCGTCCATCATCTCCGCCATCATTTTCGCGATGGAAAGGCCCAGCCCCGTCCCCTCGATCCGGCGGTTGGATCTGGTGTCCACCTGATTGTACTCGGAAAACAGCTTCTTCAAATCCTCCGGCCGGATGCCGATGCCCGTGTCCGCCACCCGCGCGGTGAGCCACACGCCGCCCTCGTCTCTCTCACAGGCGAGAGACCAAGTCACGCTGCCCTCTTTGGTATATTTCAGGGCGTTGCTGATCAGATTATTGCAAATCTGTTTGATCCGGAGCTCGTCGCCAAACAGCCGGCTGGGCAAAGTTCCGTCGATTTCCAGCTGAAAACGGATCGGCTTGTCCCCGACGCGCATGATGTTCAGCGTGACCGTGTCGTTGATCAGACTGGGCAGATCGTATTCCGCCGGCATCAGCTCAAATTTGCCGGATTCGATCTTGGAAATGTCGAGGATATCGTTGACGATGCTTAGAAGCGTCATGCCGGCGGTGTGGATCTTCCCCAGATTGTCGCCGGTCTCCTCCGCGCCGGGCTCCTCGGCGTCGAGCATCAGCTCCGAAAGCCCCACCACCGCGTTCAGGGGCGTGCGCATTTCATGGCTCATATTGGCGAGAAAACGGCTTTTCGCTTCCGAGGCGCTTTGGGCGATCTCGTTCAGTTCGGCCAGATGGACGTTTTGCTCCTCGATCCGCTGAAAAGGCCGCGCCAGAGCGCCGGACAGGGCGGCGGCGATCAATATTCCCGCCAACAGAAAAACGAGCGACGCCAGCAGCAGGCCCTTTCGCGCCCTGGCCGCCGGGCTTTCCGCCAGCGGGGCCGCCACGGCGAGGACCCATCCCACTTTGGACCCCGTGATCGGCGTATAGACGCACAGGCGCTCCGTCCCCTGATAGACATATCTGCCGGCGCCGCGGCCGCCGCCGATCATTTTTTCGGAAAATTCACCCAGCTCCTCCAGCGCGGGATCGGTTTTGGCCATCTCGATAAAATTAGAGCGCTGTTCGACCAGCTCGTCGCGATAATTGGCGACCATGGTCCCCTTCGCGTCAAGGATAAAAATGCTGCCCGTTTTCCACACCTTGAAATCCCGCAAAAGATCGCTGAAAATATGTCCCGAGACCGTCACGGACAAAACGCGGTCTCCCGTCATCGGGACGCAAACGAGGAATACCTGCTTCTGAGTCGCGTAGTCCAGACATGTGGTCGAGATGACCATCTCGCCGGCGAAAGCTCTCGCCATATACTCGCCGCTCAAAAGCGCCGCCGCGGTGGACGCGTATCCGTAAGCGTCCACGAGCCCTTCCCGGTCAAAAACCGACAGTCCCATGAAATTCTCATAGAGATCGACCTGCTCCGTCAGAGTTTCCCGCAGAGCCGCGCCGCCGAGATCCTGCAAACGGTTGGCCACGGCGGAGGCGTTGGCTTTCAGCAAATTGATCTGACTGGTGATCAGTTTGTCCGCGATATCGGCGACCACGGACATATCGCTTTCCACCGTCTCCAGCAGGCGGTCCTGAGTGAAAAACGTGCCCATGCCCATGTTGGCGGCTGTGATCACCGCGACGATGGAGACGATGACGAAAAACACCTTGAGCCGAATTGACATAATCACCACTCCTTATCATTAATAGTAAAATAACGAATTCCGCCTTGATATTGGAATTTTTCCTCACCCCCATCATGCCACTTCCCACAATCGCGCGCCAGCCCCCTGATTCCAAGAAAGGGAATCGCAGAATCCCCCGCGGACCACGCCGGCCAAAATCACGTTTCCCGCCCAGATGCCGCTTCCGAAAAATCACGAAATACACACAAGTATATATTGATTTTTGGGGGGAATCGGGTTATAATTCATGTACCAAAGGTACTAAAAGAAGTGTGATCAGCGCCATGAATACCCGCATATATCACAGCGGATTGCCCATTACCCCGGAAAACCGCGCCTATCTGGAACGGCCCCGCGTTCACAGGTTGCTGGCCGACGCCATGCGCAGCCCTCTCGTCGTCATTTCCGCCGGCGCGGGCTACGGCAAGACCCAGGCGACCTATTCTTTTCTCCAGCAATACGACGCCGCGACCACCTGGGTGCAATTGTCCGAGCGCGACAATTTGGGCGCGCGGTTTTGGGAAAATTTCGCGCGGACGATCATGCTGTATGACAGGCATTTCGCGGAACGGCTCCTGGAAGTGGGTTTTCCCGAGACGGAAGATCAGTTCATGAGCTATCTTTCCATCCCGGAGGACGAAATTCCCTTCAACGAAAAAAACGTGATCGTATTCGATGACTTCCATTTATTGGAAAATGAATCCGTTTTGCGCTTCATCCGCCGTTCCATCCGCCTGCCCTTCCCCAATTTGACCATGATCCTGATTTCCCGGGCGGAACCTGACGTCGATATCGTCGGTATGCTGTCCAAAGGGCTGGTGGTCAGCGTCAGCGAGGATGATTTGCGTTTTACCGCCGAAGAAACAGCGCAGTATTTTCAATTGCTGAGCGTCCCGCTGGTCGCGCGGGAGATCGCCAATATTCATAACGACACCGCCGGATGGGCCTTTGCCATCAGTCTGATCGGCCTGTCGCTGAAAAAAGCGCCCTCGCAAGAACGGGAAGCGCGCGCCGCGATGAAGCTGAACATCTTTAAAATGATCGAAGACGAGGTCTTTCTCGTGGCCTCGGAAAGGCTGAGGCGTTTTTTGATTCGCCTGTCGCTGATCGACCATCTTTCTACGGATCTGATCCCCCTGCTGGCTGAGGACCGGAACCTTGTGGACGAGATGAAAAAAATCAGCGCTTTCATCCGCTATGACCTCTACACGCAGGCCTATCTGATCCATCATCTGTTCCTCGATTATCTGCGCCAAAAACAGGACATCCTCACAGAGGGAGAAAGGCGCGATACTTATCTGAAAGCGGCGCGCTGGTGCGACGCGAACGATTATAAAATGGACGCGATCTCCTATTATGAAAAAGCCGGCGAATATGAGCCGATCATCGACATCGTCTACCATCTCCCCCTGCAGATCCCCGTGGATCCGGCCCGGTTCATCCTCGGGATCTATGACGGCGGGCCCCGGGAACTTTTGGAGAATCTCGTCCGCTACCACATTCAGCACACGCGCCTTTTGCTGAGCCTGGGCCGCTACGCGGAAGTCGCCGCGGAGATCGACGGCCGCGTCAAAAAATACTCCGCCTTGCCCGTCTCCGATTTCAACGACCGCGTGCTTTGCGGCGCCTACAGCGCTCTGGGTTTCGCCGGTTATTTGGACTCCCCCCGCACCGGTCGCTACGATTTCGATCTGGCGCTGGCAAAAGCGGATGAATATTACCGGCGCAGTCCGTATTCCCAGTTTGGCGCCGTCACCAGCGTCAGCTTGGACGCCTGGGCCTCCAAGGTGGGCACGGCGCGGCCGGGCGCGATGGAGGAATATATAGCGGCGCTGGAACGGGCGATACCCCATATGGAAAACATATTGAACGGATGTATGGCCGGATTGGATGATCTGGCCAAGGGCGAGCTGCAATTTTACAAGGGGCGGCTGACCTTAGCGGAAAAATTCATCACGCAGGCGCTGTACCGGGCTGAGGCGCGAAAACAGTACGAAGTGCGCAACCGGGCCCTCTTTTATTTGCTGCGCGTCGGCGCGGCGCAGGGAAGCTACGAAAAGACCCGGGAAATATTCAGACAGCTGGAGGCGCAGCTGGAATTCACGGAATACGCGCCCCGTTTTACTACTTTTGAAATCGCCGCCGGCTGGTACTACGCGGTGATCGGCCAGTCTCAAGACGTGGCCACCTGGCTCAAAGGCAATTTTGCCCAGGGCGCTCTCGGCTCTTTCAATGCCAGCTTCGGCAACGTGACCCGCGCGAGGTACTATTATGCCAGCCGCCGCTACGGCGAGCTTTTATCCTTTATCCAGAGCGAGCAGGATCTGAGCGGCGTTTTGTTTGCCAAACTGGAAATGAAGATCCTGGAAGCCAGCTGCCGCTATCATCTCAAGCAAAAAGACGCGGCGCTGGCCGCTTTGGCGGAGGCTTATGAGCTGGCGCTGTCCAACGAACTGACCATGCCTTTTATCGAGCTGGGCAAGGATATGCGGGCGCTGACCGCCGCGGCTGCGCGGGACGGGAACTGCGCCATTCCCCGTCCGTGGCTGGAAACGGTGGGGCGGAAAGCGGCGACCTACGCCAAGCGGCTGGCGATCGTGGCTTCGGAATACAAAAAAGCGAATAACATCAGCGACGGCGTGCAGTTGTCCGCCAAGGAACTGGCGATCCTCAGCGACCTCTATCGCGGCGTCTCCCGGTCGCAGATCGCCGCGAACCGGCATTTGCCGGTCAATACGGTGAAAATGATGCAAAACTCCGTTTACATGAAGCTGGGCGCGGACAATCCGGCGGATGTGATCCGCATCGCCCTGAGCCGTAATCTGATAGAGGCCGGCTCATGACCACCCGCATATATCATAACGAGCGGATGCTCCCGCCGGAAAAACGCGTGTATCTGGAACGGCCCCGCGTCAAAAAACTGCTGGAAAACGCCGTCAAAAGCCCCTACGTCGCCGTGATCGCCGGGACGGGCTATGGCAAAACCCAGGCGGTCTATTCTTTCCTGCAGGAATACGACGCCCCCACGGCCTGGATCCAGCTGTCTGAGCGCGACAATTCCCCCATGCGCTTTTGGGAGAGCTTCTCGCGCACCATGGAGCTTTATAACAGGCATATGGCCGCCCGGATGCGGGAATTGGGCTTTCCGGGAACAGACGACCGGTTCGCGGAGGTGGTGACCATCCCGGAAGACGAGCTGGCTCCCGGCGAAAAACATGTTCTGGTCTTTGACGACTTTCATCTTTTAGAGGACGGCCCGGTGCTCGGGTTTATGAAACGCGCCGCCCAGGTCCCTTTTCCGAATATAACGATGATCCTGATTTCCCGGACGAACCCGGACATCAATCTGGTCGGCCTGCTGTCGAAGGGACTGATCGTCCACATCCATGAGGACGAGCTCCGGTTCACGGAAGACGAAACCGCCCGGTATTTTCAGCATATTGGCATCCCGCTCTCCGCTCAGAGTCTCGCCGATATCTACAGCGACACGGGGGGATGGGCTTTTGCCCTCTATCTGGTGGGCCTGTCCCTGAAAAAATCCCCCGCCCGCCAGCGCGGCGCCCGCACCGCCATGAAGCTGAACGTATTCAGCATGATCGAAAACGAGGTCTTTCTGGCTGTCTCGGAGCGGCTGCGCCGTTTTCTGATCCGGCTGTCGCTGATCGAACATCTTTCCACGGATCTGGTCGCCACCTTGGCCGGCGACGGGACGCTGGTGAGTGAAATGGGAAAAATCAGCGCTTTCATCCGCTATGATATCTATCTGAACGCCTATCATATCCACCATTTGTTCCTTGATTATCTGCGGCAAAAACAGGATATCCTCACAGAGGAGGAAAAACGCGGCGTGTATTTGGAGGCCGCGCGCTGGTGCGAAAAAAACGACTACACGGCGGACGCCGTCGCTTATTATCACAAAGCCGGCGAATATGAGGCGGTCGTCCGAGTCACCCGCTGTCTGCCCATGCAGATCCCCTCCGAGCAGGCCCGTTTTCTCCTGAGCGTCTATGACAGCGGCCCGACGGATCTGCTGGAACAGATCCCGGCTTACCACTACCAGCGTTCGCGCCTGCTCATCAGCGTCGGCCGCTATGAGGACGCCGCGGCGGAACTGCAAGATCGCGTATCCAAATACTCGGCCTTGCCGGATTCGGATTTCAACCGGCAGATCCTTTGCGGCGCTTATGTGGAATTGGGCGTCGTCGGCTATTTGACGCTCCCGGACACCGACCGTTGTGATTTTGACGTTTTTATGGAAAAAGCGGCGGAATATTACCGGCCGGATTCCTATTTCGCCCCCACCGGCATCAGCCTGAGCGCCTGGGCTTCCAAGGTCGGCGCGGCGCGGCCGGGCGCCATGGAAGAATACATAGAGGCTCTGTCTCGGGCGATCCCGCACGCGTCCGGGATTCTGGGCGGCTATATGTCCGGGCTGGACGATCTGGCCAGAGGCGAGCTCCAGTTTTACAAGGGCAATCTGAAATCAGCCGGAGCCTTCGCCGAACAGGCGCTGCGCAAAGCCGCGGCGCGCGGGCAGTATGAAGTGCAAAACCGGTCGCTGTTTTACCTCTTGCGCATCGCGGTCGCGCAGGGGAATTTTGAGAAAATTCTGGAATTATTCAAAGCGCTGGAACCACAGCTGGAAAACGACGAGTACGCCCTCCGTTTCACGTCCTACGACATCATATGCGGCTGGTATTACGCGCTGCTGGGTCAGCCGCGGCTGGTGCCGGTCTGGCTCAAGGGAGAATTTTCCCGCGAGTCCATCGGCGCCTTCATCGCGGGTTTCGGCAGTTTTGTCAAAACAAAGTTTTATTACGCCGACAAGCGGTATTACGAACTCCTGTCCTTCATCGACAGCGGCCGGGGCACGGACTCGATCCTGTTCGGCAAGCTGGAAATGAAGGTGCTGGAGGCCGTCTGCCATTCCCGGCTCAAAGAGAGCGAAGCGGCGCTGGCCTCCCTGAAAGAGGCTTACGGTCTGGCTCTCTCCAACGACTTGGTCATGCCTTTCATCGAAGCAGGCAAAGACATGCGCACCCTCACCGCCGCGGCCATGCGGGACAGGCGGCATGAGATCCCCCGTCAGTGGCTGGAGATGGTCAACCGCAAGGCGGCGACCTACGCGAAGCGCCTGACCGGCGTCGTGGCGGAATATAAAAAGATGAATAATATCAATGACGACGTGCGCCTGTCGGCCCGGGAGACGGAGGTGCTAAGCGACCTGTACCACGGCCTTTCCCGGGCGGAGATCGCCGCCAGCCGCAATTTGTCAGTCAATACGGTGAAGATGGTGCTGAGTACGATTTACGCGAAACTGAACGCGGACAGCATAGCGAGCGTCATCCGCACCGCCCTAGAACGCAAACTGATTCCGTAGCGTCCGCCGGCGGGCGGAAAAACCTGTTGAGCGCCGGAGTTTTTTATGCTATAGTAATAGCGGTAGCCTGACGGAAAGGATGATTGCGGTTATGGAACTGCCGAAAAAAGAAAACAGTCTGGGGACGATCCGCATCTTGGACGACGTGGTGGAGATCATCGCGGCGATGGCCGCTTCGGAGGTGGAAGGCGTCGCCGGCGCGAGCGGTCTGGCCAGTGATATCGCCAACATGTTCAATCTGAATAAGAGCGGAAACAAAGGCAAAGGCGTGAAAGTCGAGCTGAACGAGCAAGAAGCGAAAGTGGATCTGTATCTCGCGGTTGAATTCGGCCATTCGCTGGTCGCCGTGGCGGAAAAGGTGCAGGCGGGCGTGAAAAACGCTCTGGAATTGATGACGGGCCTTGTGACCAACGAGGTGAACGTGCATGTGCAGGGTATCGTGTTCAAACAGGCGGAAAGCAAAGATAATGCTCAGGGGTGAAGGCGATGCGGCTGCAGGGTTTTTTTGCGAAATCGAAATATGAAGCGCGGCGGAATATGGCCGGCGGCAGCTTGATTATTGAGGAGAGCGCTTTCCGCGATGTGGTAAAACGCCATTGGGGACAGGTCAAGGGAGTGGTTTTGCGCTCCGTGCGGTTTTCCGACCGGGAGGGAGGGCTTTGGGCGGAAATAACGCTGCGCGCCGATGAGGAACTCCCGCAGGGGATGATCATTGAGAGAAGCGCGGCTGTCAAGAAAAACATCGAGCAGTATTTTGTTCTGCCGGTCGCTGACGTGCGCGTCCGGGTGGAAAAAACGAAGCGCGCATGAGAGATTATATTGAGGAGAACGAAATAAATATTCCGCCCGGCAGGCGCAGGGCTCGGGCGGTGGCGGCCCAGATTCTTTATCAGGCCGATCTGACGGGCGATACGGAAAGAATACCCGAACAACTTTTGCTCTGGTTAGAGGAATTTCACGTCAGAGGGGAGAATAAAGGATTTGCGGAGGAATTGGTTTGCGGCGTTCTCGCCTTCAGAACCGAAATAGACGCTCTGCTGGCTGAACGGGCCCGGAAATGGGAGGTCAGCCGCATGAGCGCGGTGGACCGCAATTTGTTGCGGCTGGCCTTATTTGAAATGCTTTACCGCGATTCGACGCCGCGGCGCGTGGTCGTCAACGAGGCGGTCGAATTGGCGAAAACATTTGGCGGGGACGATTCCAGCCGCTTCATTAACGGCATCCTGCACGGTTTTCTGCGCGGCGAGGACAAGACTGCGGCGGCGCGGCAGTAAATGCTTTTCCTCGGTATTGACACCAGCGCCTATACCACTTCCGCCGCTTTGGCGGATGAGTTCGGCCGTCAGGTGTGGGATGAGAGATATCTGCTGCCGGTCAAGCCGGGCGAACGGGGACTCATGCAGTCCACGGCATTTTTCGAGCACGGGCGCCGTCTGCCCGTTTTGTGGCGAAGTCTGCCGCGGGATAAATGGCGGCGGATCGCCGCTGTGGGCGTGAGTACAAAACCCCGCTCCGCTCCGGACTCTTATATGCCGGTCTTTATGGCGGGATACGGCGCCGCTGTGGCTATCGCGGCGGCGTTGGGAGTGTCTTTGGTCGAGACAAGTCATCAGGAAGGGCATTTGGCGGCCGGTCTCGGCTCAGGCCCGGCCGCGGCGCTGACGGAGTTTCGCGCTTTCCACCTTTCGGGCGGCACGACGGAACTTCTGCGGGTGCGCCGGTATGAAGCGGGACGGTTCGCGACGGAAATCATCGGCCAAGCGGAGGATCTGCACGCCGGGCAGTTTGTGGATCGGGTCGGAGTGGCGCTGGGTTTGGCGTTTCCGGCCGGGGCGGCCTTGGAGCGTTTGGCCGGGGCTGCGGTCCCGGAAGCGGCCGCGCTGATTCCGGCGGCGGTAAAAGGGTGCGGCGTGAGTTTTTCCGGCCCGGAGTCGGCCGCCAGACGATTGATCCAGACTGGGCGCCCGCCGGCGGATGTCGCCTTAGCCGTGGAGGCCTGCATCGTCCGCAGTCTGGTCAAAATGCTGCGGCGGACGCCGGAGGGGGAAACGGGGGATCTCCTGATGGTGGGCGGGGTGGCGTCCAATTCTTATTTACGCGCGGAGCTGGAGCGCCGGCTGCCCGGAATAATTTTTCACTGGGCGCCGCCGGAACTCAGCCGCGATAACGCCGTGGGCGTGGCGAGGCTCGCGGCTTGGCGCCGAAACGGCGATATTTCACTGGATACCTCTAAATACTAACAAAGGGAGGCGCGGAGGAAAAAAATGGCTGAAATCTGGCAAAATGTCGCGGGAAGAATATTAAGCGTGACAGTTATTGCCGCTCTGGCTTTGCTTGTAGTGTGCTTTATGCTCTGGTTACGGCATAAGCAGGTCAATAAAGCGCCGGAAGAAGAAGTCCGGGATATCAACTATCTGCGCAAGGCGCGCCGGGAAGAATTAGGGCCTGTTTCCAGCAGGGCTTTTCGCGATATGCTGGAGCGCTACATTCCCCATGACTTGGTCCCGTATTCCATGCAATCCACTTACCGCATGGATATTGAGGCTATTCTGAACCAGCTGGCCGGCGCCGGCGGCGGGTTCGTTTTTGTGGGCGAAGTCGGGACTGGAAAATCTTCCCTTTTACAATATATGGCTTATATGCACGGACAAAAAGTCACGGCCGCGGACGGCGGACTGCCCTATGTTTTTTATGATATGGCGGATACATATGATTTGGAGCAGGCCCTGCGCCGCTGGAAGAAAGAGCTGTCGGGCAGCTCCGGTATGACTGTTTTCATAGATAATTTTGACCGCTCCGGCGTTTTGTCGCATATGAGCGTCACTTCAGCCATCGACCGCATCGTGTTTTATATCCAGACGGAGCTGACGGAAAACGTCAACGGTTTGGTTATAGCCACCCGCCCGGATGTGTTGCCGCATGATTGGGGCCATGTGGAATGGCTGGAATTCGGGGGCCGGGAAAATATCGCCCTGTCCTTTTTCCGTCTCTGTCCGCTGAGCGAGCGCAAGATACGGCTTTTTTTCCAGCGGGTCTCGCCGTCCAGCGCCAGATATGGGATCGACGAATATCTCTTCAAAATGAAGCCGTCGATTTTTTCCTGGCCGATGGCGCTGGATTACGCGGATCAACTGCTGCAAGGTTATGGCATCACGGGACTTAAAGGCGTGGAGACGCGGGCCGAGACGCTGAAACGCATCATATATCTGCAATTCAAGCGCGAGTATTACGCTTATAAGGACCGCTCGGGCGCTTCTGTGGCTGAAGATCTGTCGCAGGATGATTATGTCGCTTTGGCGCAGGATTTTGTCTGGAAGATGATTAGGCTCATGCTGGCGAAAAACAGGGCTTATATCTTGAAGGAGGAAATCGAGGCTCTCAGCGGGGCGCGGTATAACGGGCTGGAAAGCAAAGTGGTGACGAACCTCATGCGCCGGGGTTCGCGGGAGCGAAAAAAAGACGGTTTGTACACCTTCGTCCATTTGGCGTTTTTTGAGCTGCTGGCGGCTTCCTATCTGCTGAACGAATCGGAATATGAGGAGCGGTCCCGCTGGCTGCATCACCGGAAATTCAGCGGCATCCGGTTTTTCTATTATGAGCTGCTGCGGCAGGCGGAGCTGGTGCCGGCGAAACTTTGGGATGATCTGCGGGACTGGCGGGCGAATATATCGGACGATCCTGAGACTACGGTGGAGGAAGTGGCGATCTACTGGCCGTTCGTTGACTCGGTCCGCTGTCAGCAGTATTATTTTGAGCAGGGCGGTCTGCAGGAACTGGTCCTGCACCGGGAAGTCGATTTTTCCGGTCAGTCCATCCCCAATCTGAAGGATATCGAAAAACTGGGCCGGGTGGAATATCTGGACGTGAGCGGCGCCACCGTCCGCAATCTGAGCCCGCTCTTACGACTGCGCGGCCTGAAGGGTTTAGACGCCCGCAACACGGGGATCACCTGGCGTAACAATCTGATGCTGCTGGAGGAGTTGCCGCTGGAGACGCTGGCCATATCGACGAATTCCCGCGGGCTTTTTGAAAAGCTGATGGGATTGCCGCTGCGGCGCATTTTCATTGAAACGGCGGCTTACGGGGAATTGCACCTTGATATTTGGCAGGCGCGCCAGAACGGGCGTTTTGTGGCCCCGACCAAGCGCACGCGGATCGATGAAATGGAGGAACGCTGGCGGATGCCGCGCACCGTGGATGAAATCCCCATTTTATGCGCGGTGTTTGAATTGGAATGGGAGTGCTTTGACCGGATCAAAAACGCGGAAGCGACATATTGGAACGGACTGATGCTCGCGTCCTGCCTGTATAAACAGGACGAGACCGATAAAAACGAGGAAAGCTACGAATTGTTCCGCCGGTTGACGCCGTACCTGAACGAGCGGGCGGATCATGTGGGGATGCAGTATCATTATCAGTACGGCATAGTCCTCTTTCAGCGCCGTGATTATGAGGAAGCGCTTTTCCACTGGAAAACGGTCTACGAGAGCTCGCAGGTGGGCTTGGATCAGAAGGTGCGGGATACGGTCGGCCGCCAGATGATCCAGTTGTATTTGCGCTGCGGCCGGTATGACGAAGCGGAGCTGATCGGGGCGGAACTGACGGTGCAGCGGGCGATGGCCCCCGAAGCGGTGCAAAAAAATCATATGGACAAGCGATATCAGGAAGGTGCCGCTTTTGTGGAACGGCGGGATTATGAGAAAGCGGAGGAATATATCCTGGAATCGCTGCAGATGGCGGAACGCTATGAAGGCGGCGAACAGGCTTCGGTATGGTTCTGGCAGTATCATCTGCTGGTCGTCCTGCTGAACCGCACGGAGCGCGTGAGCCTGACACATTCGTATTTCCAAAAAATGGAAGATTATCTGCGCCAGATGGAAAAAGAGGGTTCTATCGACACCAAGGACGCGCGCGGCGCTTTTCGGACGGAACGGATGACCGCGCTGTGGCTGCAGCAGAAATACGACGAGGCTTATCTGGGCGCCCATGAGATCCTCACTTTCCCCAATGTGAACCGCAGCGCCCGCGAAGCCGCGCAAGGCGTCATTGATCAATACCGTCTCCTGCAGCAAAACGAGGCGATCTGACAGACGGCGCTCTTAAGGGACTGTATGAAATTATTTTGAAGGCCTGAAAAAAATAGACCTTGCGGACGTTAATCGGATGGCGTATGACAGGCGTTCCTGCAGTATTTAAATTAAAAAATATTTTCGCCTTTTAATTTAATTTAAAAATTTAAAAATTGACTTGGAGTCATAATAAAATTTTCTGCGGGGTAATGCTTTATATTGCCTGTAATGAGAATTGCTCCGGCTTCTTTTGCCGTGTCATAAAAAATACGGTCGGTTTCATCGGGTAACGGTATGGTGCTGGCAGTCGGTTCAAGCAATATTCCTGCTCTTAAGATTGCGTTGATAATACGTCTCTGTATTTCAGCAGGAATTTTTAGCCGCGGTCGTGACAGTACGTCGCTGTACTCCGATAAAATACCCGTGCAGTAATAGACTTGTATTTCTTGTTCGGGAATTAGCGCTATAATTTTAGCGGGGTTGCCGACCGGCGACAGCGCCGCCGACACGATGATATTCGTATCTAAAACGACGTTCATCCTCGCGCCGCTCGTTTTTCCCGCCTGTAAGCCGCGATTTCCGCGTCTATTTCTTCCATAGTCATTTTATCCGTGCCGTTGACAACGGACTGTTTCTGCGCCGCGCTGAACGCCTTTTGCAACTCTTGCCGCGTCCGATTTTGCGTTTCAACATCCGTAACGATAAACGGCAGTTGACGGGTCCGCAAGGTCTCCTTGATAAACATATTGAAAGCCGTAGTGATGTTAATGCCTACATTATCGCAGAAAGAATCGAAATCGCGCTTGATTTCCTCGTCAACGCGAACGGTGACATTGACAGTTCCCATAATAATACATCCCTCCTCATCTCTTGTCTCTTGCCTTGCGTTGTACTTAATTATACGTGTCGTTATGTGCAATGTCAAGCGTATGTACCACCATGGGTGTGCGACAACTGAGACTGGCCGCTTCAGCGGCTATAGTCGAAGGAGTGCGAAAGCCGCGGCGCGTATGCGGCGCGGTCCGTACAAATTTGTGTCATTCCGGCTTCATGCCGGAATCCATTCCCCTCCACGAAAGCCCTTGTAGGGAGCGGCGTCCTCGACGCTCCGCCGTCTGACCCAATACACGGGATGTCGAGGACGAGGGGTGGTTCCGCCACCCCGAAGGGGCGGCGAAACCGGGGGGTACTCGGAGGGGCTACTTGGATCATTCTTCTCCTCCGTCATCCGTCATTCCGGACTTGTTCCGGAATCCATGCCCCGTAGGGGGGTTCAAAATTTTGAACCCCCCTACAGTCCCGGGGAAATGACCGGGGTCGGGACGGGCAAGCTAAGCCCGTCCCCTACGGAGATCCACATTATTTCGCCGCGCCGAAGGCGTAAACCTTGGTTTCCTGGGTTATTTTACCAAAATCCACGCCGGTGGGATCGTTGCCCGGGGTGAGGACGATAGCCGCTCTGGTTTGCGCCGCCAAGGCCGAGCCGGTCAGGGCGTCCACCAGCGTGTTTCCGTCCGCGGTGTAAATATTCGTGTATTCAAAGGTCAAGGCGTCGCGGATGGCCTTGTTCGTCTCGTAGCGCGTCGCGCCGTAGAGCCTTGTGGCTCCGGGCACGTCTTGCACGAGGGCCGGGCCGCCGAGGATATAGATCTCTCCCGCCGGCGCGGCGCTGACGTTGCCGTCCGGACTGGCGATCTGGATGACATACCCGTTGGCGGCGGCGTAGGAGGCCGCGCTGACGGCGTCGGCGACAGCGTTATAGCCGACGACGAACGTGCCTTGCGGCGCGGTCAGTTTGGCGCTCACCAGGTTCGCGGTCTCAAACCTGTTACTTCCTTTCAATACCTCCACCGTGACGCCGGGCAGAGCCGCCTGCAGCGCGTCTATCACTGTCTGGCTTATCGCGCCGACAGCATAAACCTTCTTCGCGCTGAGGCGCTGGATCTCCGCGATCACGGCGGGGTCAAGACTGCCGGTGCTGAGCAGGATCGGGGCTTTTTCCTGCCCGGCCAGCGGGGCGACGGCCAGAGCGTCGATCAGATTATTCTGCCCGCCGGGGGCGAGGATCACGGTCTCGGCGCTCGTCCACCCCTGACGGGAGATGGCGACGGAGGTTTCCACCCGGTTCTGGCCGCTGATATAGGTGAGTGTGGCTTTGCTCACGGCGATGCCGGGAGTTCCAGGAATCACAGGCTCCACGGGCGCGGCCCCGCCGCCGCCACCGCCGCCCGTATAAGTCCACCGGGCGTAGACTGTGGCGTCTGCGGTGAATACTGTGCCTGTCGTGATCTGCGTGCTGCCGCTCGCCGCCGTGAACCAGCCGTCAAAGCGGTATCTGCCGCTCCGCGTCGGCGCGGGCAGACTCGCCAGTTTGCCGTCCGCGCCCGTCTGCATGGTCGCCAGCGTGACGAAGCCGCCGCCCGCGTCAAAGGTTATGGTGTGAACTTGCGCGCCTACCGGGTTCACGGTAAAACTCACGCTGAAGTTCGCCGTAATGCCATTGCCGCCGCTTACCGTGACTGTGGCGTTATATGTGCCAGCAGTCAGCCCGGTTTTGGGGCTAACGGTAAAACTCGCGGTTGGGTTTACGGTTGTAATGCTGTTGATGGTCGCCGCCGAGAGTTCAAACGCGCTCGGATTCGCGCCGGAGAGGGAGACGGTCAATGCGCCCGTCGCCCGATTGCCGGTGTTCGTTACGGTTACGCTCAAAGGCGTTTGCGAGCCGTAGCCTGCGGCAGCGGCGGGGAAAGCGTATGCGCTCGCTTCGAGGGAAATGGCGTAGAGCGGCGCGGGCGGGGTATTCGTCACCGTGACCGCGGCCTCGCCGTATTTCGCGCCGTCAGCCGTTGAGGTCGCCCGAACGGTCAGCGCGGAGGCGGTTGTTTGCGCCGCGTCAACGGTCAGCAGGCCAGACGTGCTGATGTTCGTTGTTCCCATGCCGCCCGTGACGCTCCATGTCACCGTCTGTGGCGGGTTATTGGTTCCCGCGACTGTCGCGGCGAATTGCTGCGTCCCGCCTTGCTGAACCTCAATCGCGACCGGCGATACGGTCACGCTCGAAATCGTGGGCGGCGCGGCGCTCCCCGTAACAGTGCAGATAATGTCAATCGTGCCGCTTACGGACGTTATCGTAAGCGTCGCGCCCGTGCCGCTGATTTGCGCTGCGCCGTGGGTTCCGCTCCATGCGTAGGTGTAGCTGGACGCGCCTTCGCCTGTGGCTGTGAAAGTCACGGCGTCGCCTTTGAAATAAAAGGAAGCGGGAAGCTCCCCGAAACCAATATTATAATTACCGCCGCCTATGCCCGTGATGGCCGCGCTGAATGTGCCGCCCGTCGCCGCGCCCTGCGGATTGACGGCATAGCTGCCCGTGTATTGGTCAAACCGCGCGTCGCCCGGAGCATTGTTGATTACAATATTCACTCCCGTGTAGTCGCCGCCTATATAAACTTTCCATGTTCCGTTTGTGACTTG
>JAISAH010000031.1 GCA_031266805.1 Gracilibacteraceae bacterium
GTGGGTAGGAGCCATGCAACAGGTTCCCAGCGAATCAAGCCGCACAGCGGCGCAGATAAGCTGTTGGAACCGAACTGCTTCGCTTCGCTCGCAATGACGGCTCTGAAGTGTAACCCTATGATTTATAACTACGCCCGTTCGAACGAATGGCGTTGATAATCTAAAAGAAATTTATTGACGCGCCTATGTGCCGCTTCCGCCCGCCGCTCGTTCAAGCGCCTCCCGCTGTCCGGCCAGGGCCGCCAGCGTCAGTTCGTCGGTCACGTCGTTATATATCGGCGTCAGGGAAATACAGCCCGCCCGCACCGCGTTCCAATCGGTGTCCGCCGGCTCGTTTTCCGTGTGCAGTTCGCCTTTGATCCAGTAATATTCCTCGCCGGACGGGCTGCGCCGCAGCTCGAAATCGTTGCTGTACACGGCCGTGCTGAGCCGCGTCACCCGCAGGCCCCGCCAAGGCGCATCCGGAAAATTCAGGTTGAAAGCCGCCGGCGCGGCCTGATTGCCGTCGCGCCGCGCCCGACCGAGGAGGGCGGAGGAAAATCCATCCAGCAGACGCCGCGTAAAAACGGCGGCCTGGGTATAGTTTTCCTCGCCCGGCCGCAAAACCGAGAGAGCGAGGGCGGGTATGCCCAGCAGCGGGCCTTCCAAAGCGGCCCCGGCCGTGCCGGAGTAGAAAACGTCCGTTCCCAGATTGGGTCCGGCGTTAATCCCCGACAGGATGATATCCGGCGTCTCCGGCAGCAGGCCGCCCTGGACGGCCAGTTTGACGCAGTCGACCGGCATACCGCTGATGATATAGCCCATGCCGCCGTGCCGCAGCTCCCGCCGGGCGACAAAAAGCGGCCGCCGCAAGGTCAGCGAGCGTCCGCAGCCTGAGCGTTCCCTGTCCGGAGCGGCCACGGCGACGGTGTGACCGGCGGAAGCCAGCGTCTCATACAGGATCTGCAGGCCCGCGGCCTGAAAGCCGTCGTCGTTGGTAATCAGTATCTTCAAGCTTTACCTTCCTTTGATCAGGGCAAACGCCTCGGCCCGCGTCGCCGCGCTCGTTTGAAAATCGCCCCGCACCGCCGAAGTCACCGTCTGCGACCCCGGTTTTTTCACGCCGCGCATCGTCATGCACATATGCTCGGCTTCGATGACGACGAGGACGCCCCGCGCGTTCAGATAACTCATGACCGCGTCGGCGATGGCCGTGGTCAGCCGCTCCTGTAGCTGGGGCCGGTGGGCGTAACCGTCGATCACCCGGGCCAGTTTGGACAGACCAGTGACTTTGCCTTTGCGCGGGATATAGGCGATATGGGCCAGACCGAAGAAAGGAAGCAGATGATGCTCGCACATGGAATAAACCGGTATATCGCGCACAATCACCATTTCCTCATGCTGTTCCGTGAACTGGACCTGCAGATGTACGTCCGGATTTTCACTCAGACCGCTGAATATGTCGGCGTAAAAAGCCGCCACCCTTTTCGGCGTGTCACGTAAACCTTCCCGCTCGGGGTTTTCGCCTATCGCTTCTAGGATCATATATACGGCCTGTTCTATTTTAGCGGTGTCCATACTTCACCCTATTTCCAAATTATCCCTGTAGTGGCCGCTCAGTATGTCCCGCCACCAGGTCTCGTTCTCCCTGTACCAGCGGATCGTGCGCTCCAGTCCCTCGTCAAACCCGGTTTGCGGAGTCCAGCCCAATTCCCGGCCGATTTTGCCCGCGTTGATGGCGTAACGGCGGTCGTGACCGGCCCGGTCCTCGACAAACTTGATCTCCCCCCGCCCCAAAGAGCGAATGATCGCGCGCACGACGTCGATATTGGCCCGCTCGTTATGCCCGCCGATATTGTAGATCTCGCCCGGCTGCCCCCGCCGCAGGATCAGGTCTATCGCGGCGCAGTGATCCTCCACATAGAGCCAGTCCCGCACATTGAGACCGTCGCCGTACACAGGCAGTGGCTGGCCGGTCAGAGCGTTCGTGATCATCAGCGGGATCAGTTTTTCCGGAAAATGGTAAGGGCCGTAATTATTCGAGCAGCGCGAGATCGTGACCGGCAGGCCGTAGGTGCGGAAGTAGGCCAGCGTCAGGAGATCGGCCCCGGCTTTGCTCGCCGAGTAGGGGCTGGAGGTGTGGAGCGGGGTTTCTTCCGTGAAAAACAAATCGGGGCGGTCCAGCGGCAGATCGCCGTAAACCTCGTCGGTCGATACCTGATGAAAACGCGAATTGCCCAAAAGCCGGCAGGCGTCCAGCAAAACCTGGGTCCCCAGCACATTGGCGCGCAAAAACACCTCCGGCGCGGAGATCGAGCGGTCCACATGGCTCTCGGCCGCGAAATTCACGACGGCGTCCGGTTTTTCCCGGGCGAAAATCGTGAACACCTCCGCTTTGTCGGCGATATCCGCGCGCGCGAACACAAACCGCGGGTCAGAGGCGACCGGGGCCAAAGTAGCCGGATTGCCGGCATAGGTCAGGGCGTCCAGACAAACGACGCGATCCGCCGGATGATTCCGCAGCAGATAATGGACAAAATTGCCGCCGATAAACCCCGCGCCGCCGGTGACGAGAATTTTCATAAAGCTCCGCTCCTGTCAATATTGCAAACGGTTTTCCGCTACATGCCGCAAATGGCGGCCGTAATCCGAATGTCCGTAAAGCTCCGCCGTGGCGGTAAGGGTTTCCTTGCCGATCCAGCCGTTCCGGTAGGCGATTTCTTCCGGCGCGGCTATTTTCACGCCCTGCCGCCGTTCCACCACCCGCACGAACTCCGTCGCGTCGGCCAGACTGTCGGGCGTTCCCATGTCCAGCCAGGCGAAACCGCGGCCGAGCAAAGTCACCTGCAGCGAACCGTCCTGCAGATAAAGCCGGTTCAAATCGGTTATCTCCAGCTCGCCCCGGGCCGAGGGCCGCACCTGTTTCGCCATATCGCATACGCGCTCGTCGTAAAAATAAAGGCCGGTAACGCAGTAATGACTTTTGGGGACCGCCGGTTTTTCCTCAATGGAAACAGCCCGGCCGTCAGCGCCAATCTCCACGATGCCGAAACGCTGCGGGTCGTCGACATAGTAGCCGAAAACCGTCGCCCCCCGTTTTTGGGCGCCGGCCTGGCGCAGATGGTTTTGCAGACCGCTGCCGTAAAAAACATTGTCGCCAAGGATCATGGCGCAGCTTTGCCCGCCGATAAAACTCTCCCCGATCAAAAAAGCCTGAGCCAGTCCCTCGGGCCGCGGCTGCTCCGCGTAGGAAAACTCCACGCCCAGACGGGCGCCGTCACCCAAAAGCCGCTCGAAATTCGGCAGATCCAGCGGGGTGGAAATCACCAGTATCTCGCGGATCCCCGCCAGCATCAGCACGGAAAGCGGGTAATAGATCATCGGTTTATCGTATACCGGCAGCAATTGTTTGGAGGTGACGCTGGTCAGCGGGTACAGTCTGGTGCCGCTGCCTCCGGCCAGGATAATTCCTTTCAAGTCAGATCATCCTTTTCCCATGTAATTTTTTATATTTAGTATAGCATATCCCGCCCGGCAAGACAACAATTACGGATGATATCCCATCGTCATTCCGGCGTCATGCCGGAATCCATCTCACCGCCGTAGGGTTCAAATTTTTGAACCCTACCCGTGTTCCCGTTCCGTCATTCCAGAATCAACCTTGTTTCCCGTTTTTTGGATTCCGGGACAAGCCCGGAATGACGGCTCTACAAATTTGTCGCACGCGCGACTGCACCCGACTGTAGCTTGGCTCTTGACGCGCCGCCCGGAACAGGGTAATATTATAAATGGTATGATTATTGCGACCGGGCGTAAAATTCCGGCCGCCGCAGCGAGGGGAAGGCGCTTGAAAGTATTGTTTATCTGTACGGGAAACATCTGTCGCAGCCCGCTGGCGGAAGCGCTGGCCCGTTCCATGTATCCGGACGCGGAGTTCGCTTCGGCCGGTTTAGCGGCTCAGGCGGCGCTGCCGGCAAGCGACGGGGCGATCGCGGTCGCGGCGGAAAACGGTCTAAGTCTGGCCGGTCACCTCTCCCGTCCCGTAGACGCGGTCATGCTGCGCGAGGCGGACGCGGCGCTGACCATGACGGCGGAGCACGCCCGGATACTGAGGGCGCGTTTTCCGGTCTGGGCGGCCAAGATGGCGCGGCTCGGCGACGCGGCCGGTCTGCCTCGGGACGTGGCCGACCCCTGGCTCGGCGGCCCGGACGAGTACCGGGCTTGTTTCCGTGAGCTGGAGACACTGCTGGAAAGGGTGAAGTGGCGTGAATGAGGGAATAACGGTGGCGCTGGGCGCGGACCACGGCGGATACGCCTTGAAGGAGGAAGTGAAGCGTTATTTGCTCGCGCGCTCCTATCAGGTGACTGATTGCGGCGTCCACTCCGCGGAACCGGCGGATTACCCCTATTACGGGAAAACAGTCGCGGAATGTGTGGCTTCCGGCCGGGCGCACAGGGGCGTGGTCATATGCGGCACCGGCGTCGGCATGTCCGTCGCCGCCAACAGAGTGCCGGGCATACGGGCGGCGCTTTGCGCGGACAGTTTCACGGCCCGGATGGCCAGAGCGCACAATGACGCGCAGGTGCTGGCTTTAGGCGCTCGCGTCGTGGGAACGGGACTCGCGCTTGACATCCTCGCCGCCTTTTTGAGTACGGATTTTGAGGGAGGCCGGCACGACCGGCGCGTCCGTCAGCTTGATTGACGGTCTAAACTGAGAATAACTCTGGAGGGAAAAATGGATTATATCGAAAAATATGTGCTGCCCCAGGATCCGGAAGTGGCGCGGGCAATCACGCTTGAGGAAAACCGCCAGCGCGATAAGATCGAACTCATCGCTTCGGAAAATTTTGTCAGCCGGGCGGTCATGGCGGCTCAGGGCAGCGTCCTGACCAACAAATACGCCGAAGGATATCCGGCCCACCGCTATTACGGCGGCTGCGAATGTGTGGACATCGTGGAGGATCTGGCCCGTGAGCGCCTGAAAAAACTCTACGGAGCCGCGCATGTCAACGTGCAGCCTCATTCCGGCGCCCAGGCCAACACTGCCGTTTATTTCGCCGTGCTGCAGCCCGGAGATACGGTCCTGGGAATGAATCTCGCCCACGGCGGCCATCTGACCCACGGCAGCCCCGTCAATCTGTCCGGCGCCTATTTTAATTTTGCCGAATACGGCGTGGACCGGGAAACGGAAACTATAGACTACGAAGCTCTGCGCGAGACGGCTTTGCGCGTCAAACCCAAACTCATCGTCGCCGGCGCGAGCGCTTATCCGCGCGTCATTGATTTTGCCCGAATAGGCGCCGTCGCCAAAGAAGTCGGCGCCATGCTCATGGTGGATATGGCCCATATCGCCGGTCTGATCGCCGCAGATCTGCATCCCTCGCCCGTCCCGCACGCCGATTTTGTCACGACCACCACCCATAAGACTTTGCGCGGACCGCGCGGCGGCGCGATACTCTGCCGGGAGGAATTCGCGGGTAAAATAGACAAGGCTATTTTCCCCGGGATCCAGGGCGGTCCGCTGATGCATGTCATCGCCGCCAAAGCCGTGGCTTTCGGCGAGGCGCTCCAGCCGTCGTTCCGGGAATATCAGGCGCAGATCTTACGCAACTCGCAGGCGCTGGCGCAGGCTTTCCTGTCCCGCGGATTCCGTCTGGTGTCCGGCGGCACGGACAACCATATGCTCCTGCTGGACGTGCGCGTTAAAAACCTGACCGGCAAGGAAGCGGAAAAAATCCTGGACGACGTCGGCATCACCGTGAATAAGAACGCCATACCTTTCGACCCGGAAAAGCCTTTTGTCACCAGCGGCGTCCGTATCGGCACGCCGGCCGTGACTACGCGCGGCATGAAAGAAAAAGAGATGGAGCGGATTGCCGAAGCGGCCGATCTGGCGCTCAAAGCCGGCGGGGACCAGACTTTGCTCGCCAAGGCCGCCGCGCTGGTCAAATCGCTTTGCGCGGAATTTCCGCTTTACTGATCCCACGGGAAGATCCGCCGCGGCTGCCGGCGAGGATTTTTTCGGCGCCTGATGGAAAAAAAGACCGCGGCAGCTATGTTGAGAAAATTTTTGCAAATCCGCTGCTTGTTTTACGAAACTATTTGGCCTCGCAATCAGTCTATAATATAGACTAAACAATTGTGAAGCGTCCGTTGTTTAGGAGAGGTGCATGGACAGAGAGGACGTCCTGCGGGCGATGCGCGGAGACGGGCAGAGCTTTTACCGGATCGTCGAGGAAAAAAAACAGAGCGTTTACCGGATGGCTTACAGTTATACCCGCAACGAAGAGGACGCGCTTGATATCGTCCAGGATGCTGTCTATAAAGCGTATGTTTCGATCAGCAAACTGAAAACCCCTGAGTTTTTCGGCACATGGTTCTATCGGATCGCGCTGAACTGCGCGAAGGATTTTGTCAAAAAAAACAGCAAAGTGACGACGGTCGCCGACGAAGTGCTGGTGAACATTCCCGACCGCGATATGTATGAGGCGAGGGAAGAGCGGGCTGATCTGAACCGGGCGCTGGATAGTCTGGGGGAAAAGTACAAAGAAGTGGTGCTGCTGCGATTTTTTGAGGAATTATCTTTAGACGAGATAGCGGCGGTGCTGAAGATACCGGTCAGCACAGTCAAGACACGTTTATACAGAGCATTGGAAAAACTGAGAATCAAGGCGGATGAGGTGGACGGCGTTGAACGCGCATAAACTGGAACAACTGAAAATAGAATATCATGCCGTCGTCATACCGGAGGATGAGCTGGACCGGCGTCTGCGCAAGGCGATCTTGCTCGGACAGGCGGAACAAAAACGCAGGCGCCGGAGACCGTCGCTGAGGATTTGGGCTATGGCCGCCGCCGCGTTTTGCGTATTGATAACGGGGATTTATTACGTCGTGAATTTTACCGCGCCGGAAGCGCCGCAGACGGCGCAAACCGATACGGACGTCGCGAATCCTTCTCCGCCGGAAAGCGAGCCACCGGTTTCACCGGAGGAAGATCAGGTTTTGCCTCCGGCGCCGCCGGAGGATAATACCGAGGAACCGCCCGCCGCTCCTGACCGGACTGCCGCGCCTCCGGCCGGACCCGGCTCGGGCGCTGATACCGGTGGCGGTAACGTCGTCATCACAAAAGAGGACACTAAGGAAGATATTGTCATCCGCACGCCGGAGAAGGATATCAGCAAGGAAGTCGCCTCGTGGCAGGTGGATTACACGGACGACGATTCGGCTCTCACCGTGACGGGCGACGGCGTGGCGGGTCTGGCGGCGCAGGGTATGCTGGAGCAATTGAAAGACAGCGAGTATATTTCCAATGTTTACCAGGTAGGCGAACAAGGAAACCAGATCACCGTCGTCCTGAAGGAACCCGTGCGTCTGGAGATTTATGGCGGCGACGGCTCGGATGAAGTGGTCATGAGTTTTAAAAAGCCGGAGAAAGAAAAAATATATGTGCTGCGCACCAACTCTTACGCGACCGAAGACGCTTTGAGCGAATGGAAAACGCGGCTGGAAAACGAGCCGCTGACGGTGCGGAGCGACGCGGAATCAGGTTATTATCTGGAGGCGGGTCTTTACACCGCGCGTGAAGACGCGGAAAGCAAACTGCAGGAGATCTTGGCGGCGGGAGATATGGATCTGTTCATAGAAGAAAGAGAAACCGGACGCACTTTGAATATGATATTTTTAGAAACGATGCCGGCGGCGTAGACGGCAAACGGGCAAATACGCGCGGCAGCGAAAACGGACGTTTGAATTAAAAAGCGTCCGTTTTTTTTGGACAATAAATAAATTTTATCAAAGTCAAGTTTAGCAAGTTGGGAGGTTCTTTCGTCCAACCAACATCGGGCCAAGTTGGCCCGATGTTAGTTAGATGGCCTTTATACTTGCTGTACAAACTGGAGACAGATAATAGTCAATTCTTTCAGGAAGAATCAAATTGTTACTAAAAAAGATATACTCTTGAGCTTTTTTACTTTGGTTAATGCTATATGTTAAGTCTAAAAAACCATAGCGGTAATCAGAATACAAGTCGGCAACGAGAGGGCAAATATCGTATGTGACGATCCATTTCCGCTCGCATTGTGATATTTTCTCTGATAAGTCTCTGTGGTCTTTTTCATTAAAAGAGTTCTTATATAGCTTTGCGCCTTTTTTTACATAGGGAGGATCAAAGTTGATAAATGATTTATAAAAACATCGCATATATTTGGGCAGCAAAAACTCTTGGGCATCTAAATTGTAAACGATTATTTGTTCTTTATGTGCAGCTATCTCACGAATCTTTGACACCAAATTTTCTTTATTAAAGCGAGCGGTCATGGCATGGGTGCCTGTTTGATTTATGCCTCCAATTATACCACCTTTTATCACACCAGAAATATTAGTCCTATTAAGAAAAAATGTAGCAAACCCTAATTCTAACGGATTAGTAGTATCCTGCTTTAAATAAATTGCTCGTTGTTTTTGCCATTCTTCGGTAGTAATATCTGTTTTGAAAACAAGATGGCAAAAATCATCCGTTGTGTTCAAGATGGAGTGCCAAAAATAATAAATTGATGGATCAAAATCATTAATGACAATACGTTTCATATCGCCATTCAACAAGAGTTTTATGGCCAACCCTGCTCCGCCTGCAAATGGCTCAATATATGTCTGCCCCAATAAACCGTTACAATTTAGTATTTCTTTGACATAAGTATATAATTTTGTTTTTCCCCCCGGATACCGTAAAGGAGACATTGTTGTTGGCACATTATCACTTCCCATTCAATGTATGCTACTATAACATATACTCATTCGTCTAAGGTGTTTGGTTCCATTCTTTAGGGTTAATTCCATGAAATTCAGCAACTTTTCTAAACATCCAGAATAAGTCTTTATAGAACTTGTCCACCTGCTCTTTATTCTCCGTGTCATTTAGCCAATGCTTAAAAAGCATTTCAAAGAAACGCTGATGTTTAATAAATACTTTCTTTCGCAAATCTCGTTCTACTCCGTGAGTAGATTTTCCAGCATCGCGTAATTCTTGCAGCTTTAATGCAATAGCATCAATATCTGGTTTTCTGCTACTTAAAAAATTAACCTTCCCATAGTTCAGATTCAGAATGGTATCATCTGTCCAAAATGGATCGTCGTTATCTAATAATTGTAAAGAATACTCCATGACAAACTTTTCTGGAGAACTTCCCCCCAGGCAAAGTGATTATATATTTGTCGAGGTCTCGTTTTCCTTGCTGGTCTCCATCTAAAATGCAGATTGACTTCATTGTTAATTTAAGTAAATAGGTGTCGTTGAAAATACTAACAAGGTTTGTAGCACCAATGTTAGCATCAACAAAATGAAAAAAACGACGAAGGTTTGAAAAACCAGTTTTGTTGGTTTCATAGTAATCAAATAACATTCTCAAAAACACTCTTGCTTCACTATCTTCTGTAAAAACAGGAATAACATTGCTGATGTATATATCGTCTCTGGTTTCATCATGCAAATACATTTTGATTTTATAAATATCTGGTGCTTCCATTTGGTAAACGTTTGTAATATTGTCAATTAAGTAAATGACATTGTCTTTCTTTTTAAGTGCGAACTCTATTAAAGAGAGACTGTGCGTTGTGAATATCACCTGTATTTTATTTTCGAGAGCATATTTGCGAAATAATTCCAAGAGCTTAAATTGATATGAAGGATGTAGTGTCGCATCTAATTCGTCTATTAGCAAAATGCTTTCAATCTCTCTATTGCTCTGAATAGATTGGAAATAGTATTTTAGCGAAACTAGCGCAGTTAGCAGCATAAAGAGATTATCTTCCCCCGCAGAAATCGTATTAGAATCAATACCTTCTTTATCACTTGAAAAGTCAGATCGAACTTTTATGTCACCCATTTTTTGAGGGGCAGTTGACGAAATGGTAATATTAGTAAAACTGCTATACAATGCTGCCACTTCATCTTGATATGCGATAGGGAGTCCTTTCTTGATACTCTCAACTGCATCATCATTTTGAAATTCTCCAAATGGAAATAGCCTAGCCAGTCCCAAATAAATAACAGGACAATAGGGCAAGTTGTCTTTTGTACCTCTTTTATACGTGAATTTCTCCAAAAACGCTACTAAAAATTGAAATATTCGATTTTTGGCAGGGATTTTCCGACGGATCTCAATGCTCGTTTTTCCTTGGTCTGCCACGCGATCTCTTTGGCATTTC
>JAISAH010000058.1 GCA_031266805.1 Gracilibacteraceae bacterium
GACCGCCACGCCGGAAAGCGCCTGCAGCCCTTCGGTTTGGCCGACGAAAACCCGGGATATTATGTTGTAGGCGCTGCTCACCATCATACCCACGATCGCCGGCAGCGAGTATTTCCATAATAATTTGCCTATTTTGCCCGCCCCAAACTCATCTTGCGCGGAAACGACTGAATCCAATTTCTCCTCCTGTTTTCCCTTAAAAACCCTTTAAAAACTAAGCGGGCAACATTATTAAATTAATTAATGGTCAAACAACGGCGCGCAGAATGTACATCCCGTCATGCAGCGTGGACATATAAATGATGCCGCGATCGTCGACGACACAGTCTTCCGCCGCCGCGATCAAGTTGCCGGGCAGATTCTGAGGGAACAGCATTTTTTCCGGGTTCGGCGGAATAAAATAAGCGATCTCTTTGATGTTATAAGGATTTGTGACGTCGTATACGCGCATTCCCGCGTGAAAATAGCAGCAATACACCCGATTGGGGTTATCTTCCAGTCCGGGCTTGCCCATCGGTTCATGCAAGTTGTGCGGCCCAAACGGGCCGGGCGCGCCGCAAACGACGTTGAAATCCGGGAAAGGGTAGTTTTCCGGCACCTCCGGATAGGGGAAGACGGACACCAAGACCGGGTCCGTGACGCTGCGCACATCAACTATAAAAATACCGTTCATCGGTTGAGCAACGTTGTTGATGATTTCCGGATTGTAATATTGGTAACGCTGGCCCTCATTAGTCAGCACGGCAAAAGGCCGGCCTTTGAGCGGTAAAGCCGTATGACAGCGCGCGGCCGCGAGCCTGCCGGAAAAAGGCGGACAAATTTTCAATTGCCCGACCAGTTGGGGCAGCGTAACATCAGAAATGTCCAGCAGACAAAGGCCGCCGCCATTGCACGGCACGTAGGCGATATTGTCTTCCACATAGATCATGTGTGTGCCGGGGTATTCCAAATGGGTCCACTTTTTTTCTTTTTCCGGAAAATAGCCGCCAATAAACTGCTCCGGCAGCCACCAGCGCCCGACTTCTACCGGATGGCGGGGATCCTGTATGTCCAGTATTCTGTAGATCAGTTCGCAAAAACCTTTGCACATACAGGTCAGGTGAATATAGCGGCCGCCCCGGTAACAAAACCGGTGTACGCCGAAGGAATTCGGCACGCCGCTGTCCCAATGGCTCAAGAAGAGAGGGTTTTCCGGATCCTGACTGAGATCATAGATCATTACGCCTGTTTGGCCTTTGAGCGCCGTATTCACCTCGTTCAGCGTGGTTGGCCCGCCGCCGGCCAGACCCACGACTAAAAGGTTGTCCGCTATTTGCACCTTCAGAGATTTTGTGTTGGGATAATCTTCATGCCTGACCGTCTCCAGCCATTTGACGAAGCGGGGATTACGGGGATCGGTCACGTCGATGATGTTCAGGCCGGAGTGCCGGAATGAGCCGCAGTACATATAGTACTTTTCCCCTGCTTTGTGCAGCGCCATCTGGAAGGCCATAACGCCGCTTAAGTCATGAAAACCCAGAACTTCCATGTTTTTGATGTAACCACTGTTACCGGGACTCTTTGCGTAAAACGGTTCATACATCACTGTTTGCCTCCTGTCGTTTTGCGTTTGCTGTTGTTCCGCCAGTATCCAGATTCAAGTTATTATAGCAGAAACCGGCAGCGAAGACATGCGCCGCCGTGACGCACGCGAGCAGGCTTGTTTTATGCAGCGCGAAGCAATCGTCTCCCGCGCGCGAACGCGATTGCTTCACAGAGCATAAATTTCCAGCGAATCAGTCCGGCAGTCACGACAATGCCGGCTCAAACAATTACGGCTATAATTATATAGGGACTGTATATTTCCATACAATCCCTTATTCGGCAAAAACAGAATATATGGAGGTTTTTATTTTATGGCGGCAAGTTCATTTCCCCAAACGGCTCGATTCAAATACCATCATACGGGCATGTTTGTCTCCAGTCTGAAAAAGAGTATCGCCTGGTACGGAGAAATCCTGGGCTATCGGCTGCTCGACAAACAGCGCGCGGTTTTCGCGGATGGTGAGTGCGATTTGGCCAGACTAAAGCATGGCGACCATTATATCCATCTCTTTGAGCGTCCTCGCGCCACTCCTTATTCTGACGGCGCGTATATGAACACTTTAGGAATAAAGCATCTTGATTTGCAAGTCCCGGATGATAAGTACGACGAACTGCACAGATATTTTGCTTCTAAGGGAGTCGTCTTTTTAGTCGGCGCGCCTGACGCCGCCGGTAATATTCCCACGGTTCATAACGAAAAGATCCTCGGCAAGCCGGGCGGGCTGAAAGTGATGTATATTCGCGACGCCGACGGGATACCGATCGAGATCAACGGTGATTATCGGCCGGAACTGTACTACCCTGATCTCCCGGATAAAGACGCGGCTAAATATTTCCCCGCTCCGGTTCCGCCGAATGAATTGGGGCCCGATCCGGAGTACGAAGGTTCGTTTCCGCGTGACATACCGCTCAGGTATCATCATACGGGCATTTTTGTCAGAGATCTCGACCGAAGTATTCGCTGGTATGAAGAAATGCTCGGCTACCGTTTTCTCTACCGCCGGAAAGGGACCTATGCTCGTTTCGACGATTTTTCCGTTCCGTGGATAGTGAACGTAGCCATGTTAAAACACGGCGAATTCTATGCGGAAATGTTTGAAATGCCGGATAATCCTGAATGTAACGAAGAACAATATCAGAATACCTTAGGCACAAAGCATCTTAATCTGTCTTTGCCTGCCGACCAGCATGAACTTTTATGGAAATATTTGACAGACAAAAGGGCGGAGATTGTCGCCATCCCGGGCGGGCTGGAGATTTTCGATCCGGATCATACGCGCGTTGAAATCAGCGGCGGCGAAGTGACGAGGGGAGCGATGTGAAAATCCTGTTGACCGGAGGCGCCGGGCGTTTAGGCAAATGGGTCGCCAGAGAACTTCTGGCGGGCGGGCATACGGTAACGATCACCGATCGCGTTTCTCCCGCGCCGGAACTGTTGACTGACTGTTCTTTTATCGAAGCGGATTTGACAGACCTTGAGCAGACGCGAGCCGCCGTCGCCGCCGCGGCCCCGGACGCCGTCATCCAACTCGCCGCCGTCGCTGTTCCGACGGAGCGGACTTACCGCGTCAACACCCGCTGTGACTGGCAGATCATGCAAGCCGCGGCGGAATTCCAGGTCAAGAAGATTATTCTTGCCGGCTCGGAAGCCTCTTATGGTTTTGCCTTTGCGAAAATCCCTCTGCGCCCTCAGTATCTGCCTGTTGATGAAGAGCATCCGCAGCTTCCTCAGGATAGCTACGGCTGCTCGAAAGTATCCGCCGAGAATTTTGCCCGGGCGTTTTGCCTTGTATATCCGTGGCTGCAAATCACCTGTCTGCGTTTAGGGCTGCAATTGGAACCGCGGGATCTGAGCAGATTTGCGGACGCGGCTTTGAGTGACGCCGATTTGAACCGTTTGTTCGGTTACTGCGATATGCGCGACGCCGCCGGCGCCTTCCGGTCAGCGGCGGAGCGCGGCCTCCCCGGTTTTACCGTTTTGAATATCACCGGCGCGGATACCTACTCCCGCATACCGTCGAACGAAATTACCGCAAAGTATTTTCCCGGCACAGAGGTTCGGACTCCGCTTCCCGGTTTTACCGCTCTGGTATGCGCCGACCGGGCGAAAAAACTCTTGGGCTGGGAGGCAAAACACAGCTGGCGTAATCACTGACCGCTGACTATACTGCCTGCCGTTTTGTTTTAATACTTTTTGCGCTTTTGTGCAGATTCCAATTATACTCACCGGCGACAGCCAGGACGATCCCCAGATACTTTGTTTCCACCGACGAAGCGCGAGAGCACTGAATAACCGGCGCCTTGGTGCCCAGGACCAGCACTCCGGGCGGTTTGCCGGTGATGTAAGTGATGGCTTTACTGGTGATGCTGGCGGAATCAAGATCCGGGAAAACCAGCAAGTCTGCGTCTCCCGCCACCGGGCTGTTAAATCCGTCAAATCTAGCCGCGTCGCTGCTAAGCGCCTGATCAAGAGCGATCGGTCCTTCGACTACGCAACCCGGCAGCAAACCGTCTTCGTTGAGTTTTTTCAGAGCCGCGGCGTCGATGCTGGCCGGCATTTTCGCGTCAGGCACGTCGGTCGACGCGAGGACCGCCACTTTAGGATTGTTGATCTTCATGGCGTGTAGGGCGGTAACCGCGTTTTCAATGATCGCCCTTTTTTGCTCCAAATTAGGATGCGGGCAAATGCCCGTATCGGTGAAAGCGATGATCTTGTGATAGTTGGGCAGTTCCCGAAAGGATAGCATGGAAATGATGTTGCCGGTGGCGAAATGCAGTTCTTTTTTAAGCAGCCGGCGAATAAACTCCCTGGGCCTGAAACTGCCGTTCATGATGCAATCGCTGTCGCCGCCGTAGACCATGTCAATGGCGAGACAAACGGCTGCTTCCGCATATTTCTCGTTATAAATTTTGAGGGATGGATCCCGGACGTCTCCTATCGCAAACAGGCAATTTTCGATACAGTTTTCTATTTTTTTTTGATCACCGATCAGCACCGGCTGGATGAGCCCGTCGCTTTGAGCCCGCAGTACCGCTTCAATGGTGCGCTCGTCCTCAGGCATGACAACTGTGCATTTTAGCTTTTTTCCGTGTTTCAGGACTTTAGCCGTCAGACTGTCAAAGTTTTTGTAAATCATAATCCCTCCGCCCCTGTCGCTGACATCTACTATTATACTGCCTTTTATTGAAGTATATTTTAGGGAGAAGAAAAAAACAATCATCCGGAGTGATAAGTTCCGAACGTATTCATTTATGCTTAATGTCGTATCAGGAAACATTTTCAAGCCGGCGCGCAGAGGTTAAAATGGACAGGACAAATTGGCGGAAAATTACATTTTTTTGCTTTGATACGGTTAATACAATTACCGTTTGGTCCGGCTCGGAAGCGGCGCTCGCTCAGGCGCGGGAGATGTGCTTTTATTATCAAAGCATTTTCAGCCGATTTGCGCCGGGAAGTGATATCTGGCGTCTTAACCATAGTCGGGGTGAAGCCATGCGCGTCGCTCCGGAAACAGTGGAAATTATTTCCATGTCCGTCGCTTATTCCGCGCTGACAGCCGGAGCGTTTGATATTACCATGGGCGCCCTTTGTGAGATGTGGGGATTTGGCCGCAGCCCCGCCGTTCCCCGCAGTGAACTCCTTATAGAAGCTTTAGGTAAAACCGGTTCAGGCGGTATCCGCGTCGAGGGGAACACTGTTCGCTGCGCGGCCGGCGCGATCCTTGACCTGGGCGGCATAGCCAAAGGCTACGCCGCGGACAAAATTGCCGACATGCTGACCGCTGCCGGCGCGGTTTGCGGTATTATCAACTGCGGCGGCGACGTTCTGACCTTCGGCGCTAAACCCGACGGTTCGCCGTGGCGCGTGGGACTGCAAGATCCCGGCCAGCCCCGGGGCAGATACAGCCGGATCGCGGTGACGCGCGGGCGAAAAGCCGTCGCCACCAGCGGCGTCTACGAGCGCCGTTTCACAGACCGGAGCGGACAAAGCTTCCACCACATACTCGATCCGCGCACCGGCCGGCCGGCGGCAAAAGGTTTAGTGGCGGCTTCTGTGATCCACCCGTGCGGAGCTTTGGCCGAGGCGCTGGCGACGGCCTGTATATGCCTGGGCGCCGCTGAAGCGCAAAAATTGATCGCCGGGCAGGACGCGGCGGCTTACCTGATCAGCGCAGACGGTTCGTGCCTGAAAACGGGAAATATGCTGTGAGAAACTGCAAAAATCCGTCATGAAGCAGGAAAAGAGCCGCGGGATTTTCGGCCCGCTCATACTTATAATGCCGCCTGAGTCTGTTTTATAATAATATTGCGACAATAAAATCTTTCTTGTAAGGGGGCGACGTACAATGAATCCGGAGTATTTCAGCTATTTCAAAGACAAGGTCGGCGCTGTGACCGGAGCGTCTTCCGGCATCGGTCTGGGTTACGCCAAATACATGCTGGCTGCCGGAGCTAAGGCCGTGTTCCTCTGCGCCAGAGGCAAAGATCGCTTGGAAAAAGAAGGGGGCTATTTGGCCGAGCGGTATCCCGGTAAAGTGTTCTGGGAAACAATTGATGTTACCGATAAGAAGCAAGTGGAGAAATTCGTCGACGGCGCCTGGAGTAAATACGAACAGCTGGATCTGCTGTTTAATAACGCCGGGATAAGCCATTTATGCTCCGTGTGGGAGGTTGACGATAAACTGTGGGAAGATCTTTTCAACACAAACTTCTGGAGCGTGAAATACGGGGTGTTTGCCGCCATTAAGCACATGCTCCAGCAAAAAACCGGCGGCCATATCGTTAACACCGCTTCGATCTCCGGTCTCGTCCCTTACCCGTATCAAGCCGCTTATTGCCCCTCCAAGTTCGCGGCGGTAGGATTCTCCCGCTCCATGCGCTATGAGTTCTATGAAGACAATATTAAAATTTCCTGCGTCTGTCCCCCGCTGGTGGATACGACAATGGTGCGGGAAACAGGGATGCCTTTGCCGGATGATGTTTTATCGGTGGAAGACGCTGTTGATTACATCATGAAGGGCATCGCCGAGAACCATGATCTGATCTGTTTTGACTATATGGAGCGGTTGAAAAATCTGCTCGACCATGTTATGGAGACGGACGGCGCTTTGTTGGATAACGCTTTGGCGCGCAGGAAGCATATGGATGCGGTCGGCTCGCCTTGGAACCGCTAAAATGAAACAAGACCGGTTTTGTCCGGGAGTTTATACCGGGCAGGCACAGGGTTTCGGAGGAATCGTGACTGCCGTGACCGGCGTCAGCCGCGACCGGATTTTGTCTGTCGATATTGACGCTCCGGAGGAAACCCCGCAAATGGCCTTCCTGGCGTGCGCGCAGCTGACACAGGAGATCGTCAGGCAGGGCCGCGCGGATGTGGACGCGGTTTCCGGCGCTACCGTAACATCCGAGGCGATCAAAGCGGCAGTCGCGGAGACGCTGCGCCAAGCCGGGGGAGAAGATGGCGCGGACGCCGCGACGGACATGCGGCCAGGGTGTTATGCCGCGGCCGCCAAAGGGTATAAGTCGGAAATAAAACTGGAAACAGAAGTGAACACGCGGGAGATCCTGACTGTCCGTATCAAAGCAGCCGCGGAGACGCCCGGTCTGGGGCAGGATGTTCCGGAAAAAATGGCTGCCCGTATCGTGGAGACTCAATCTTTAGCCGTTGACGGCATATCCGGCGCTACGGTCACTTGCTCCGCCGTCAGGCAGGCCGTGCAGAAAACCGTCGCCATGGCGGGCGGTTCCCCCGGCGCTTTTTTGCGGCCGCCCGTTAAACCCGAGACGCTACTAACGGAAAAAACAGAGCAGACGGACGTTGTGGTGCTCGGCGCGGGCATTGCCGGATTCTGCGCCGCGATCGAAGCTCTGCAGAACGGCGCGGAAGTAATTTTGCTGGAAAAATTGGGGCTTATTGGTGGCACCGCTATTGTCGCTCGCGGCGCCATGATGGGAACCATGAGCCGTTGGAACAGCGATCGGGGAGACGAGGCGGAAGAACTCGCCAACTGGTGGTACGAGCGGCAGGAAAAGCATGAGAATGTGAAGTATGAGCAGCTGCTCTATGTAGCGCGAAATTCCGGCGCCTTGATCAATTGGATCGCGGATTGCGGCGGCGTGGATTTTAGCCTGGGGTACGGCGGCGACTCCCCAAAAATGTGGAGTCACCGCCCGGGGGATACTCCGGAAAAGCCGGCCTTCGCGGAACATATCTCCGGCTCAGCGGAACTGTTTGCCGGATTGAAGGCTTGTTTTCTCAGGCTTGGCGGCAAACTCCGCTTGGACACGCGGGCTGTCCGGTTGCTGCGGGACGGCGGCGGCGTTACCGGTATTGCCGCTGAAAGCCGTGAGAGCGAATACCGTATTCAGGCGCGGGGCGGTGTAGTCGTCGCGGCCGGCGGATACGAGGCGAACCCAGAGCTTACCGCCCGTCTGGCCCCCAAAAGCGCGCATTATCTGCTCAACGGCTATACGGCCGGCGATACCGGCGACGGTATTCTGATGGGTGAGGAAATTGGCGCCAAATTGGTCGGGCCGGGTTATCTGATGGGGAATTGGAACTGTATCGAGGGAATCGGCGAGTACGGCCTTGATCCCATGACACTGAAACACGAGATCAAGTGCCTGGAAGTCAACGGGCGCATGGAGCGCTTCTATAATGAGAATACTTCGGCCGAGCGAGAGAAATGGGAGTTCGCCAAGGATGGGACCGGTGAGTTTTTTGTCATTTTTGATTCGAGTCTTGAGGCGCCGCTGTTGGAGAAGTTTGAGCGAGCGGCGGCCGGCGGCGCTCTGTTCAGGAGCGAGACCATCGACGGACTGGCTGAGGCCGTTGGGAAAGATCCGGCGGCGTTGCGAAAAACAGTGGCCCGCTGGGATGAAATGGCAATATATGGCAAAGACGCGGATTTTGGCAACGCTTTGATCGCCGCCATGGAACCGGGACCTTATTACATCGGCAGGATCTATGAAAAAAGCTGCGGATCAGTCGGCGGTATGGCGATTAATCTGGCGGCGGAAGTTTTAGATACGCGCGATAATCCCATTCCCGGATTATATGCCGCCGGCGAAAGCGCTAACGGCGAATTCTACTACCGCAGTTACATCTGTGGCGGCAGTTCCTTCAGTATGGGCGGAGTTTTCGGCCGAACAGCGGGGAGAAACGCCGCGCGGAGAGCGAGGAACCGGGACGGCGGACATTATGATGGGGGTTGATATGTCATGGGAAAGAGAGAACGGGTATATATCTGCGAATGTTGGGGCCGGGACGGACTGCAGAACATCGCTAAGATCATTCCCACCGCCGAAAAAACAGAACTGATCAACAAAATGGCTCACGCGGGGTACGCCCGGATCGAGACTACGTCGTTCTCCAATCCGAAACAGCTGCCGCAATTTGCGGACGCGGAAGATGTACTGCGGCGGATTGAGCGGGTCCCCGGCGTTTGCTACAAAGCGACCACCATCAACGAGCGGGCTTTAGATCGGGCGATCGCGGCTAAAAACGCGGGGTATGGCCCCACCGAGGTTACGTTTATGATTTCTGTCAGCGAACGGCACAATATATTTAACACCAAATTAAACCATGCCGAACATTGGGCGCAATTTGAGCGCATGGCGGAAAAAGCGCATGCGAACGATCTGAAAATCATCGCCACGCTGGGGACCGTTTACGGCTGCCCGCTCGACGGCGACGTCCCGCCCGAACAGGTTTGGCGTATGACAGAAAAGTATTTGACGCTGGCGCCTGAGTATATCGTGCTGGGAGATACAACCGGCGCCGGCAATCCGTTGACCGTGAAAGAGATGTTTGGCGAGTTAATCGCCCGACGCCCGCACATTAAGTATGTCGCGCATTTCCACGATACGCGCGGGACCGGCGTCGCTAACGTTATGGCGGCTTTTGCGAGCGGCGTCCGTTATTTTGACTGTTCGCTGGGGGGGATCGGCGGCCAGCCCGCCGGATACGGACATGTCTACCATCAGGGATTCTCCGGCAATGTTTGCAGCGAAGACGTCATATGCATGTTTGACGAGATGGGCGTCGATACCGGTATCAGCCAGGAAGACGCCGTCGCCCTGGGCCTGCGCGCGGAAGAAATCATCGGCGCGCCGCAGCGCAGCAATGTTCTGCGCTGCGGGCCGGTCAGCCATGCGCCCAAACCTGAATATGAATAAGGAATTATTGATACGAGGAGAGTGAAGTATGCTCGGTTATGTGATCAAACGGATCCTGCTTATTCCCGTTATTCTGCTGATTGTGACGTTTTTGATTTATATCCTGGTCAACCTCTCCCCGGTTGATCCGACGTACAACCTGCTGCCGATGAATTATACCCAGGAAATGGCGGATGAGCTTCATCGGGAAATGGGGTTAGACAAACCGATAGTCGTCCAGTATTTTAATTGGATCCGGAACGCTTTGCACGGCGATTTTGGTTTTTCCTGGTCTTCGCGTATTGACGTAATGGAACAGATGCGGCCGCGTATTCCGATCACGCTGAAGCTATCCTTGATCACGACGTTTGTCATCATGATAATCGGGATGCCGCTGGGGATTTTATGCGCCGTCAAACAGTACAGCATATGGGATAATATCTTCAACGTTTCTTCCAAAATGCTTGGCGCCGTTCCTCAATTCTGGCTGGCGCTCCTTTTTATGCTGCTTTTTTGCCTGAAGCTGGGGTGGCTCCCCAGTTACGGCCTGAAAGGCTGGGAAAGTTATATCATGCCTATTGTGACCTTAGCCTTGCCGAGTATTGCTACCTATGTCAGGAATACCCGCAGTTCGATGTTGGACTGTATCCGTAAGGATTATATCCGCACGGCGCGCAGCAAAGGGGCCAAAGAGAGTGAGGTTATTTTTCGCGAAGCGTTGCGCAACGCTGTTTTGCCGTTGATAACGGCCTCGTTTAACCAGTTCGTCATGCTGATCAGCGGCGCCGTCGTCATTGAAAGGGTCTTTGCCATACCGGGTCTGGGCTCTATGGTCATCGAGGCGGTAGGCCAAAGCGATCTGCCGATTGTCCTGGCCTGTACAACCGTTATGTGCGTGATCTGCGTGGTCATGACTCTGATTCAGGATATCGTCTATGGTCTGGTTGATCCGAGAATTAAAGCGACTTTTGTAGGCAGAAGCTGAACCGCGGCGCGGGAAGGAGTTTGAAGTGAAAGGTACGGAAAACGATAACGCTCTACTGGCTAAACGGGTCAAAGCGCGGAGCGCTTGGGCGGAGACCTGGGACAGGCTCAAACAGCAGCCGGTGGCTATGATCGCGCTTGGCGGGATCGTGCTGATTTTCCTGATAGCCATCTTCGGGGATCTGATCGCGAATTACAAGGACTTGGCTATTGCCCAGAACGCCGCGGAAAAACTGCAGCCGCCCAGCCTGCGTCATCTTTTTGGCACGGACAGATTTGGCCGCGATATGTTTGCCCGCATAGTACACGGTACGCGTATCGCTATCGCGATGGGCTTCGTTTCGACTTTAGCCGCCATTTTCGTTTCGGTGATCATGTCCTGCCTGGCGGCTATTTACGGTAATCGCACAGATAATTTCGTGATGAGAGTGGTTGACGTCATCAGTTCCATCCCCAACCTCGTCATGGCGATCGCGATCTGCTCCGGTCTGGGGCAAGGGCTGTGGCAGCTTGTCGTAGCGCTGGCCTTCGGTTCCATACCCTATGCCACGAAGATGTGCCGCAGTGTCGCGCTCAGCGTAGTCCAGAACGAGTTTATTGAAGCGACCAGAGCATTAGGCGGCGGGACTTGGTATACGATCAGGCGGCATTTGCTGCCAAACATCGCCAGCATCACCATCGTCACGTTTACGGGCACTGCGGCCTTCAATATTTTGATGGGCGCTACGCTGAGTTTCATCGGTCTCGGGGTTAAAGCGCCCCGTCCGGAATGGGGCCTGATGCTTTCGGAAAGCATGAGCTACATGACGCGTTATCCCTATCTGGCAATCGTGCCGGGACTGGCGATCGTGCTGACGGCCTTGTGCATCAATACTTTCGGCGATTACCTTCGGGACGCGCTTGACCCGCAGCTTAAAGGGAAGGTATAAGGTGGTCGAAGATGGCTGAGACGCTTCTGGAAATCCGTGATCTGAATGTGCGCTATACAACCGACGGTATTATCGCCCGCGCCGTCAATCATGTCGATCTGAATATTGAGGCCGGTGAAATATTTGGCTTGGTAGGAGAGACCGGGGCCGGTAAAACGACCATCGCTCTCGCGAGCATGGGTCTGCTGCCTCGGTATACGTCGCAAGTCGAGGGCTCGATCAAGTTTAAAGGCCGGGAGATCGCCGGCGCAAACGAAAATGTCCTGCGTGACATTCGGGGCAAAAATATTTCCATGATTTTCCAGGATCCGATGACCAGTCTCAATCCGGTGTTCCCTGTGGGCACTCAGATTGGAGATGTTATCAAATGGCATAACAAGTCTCTTTCCAAAGCGGAAGTTGAAACCCAGGTCGACGAAATACTCAAAATGGTCGGCATCGCCCCGGAGCGCAAGCGGGAATATCCGCATCAGTTCTCAGGCGGAATGAAACAGCGCGTAATGATCGCCATCGCGATAGTATGCAAGCCGGACCTACTGATTGCCGACGAGCCTACTACGGCTTTGGACGTGACGATTCAGGCCCAGGTTATGATGACTATGCGCAATCTGCAAAAGCAGCTGGGGTCTTCCGTTCTCCTGATTACGCACGATCTGGGCTTAGTGGCGATGTTCTGCGACAAGGTCAGCGTTTTATACGGCGGCGAGATCGTGGAACACGGCGCTCTGGAAGATATTTTCGACAATTCCAGGTCTCACCATCCGTATACAGTCGGTCTTTTTGGCTCTTTGCCCGATTTACATTCCCGCGCTTCCCGCTTAAACCCGATTGCCGGACTTATGCCCCATCCCGCGGAACTGCCCGCAGGGTGCAAATTCCATCCTCGCTGCCCCGAACGCATGGAAAAATGCCAAACAGGAGAAGTAGGCGCGTCTTCTTCCGGGACCCACTCTATTAAATGCCATTTATTTGCTTAAAAGAGGTGAGCATGGACGAAAAAATACTGGTTGAGTGCAAAAAACTGCAAAAATTCTTTAACACGCCGCGAGGTTTGCTTCATGCCGTTGACGACGTTTCTTTCAAAATACCCAGAGAAAAAACCTTGGGCGTCGTCGGCGAATCGGGCTGCGGCAAATCAACTTTGGGGCGGACCATCCTTAATTTACTGAAAGCCACTTCCGGTGAGGTTCTGTTCGACGGAGTCAATATTGCCGGCAAGTCAGACAAAGAAATGCTCCCATATCGGGCAAAGATGCAGATGATTTTTCAGGATCCCTATTCGTCAATTGATCCGCGAATGACCATCTCTCAGATCATTGAAGAGCCGTTCGTGATCAATAAAGTGCTGAAACAAAGAAAAGAGCGGCAGGACAGAGTGCGCGAGCTGATGGAGATCGTCGGTTTGGACGCGTTTTATGTTAACGCCTATCCGCATGAACTGGATGGCGGACGCCGGCAGAGGATCGGCGTAGCGCGGGCGCTGGCTTTGAATCCGGAATTCATCGTCTGCGATGAGCCTGTATCCGCCCTGGACGTGTCGATCCAGGCCCAGATCCTTAATCTGCTCATGGATCTGAAAGACGAGCGCAAACTGACCTATATGTTCATTACGCATGATCTTTCGGTAGTAAAACACATTTCCAACAATATTTTGGTGCTTTATCTGGGGAAAATGGTTGAAATGGCGCCTTCCGACTTAATATTTGACAATCCTGTTCACCCGTACACGAAAGCGCTGTTCTCTGCGATCCCGATTCCCGATATCGCCTACCGACATAAAGAACTGCAAGTAATCAAAGGCGAAGTGACCTCGCCGATCAACCCGCCTGACGGCTGCCGGTTCGCGCCGCGCTGTCCTTTCGTCAAAGACGGATGCGGACAGGCGGCGCCGGAGTTCAGAGAAACGGAGCCGGGGCACTTTGTAGCCTGTCACTTGTATAACTGATGATCGAAATTAAAGAAGACCGGAGGAAAAATAATGTACCGGAGTATCCTGTACGAGAAAAAAGACCGTATCGCGCGGCTTACCCTGAACAGACCCGAGGTCAGAAACGCCGTCAATGAGACCATGCGGCAAGAAATAATCCTGGCCTTAGCGGACGCAAAGGCGGATGGAGATATTGCCGTCGTCGTCGTCAGCGCCAGCGGAAAATCGTTTTGCTCCGGGCGAGATCGGAACGAGTTCATGAACCACGACGGTTGGAGCATGGCGGAAGTCTATAGCGACTATGCCCGCGGCAAGGAATTTTTGGATGTTTTACAATATTATCCCAAACCGTTGATCGCCGCCGTCCAGGGTTTCGCTCTGGGATACGGCGTCAGTATCGTCACATACTGTGATTTGGCGGTCGCCGGGCAATCCGCTGTTTTTGGCTATCCGGAGATTAACGAAAATATAATTCCGGCGACGGCGGCGGTCAAAGCGGCGGAAACCGTCGGGCGCCGGATGCTGACCGAAATGATTTTTCTGGGGAACAGGTATACCGCGGATCAGGCGCTGGCCATGGGCTTGATCAATTGCGTCACTAAGGACGAAGACATTTTGCCGAAAGCTGCGGAATGGGCGGAAACAATGGCTAAGAACGATCCGACGACGAATCAACTTTGCAAGCAGTTTATCCAGAGCGTGGGGAAAACGGGCTATGACGCCGGAGCGCTCAATTCGGTGTCAGTCCTCAGCGTAAGTTACGCTAACAATAAAAAGTGGAGATGAAGCATATGGAGCAAATACTCCTCAAAGAAGAAGCGGGCGGAGTCCTGAAAATCACTTTGAACAGGCCGGAGCAATATAACGCTCTGAGCAACGACTTGATGGAACAGCTGCATGACGCTCTGGTCGCTTTCGGCCAGGACGACTCGCGGCGCGCGGCGGTAATTACCGGCGCCGGCGCGAATTTTTGCAGCGGCGCGGACATCAAGCAATTCGGCGACAGCGAGACGCAAACCCCGGAAATGATCGCCTGGCGGGCGCAAACGGCCATGGAAACGCACGGCCTGATCGCCCAACTGTCTAAGCCCGTAATCAGCAGCGTACGCGGTTATGCCCTCGCCGGCGGCTGCGGTATCGCTTTAGCGGCCGACATGGTGATCGCTTCGGAAAACGCGCTTTTTGGCTATCCCGAGTGCAAGAGAGGTTTTGTGCCGGCATTGGTATTGGTAAATCTGACCAAGCTGATCGGGCGGCACAGAGCGTTGGAATTGCTGCTGACCGGCAGGAAAATCGGCGCTGCGGAGGCGCTGGCCTGGGGTTTGATCAATGAAGTCGTCCCCGACGGCCAATTAGAGGAACGAACGATGGATCTCGCGCGGCGACTCGCGGCCTTAGCGCCTTCGGCGGCGGCCAGCACCAAGGCATTGCTGTACCGAGTCGAGGAAATGCCCTTGCTGGAAGGATTGCGGATTGCGAAAGAAGTCAACGAAGCTATGCGCCAAACCGGCGATTTTGCTGCCGGCGCCCAAGGTTTCCTGCAAGGGGCCAAAGTCTGATTTTAGTTTAGAAAGAGGGAGTTTTTTTGAAACCACTGCGGAACATCCGAGTACTGGATTTCTCTCAGTACATCGCGGGACCGTTTTGCACCGCTTTGTTAGGGACATTCGGCGCCGAGGTCGTTAAAATTGAAAACCCTAAAGGCGACGACGCCCGTTCTTGGCCGCCCATAAAAAACGGATTCAGCGGATACTTCGCCAACTATAACGGCGGTAAAAAAAGCGTGTGCCTGAACTTCAAAGACGCCGCCGACATGGAGACTATAAACCAATTGACCGCCAAATGCGACGTCCTGGTGCATAACTTCACCGCCTCCACGCGGGCGCGCCTGCAAATGGAGTACGAACGGATAGCGGCGATCAATCCCCGGATCATCTACTGTAACATTTCCGGATGGGGCGAAGATGGGCCGTACAAAGATCGAAAAGGCTTTGACACGGTCTTTCAAGCCGTCGCCGGAGTGACCGGTCTCACCGGTGAGCAGGGGGGCGAGCCGATCAAAGCCGGCGTGCCGATCGGGGACGTGTCCGGCGGACTCTTCGCGGCGCTTTCCATCATGATGGCGCTGGAAAAACGCCGCCAGACCGGTGAGGGTGAAAATATCGACCTCTCAATGGTCGAAGGCCTGTACAATTTCCTGTCGGTCTCCATGGCTTTTTATGCTTTTAACGGCAAGGCTCCTGAACGCATGGGCAGCGGACATGTCGGCCGCGTACCCTCGCAAGTGTTCAAATGCGGAGACGGGAAGTATGTCCATATATCTCTGAACGACGGTCAGTGGGGCAAGTTCTGTGAGATCATGGGTATGGACGACTGGAAAGAACATGAGTATTACAAAGTAGGGCTCAACCGGGTGGAATCCCGACAAGAAGTAGTGACCCGCATCTCGGCCGTCCTGTCCCAAATGACGCTGGACAGTCTGAGCGCCAAATGCCTGGCTGCCGGTGTTCCCTGCGGCGAGGTAAACAGTCTGGAGGATATTGAGCGGGATCCGCAGGCGGTGTTCCGGCACAGTCTGGATTATATTGATTACGACGGCGTCCGGATGCGCTTTGTTAATTACCCGGCCAGATTCAAAGATATCGATATCCGGCAGGATCGCCATATACCCTCGATCGGCGAACACACCGCCGCGGTGCTGGCGGAGTGGCTCAATAAATAATTATGATAAACGGAGAGACACGGATGAATGAGTACAAGTTTTTAGATGTTTCCTGTCGGGACGGCGCGGCTTTGATCGGGATGAACCGCGCGGAGGCGAAAAACGCGCTCAATTACGGACTGCTTACCGAGATCGTGGCCGCCTGCCGCGAGGCGGACGCAAATGAGGAAATCGGTGTCATTATTCTTTATTCCCAAATCGCCGGAGTCTATTGCGCCGGCGCTGACACTAAAGAACGCAGGGCGATGACGGATGAAGAAGTCAAAAAAAGAAGGATCTTTGCTCGGGACTGCTACGACTCGCTGGAAAAAATTAACAAACCGCTGCTGACGGCTGTCGACGGCAAATGCATAGGCGGCGGTTGTGAGATCATCGGTACCTGCGATATTATTCTCAGCTCGGAGCGGGCGTCGTTTCGGTACGTCGAAGTAGCCGTCGGTTCTGTCGGAGCGACGCAGCGCGTTACGCGGTTTGTGGGCAGACAGCACGCGAATGAACTGCTCTTCACCGGCCGGACGATCGGGGCCGCCGAGGCCTTTGCTATGGGATTGGTGGCGAGGATCCTGCCGGCGGAAACATTTATGGAAGAAGTAATCAAGGTCGGCGGGCAGATCGCCTCACATCCGCGCGCTACGCTGCTGGCGACGAAAAAGGCGATAAAAATGGCGGCGACCGCGCCGCCCGAATGCGGCGTGATGTTTGAGCAAATGGCTATAGATTACAATTTGCTAAAGAATGATTGGCGCGGCAGTCTGGACAATTTCCAGCAGCGGACGGAAAGTGAGAAGACGGGAGTATTATCAGATGGCCGGTAACAACAAGTATTTCATGATGGGCAACGCGGCTCTGGCAAGGGGAGCTTATGAGGCGGGCGTGGTCTTTGCCGCCGCTTATCCCGGCACTCCGTCAACCCAAATATTTGAGAATGCCGCGAAATATCCTGAAATTTACAGCGAGTGGGCGACAAATGAGGCGGTGGCGGCCGAACTGGCCATAGGCGCCCAGATGGCCGGAGTACGCGCCTTGTGTTCTATGAAGCACTTTGGTTTCAATGTCGCCGCGGATCCGATTTTTCCCTGCGTATATAACGGCGTTCTAGCCGGACTCGTATTTGTGGTCGCCGATGATCCGGGGCAGGCGACTTCCAGCACGGAACCCGACGCGCGCCGCTGGGGCCCGCAAATGCGAATTCCGATCCTTGAACCGGCCGACAGCCAGGAATGTAAGGATTTTACCAAGGCCGCCTATGAGATCAGCGAACGTTTTGACACGCCGATCCTGATCCGCCTGACGGCCCGCATCAGCCACGGAACAGGCATAGTCACATTTGCTGAACGTCAGGCGGTTCCTATTAAGCCTTATACCAGAAATCTCAGTAAAAATGTCGGCATGAGTTCTCTCGGCAAGTTTAAACACGCGCGGTTAGAAGCCCGGGTCAAAGATCTGGCCCAATTTTCGGATGAGACGGACCTGAACCGGATCGAATGGGGCGAAAGAGAAATCGGCGTCATCAGCAACGGTATATCTTACCAATATGTGAAGGAGATTTTTGGGGACGGCGCCTCATACCTGAAAATTGGATTTTCTTATCCTTTGCCGGAAAAGAAGATCCGGGAATTTGCCGCGGGCGTGCGAAAACTCTATATCGTCGAAGAATTGGATCCTTATATGGAAGAATATGTCAAACAGCTGGGGATTCCCTGCGTCGGCAAGGAGATCATCCCGGCCGTCAACGAGTTGAGCATCGATGTGATCAAAGAGGCTTTCGGGGTAACCGGCGAAAAACGGCGGCGCTTAGATATCAAAGCCCCTGAGCGAACGCCGAATTTTTGCGCCGGCTGCACTCACCGCGGCGTTTATACCGCTATGAAAAAGCACCTTAAAAAAGTGATTGCCTGCGGCGATATCGGTTGCTACAATCTGGCGGTGCTGCCGCCTTACAGCGTCCATGAAACCATGCAGGATATGGGCGGCAGTATCCCTACCGCCATCAGTTTTTGGAAAGTATTCCAGCTCGCCGGTCGTCCGGAAAAACCCTTTGCTTTTATAGGCGATTCGACATTTTTTCATAGCGGCATGACCGGGCTGGCAGACGCTGTGTACCGCAAAGCCAATATTGTCGTATTCATTCTGGATAACAGATCGACGGCAATGACCGGTCATCAGGATCATCCCGGCAGCGGGCGCATGATGGATAAAACCCCGACGGAACCGATAGAAATAGACGATATCGCCAGAGGTATGGGCATCAAAGAAGATCAGATCAGATATGTCGACCCCTATGATCTTGCGGATTTAGATAACGCGATCCAAGAGGGAATCGCCGCCGATAAACTGTATTTCATCGTGGCGCGGCGCCCATGCCCGCTCCTGCCCGAAACCCGCAAAGCGCGGGCCGGTATATCCTGCGTGGTCAGCGCGGATAAGTGTACGAACTGCAAAGCGTGCGTCAGACAAACCGGGTGCCCGGCGCTTTCTATCGCGGAGGGGAAAGCCGTAATCGAGCGGGAAGACTGCAACGGATGCGGCATATGCGCTCAGATATGCCGTTTTCAGGCAATTGAGACGGTAGGTGGATTAAGATGAAACAGAGCGCGAAAGGCGTCATTATCTGCGGTATTGGCGGGCAAGGCGTCGTATTGGTATCCAACATTCTGACCGAAGGTCTGATGGAAATGGGTTTCGATGTTAAAAAGACGGAAGAGCACGGCATGAGTCAGCGCAACGGCGCGGTCAACGCCCAGATCAAATTCGGGGCCAAGGTGTTCGCCCCCGCCGTCGCCAAAGGTTCCGGCGATTTGATCATCGCCTTTGAGAAGGCCGAGAGTCTGCGTTGGTTGGAATATCTGCGGCCGGACGGTTGCCTGATCGTCAACGATGTGGAGATTGAGCCGGTTAGCGTCCAAGCGGGCAAAGAGAAATATCCGGAGAATCTGTCCGAGATTTTGCGAGCCGAAATAGCGGACACGATAATTATAAACGCCGCGGAAGCAGCCTTCCGGATGGGAACGATCAGAGCGCAGAGCATGGTGCTGCTGGGAATATCTGTTAAAAAACTAGAGCTGGGATCTTTTGCCTGGACCGCAAAGATCAGAGCCATGGTGCCGGAAAAGTATCAGGAAGCCAATATCAACGCTTTTCAATACGGGTTGAGTTTGGTATGAAAAAACTCACGTAAAGACGGAGAATCAGATGAAAGCCGATATTATCATCCGCAACGGCGTAATAGTCGATCCGGCACGCGCGGGTCAAACGACAAAAGATCTGGTGATCGCCGGGAAGCTGATTGCCGCCGATTCCGCTGACGGCTGGGAAGCGAAAGAGACGGTCGACGCTTCCGGGTGCTTCGTCACACCCGGATTGACAGACGCGCATGTTCATGTTTTCGATACCGGCAGCGAACTCGGCGTTAAGGCGGACTGCCTGCCGCCGATGGGGGTGACGTCTGCCGTTGATTTTGGCAGCGCCGGATATGTCAATTTCCGCGGATTTATGCGCGAATGCGTTGAACGCAGTGACGTCCGCGTTTATAGCTTCGTCAACGTCTCGCCTGTCGGGCCGGTTTCCCTGCAGCGCCCGGAAGACGTCAGTCCGGATGGTTTCAGCCGGCGAAAACTGGCGGAGCTGAAAGAAAAATATCCCGGCCGGCTGCTGGGACTGAAGCTGCGGCTGGGCCGGGAAACTGCCGGCGATTCCGGACTTGAAACGCTGCAAGCCGCTTTAAAACTGAGTGCGGAGCTGCATTGGCCGTTGGCCGTTCATGTCAGCAATTCTCCTGTTCCCGTGCGGAAGATAGCGGCGCTGCTGAGGGAAGGCGACGTTTTTGCCCATGTCTATCAGGACAGAGGCGGAGACTCCATCCTTGACGGCGCGGGGTCTGTTTACCCGGAAATATTAGAGGCCAGAAAACGGGGAGTGATCTTCGATGTCGGCCACGGCTGGCTGAATTTCTCGATCGAAACAGCGCAAAGATCCTTAAATCAGGGCTTTGGCCCCGATCTGCTCGGAACGGATATGTCGGCTGTTGTGGCCTATCGGCGCGGGGTCTTTGGTTTGCCGCATATTATGTCCAAGTTCATGGCCCTTGGTTTTTCTCTGGCCGATCTTGTTTCGCTGTGTACGGTAAAACCGGCGGCGCTCTTGACTCTGATGGGTTCGGCCCCCAGCCTGAAGCCGGGGTCGGCCGCCAATATCGCGGTGTTTCGTTTAGAGACGCGCCCTGTGGTTTTTACGGATTATCACGGCGCGTCCCTCGGCGGGAACGTCTTGCTGACGCCGCAGCTGACGGTCATAGACGGCAAAATTGTTTGGCGGCAATTCGGATTTGATGTTTGAACCTTGAATTGTGGAAAAGAGGTGACTTGCATGGCGGAAAAACATCTCCTCGCGGGGATAAAAGTGTTGGATCTGTCGCGGCAGCTGGCCGGGCCGTTCGCGACCATGACGATGGCGGACTTAGGCGCGGAAATCATTAAAGTCGAGCCGGCCGGCGGCGACGACTCCAGGTATTGGGGACCTTTCGTCGATGGTGAAAGCTGCTATTTCTGGAGCTGCAACAGGGGGAAAAAGAGCATAGCCGTTGATCTGAAAACCCCCGCCGGAAAAGTGATCATCAAAAAACTGGTCAAAGAATGTGACGTGTTGATCGAGAATTACCGGGAAGGAGTAATGTCTCGCCTGGAATTGGACTATGACGTGTTAAAAGAAATAAACCCGCGCCTGATCTATTGCCATATCACCGGCTATGGCGAAAAAGGCCCGGACGCGAAGCGTTCAGCGGTTGACGTCGCGATTCAGGCGACGACCGGTTTAATGAGCGTCACTGGCTATCCGGACCAGGATCCCGTGCGCATAGGCGTTTCTCTCGCGGATTTGGCGACTGGGACTTTCAGTGTCGTCGGCATTTTGTCAGCCTATATCAACGCCTTGAGAACCGGCCGGGGCCAAAAAATATCAGTTTCCCTGATGGAAACGATGATTTCTTACCTTGTTTATCATGCTCAGGGGTATCTATCGACGGGAGTGATTCCCGGCAAGCACGGTTCCGGCATCCAGAATATCGAACCGTACAGAGCGTTCAAGACGCGAAACGGCTATATCACCCTTGGCGTGGGCAACGATACAAACTTCAGGAGGTTATGTGAAGTGATCGGTATGCCCGAAATGGCCAAAGATCCGAGATATCTGCACAATTCAGACCGCTGGAATAACAGAAAGGAGTTGAACGGCGCAATTTCAGATTATCTTGCACGGCAAGACAATGAGGAGGTGGAAAAACGGCTGGCCGCCAATGATGTGCCTTGCGGAGCGGTAAAGAACATCGGCGAGGTCATGGAAAGCGAACAGGTCAAAGAAATGGGGGTAGTGGTCAGTATTCCTCACCCGAAGCTGGGAAACATTCGCATGGTCAGGGCGCCGCTTAATTTCTCAGACGGCGCGAATTATTCCCTCCGGCATCCGCCGCTCTTAGCCGAGCATACCGCTCAGATCATGGGCGAATTGGGCTATTCTCCCGCGGAGATCGACAGGCTGGCCAAAGACATGGTGATCATGATGCTTGACAAGGGGAACGAATAAAACGAAAAAAGGAGATATCCCGCGATGAAAAAATCGAAAAAAATCCTGTGTCTGCTGCAAACGCTGGCGTTACTCTGTTTATTATTGTTAGCCGCGGCCTGCGGCTCGTCAGATCCGGTCCAAGGCGGCGCCGCCGAACCGGCGGAACCCGCCGCCGAAGGCGTCTTTGACCTGGAGAATGACTTCACTGTGGAAGAATCGGTGGCAATCGGCCTGCAAGAGGGATCCTTGATCAACGTCGCCTCGAACCAGGACTTCCTCGCTCATCTCCCGTGGCAGGTCCTCAATTACGCTCCTTTACACCGTCAGGTTTTTGAAGGCCTGTTCTATTTTGAAGACGGCGACGTCAACAAGCTTGCCGGCTGCATGGCTGAAAGCTGGGAATGGGATCAGGACGATAAAGGTATTACGGTTAAGTTGCACGACAATATCAAATTCTCGAACGGCAGGGAACTGACGGCGCAAGACTGTATCGACTGCTGGGAGTATACGGAAAAATATCAGCCGGCGTACTTCAGAAATATTGAGTCCATTGAAGCGGTTGACGAGTACACTCTGTATTTCAAGTTTCTGGATTACTACGCCAATTTCCAGATCGATTTTTCCGAAGATCCGACATCGATTGTAGATCCGCGGGCTCTCGACGAGTATGGTCCGGAAAGCAATAACGCCGCCGTCGGCACCGGCCCCTACGTGATCGCGAGCTACACTCAGGGTTCTCTCCTGGTTTTGCGGGCGAACGAATACTATTGGTTCGCCCCCAAAGCGCCGCATATCGAAACAGTTAATATCCATTATATTCCAGACGAAAACACCACTTTGGTCGCTCTGCAAAATGGGGACATTGACTTTTTTGAAACCCAGAACGTCCAGACTTTATATGCTTGCGAGGACGATCCCAATCTGAATGTAGCGGAAATGAAGACCAACGCGCTTACCTTGTGGATCAATGAATCTTCCGACCCGCTCCTGCAAATATCTGAGGTGCGTGAAGCGCTCGGTCACATGATCGACTGGCAGGATGCCTGCGACATTGTTTATGACGGATTGTACAAGGCGGCGACCGGTTATTGGGTCTCAGGAACCTTCGGTTATGTCGAAAATTCTAAAAATTGGGAATACGACCCGGAGTACGGTCTGCAACTGCTGGAAGAAGCCGGCGTGGACCCGTCTGATCTCAAACTGGAAATCATGGCCTATCCCAAATACAAGGATATCTACATCGCGGTGCAGGCTCAGTTGGCGGGGTACGGCATCCAAGTGGACGTGCCGACTCTCGAACCGGCAATCATCGTGGCGCGCCACAGAGAAGGCAACTACAATCTGGCCGCTTCCTGGATAGTTTACACGCCGTCAAATCCGATCAACGGCTTTACCAGCGGCATGTCGCCGCAAGCCGACCGCAAGACGGTATGGATCGACGTCAGCAACCCGGGCGCCTGGGATGAACTGATGACGTTATACGAGGCGGCTTATCATGCGCCTACGCTTGAGGAACAGTATGAAGGCTGCCGCGAGATGACGGCGTTCATCCAGGATAATTTCTGCAATATCGGCGGTTTTGAGATCTACAAATGGATCGCGCTGAGCAAGAAGTTCGCTAACGCCGTATACACCACCTATGATTTCTATCCCTGTTACTATTATATGTACGAAGTCTGATCAGGCTATTTTCTAATAATTGCCAAAACCCAGCCGGGAGCGTGACGTGACAGTCGCGCTCCCGGCTGGGTTTTACGCCGCGCCGTCGCCCTCCTGTCCCTAAATCTGATAGTATTTTTCCGGATCAAGAATACCTTTGTAGATCATTACGCCAAAGGAAATATACAATCTAAGGATATTATAGTGATCATTTACATCCATTCCCAAAAGTTCGACAATTTTTTCGACCCGGTATTGCATGGTTGTGCGGTGAATACCGAGCGCTTTGGCGGACGCGGTTTGTTTTCTGTCAGAAACGATAAGTATATATAAAGTATAAGTATATTTCGTGTTGTGTTCCTGATCATATTCCAGAAGATTAGTCAGCTGCGGCAGGCAGAACATCTGGAGAATATTCTGCTCCGCGGCGGTTTGCGAGATCAGGTTATATATCATGCAATCGGTATAAAAAAATACACAGCCTTCCGGATTGAACAATTTCCCAATGTCTATAGCCAGGCGGGCTTGGTGGAACGCGGCGGCGGCATTTTTCAGATCGGTAAAACTAAAACTGACGCCGGCGGCGACGTTGACGCTGGATAATAATTTATCTAAGGCGCCCACAGGAATAGCGTTCTGTTCAAACAGATGGTTTGAGTTCAAAAGTAAAATCAGGTACTGGTCAATGACCGTCGAGATGCTGTTTGTGACGCGGCGCTGCAGAAGTTCATCCAGAGAACGGGGGGAGCCAAAACTCATGTTCAGGGAAGTCGTATCAACGGCGATCAAATAGTAGTAGGCTTTACCGCCCATCTTCAGGGTTTCTGCGCCTTGCGCTATCACGCTCTCGTCGTGTATATGGCTTTCGATCAAAGCGGATAGAAATTTGTGCGCAAAAGTATTCTTGGTGTTCAAGACTACCCGCCCTCTGCGGACTTCCTGCCCGAGCCACGAAGTTACCAGCGACATCAGCGTCGCCTCAGAGTTCCTGAACGGGGTTCTGGCAAAAACCGCGCAATAGGCGATCACACCCTGGGCGTCCGTGACGCCGCCGACAATCACTTCCTGGGTTTTGTTCATAAAGCCGGCGCGGATCACCGGTTTGCCGCCGTCATTGTTATCACATTGCGCTAAAAAATCCATGAACATATCGGCCAAAAAATCAAAACGAAATTGAGTCGTGATATCAGGGAATATATCGGCTAAATTGCGAAAGGCAATTACCTCGCCTTTTTGGGAAAACAAGGCGACAGGGTTACAGAACAAACTGGCGGCGAGGTCGATTACTTTGTCGATTTCGATATCCCTGAAGTTGGGGTTGCGGGCGGAATCAAACATCAGATTTGTACATTCGCGCAGCTGCAAAGACTCGGTAATAAATTCGCTTATTTTGTTACTGATCTCAAATATGTCGGCGTCACAAACTATGTTCAAGCAGTTGACGCCCATTTCCGCGATGGTTTTTTTCAGAGGGGAAACGTCCCCGATGCATATAATGTTTTTGATATGCCGCGGAACGCCGTAGTTGATAAAATCCTCGCACCGGCCAATTTGCACGTCGCTGCCGCGCCCCTCGCGGTTTGGCGCGGCAAATTTCAGACATCGCAATTCAGAAAAAGGAGCGTATTCAATTATAACCGGCTGGTAATCACTCAAGAAGAGCGCTATTTCCTTTAGGGTCATATTTTTCCTCTCCTCAATTAATATAATATTATTAAGCTAACATTATTTCCAGAGGGTTCGCTACGGCAAAAGCAAATTCCGTCAGAGATTCGATATCAGACAGTTGGGCGTCCGGCGCTATTTTCGTGAGCAAAAACCCGTTGTTCTTAAATTCAAAGACCGCCATTTCCGTAATAACGATATCCGCTTCCGCAAAACCGGTGACAGGTAAACTGCATTGCCTGACCAGTTTAGGCCGGCCTTTGTTAGTATGAATCATGGCGATGACGACTTTGTTCGCGCCGGAAATCAAATCCATGGCGCCGCCGACACCAAGCTGATTGCCGCCGGGAACCGTCCAATTGGCAATATTTCCCTTTTCGTCGACCTGCATCGCCCCCAGCACGGTCGCGTCAACGCGCCCGCCGCGAATCATCCCGAAAGCCAAACAGCTGTCCAGATATACGCATCCTTTGGTTTCAATAACGGACCTGCGGCTCGCGTTGATGAGCATCGGATGTTCCTCGCCCGGTTTAGCCAGCCGGCCGGCGCCGAGCATACCATTCTCAGTCTGAATGAAAATATTATCATTAGTGATAAAGTTTGACACTTGAGACGGAATACCAACCCCCAGGTTTAAAACAAACGGATTCTCCACATCGTTGAACAAGCGGGCCGCGTTTTTCGCGACGCGTTCAGCGGCTTCCTCTTTCGCAAGCTCTTTCACGTTAATCACTCCTTGACGATTGCGCTGACATAAACATGGGGCGTAATAATACTCTCGGGATCAAGCTCGCCTGTCTCGACAATTTCATGAACCAAGGCAATGGTATATTTGGCGGCGGCGGCCATCGCCGGATTGAAATTGCGCGCGGTCTTGCTGTAAACCAAATTGCCGAGACGGTCGGCTTTGCGCGCTTCAATCAGCGCGATATCAGCGTAGATGGCCTGTTCCAATACATATTTTTTACCGCCAAACTCTCTTATTTCTTTGTCTCGCCCCAAGTCGGTTCCTGCCGAGGCCGCCGTATAATAGGCGGGAATCCCCGCACCCGCCGCCCGGATGGATTCCGCCAGAGTCCCCTGCGGCACCAAGGTGACTTCTATTTCTCCGTTGTAATAAGCATGAACCGCTTCAATATTCCAGTTATAATAGCTGCCGATCAAGGTTTTTATTTGCTTATTGGTGAGCAGCACGCCAAGCCCTTCGTTGGGACTACCCAGATCGTTAGAGATGACGGTCAGATTTTTGCGCGCCGATTTGCCCAATTCTCGCACCAGCGGAAACGGCGTGCCTTTTAAGCCGAACCCGCCTACCATTATCCGGTCCCCGTCTTTAACGCGCGCTATGGCATCCCGGGCAGTCATAAATTTATTTACAGCCACTTGCGTTCATCCTTCCGGTTTTTCAAAAGCCATAGACATTCCCAGCCCGCCCGCGACGCAGATGGTGGCCAAACCGAAACGCGCGCCGCGCCGGCCCATTTCATGCAATAAAGTAGTACAGATCCGCGCGCCAGACATCCCCAGCGGGTGGCCGAGAGCGATAGCGCCGCCGTTAACATTGAGGATATCCGCTTTCAGGCCCAATTCTTTAGCGCAGGCTAAAGACTGCGAGGCGAAGGCCTCGTTGATCTCGATCAGATCGAAATCCCGCAAGGATATATGGGATAACTGAGGCGTCTTCAGCAATTTTTGCGTGGACGCCACCGGACCGATACCCATGACGCGGGGATCCACACCGGCGGCCACGCCCGCGAGCAGACGCGCAAGCGGCTTCAACCCGAGAGACTTGGCTTTTTCACCTTCCATGAGCAGGAGAGCAGAGGCCCCGTCGTTACGCCCCGAGGCGTTGCCGGCGGTTGTGACGCCGCCGGTGAAAATCGGTTTGAGTTTTGCCATTTTCTCAAGATCGGCGTCTCGGCGGGGATATTCGTCTGTATCAAATATTGACTGACTGCCTTTCGGCTGCGGAACAGGCACGGGCACAATTTCGTCCCGAAAGCGCCCCGCGTCTGCTGCGGCCACGGCTTTTTGCTGACTGGCCAGCGCGAACTCATCACAGGCTTCTCTGCTGATCGCGTATTTATGGGCGACCGCGTCGGCCGTCTGCAGCATGTTAAAACTGCCGTAGATGCTTTCGGGCTGGCTTTTGGGCTGGCTTTCGGTATTGGGATCCAGCAAAAAAGTGTTCCCCGTGCCGACTCCGTGGCGAATTCCGCGCACATAAAAAGGAGCGGTACTCATGCTTTCCACCCCGCCGCACAGCACTGTTTCCGAAGCGCCGCAGAGAATTTGCGCCGCGCCGCTTAAAAGCGCTTGCATTCCGGAAGCGCATTGACGATGTACGGTATAGGCCGGGATACTCTCCGGGATTCCGGACATCAAGGCGGCGACACGGGCTATGTTGGGAAAGTCTGTGGATTGCTTCGTTTGTCCTGCGATCACTTCGTCTATGGCGGTTTTTTCCACGCCGGCCTTTTCCAGCGCCCCGTCAAACACGATCTGCAGGAGCCGATCCGGCTGCACATTTTTCAGCGCTCCCCCTATATTGCCAATAGGCGTTCTTACAGCTGAAATGACGTATACTTCTTTCATATCATAAGCACCTCCATGCCATTACTGTTATTATAATTCATGAAACAGCCAACGGCATTAGTTGACAGGCAGGAAAAGTGAATTGTGAATTCCTGCATCCTGTCAAATTTTATGACCCGCTTCCTTGACCGTTAAAATATGTATAGATGATGTCAAGTAAAAGAACGCAATCGCGAGGGTGTGCGACAAATTTGCAGGTAGAGAGGGGGCGCAACCGCCGTAGGGTTCAAAATTTTGAACCCCTACGGCGGTTCTCTCCCTAAATCGCGCGGACGCAGAGGTTGTGGTATTTTTCTTCGCCGATGGTGGTGCTTTCTTCATGCCCCGGATAAACCGCGGTCGCCTCGTCCAGGGTATAAAGCTTCTCGCGGATGGAACGGGCCAGATCGTCGGCGGAACCGCCGGGAAAATGCGTATAGCCGACGTCGGTGTGAAAAAGAGTGTCGCCGCTGAACAGGATCCCCTCCGCGTAAAAACACAGCCCGCCCGGCGTGTGACCCGGCGTGTGCAAAACCTGCAGCGCCGCGCGCCCGACCGGGATGATATCGCCGTCGGATAGGAGGCGGTCGGCTTTAAGTGAAATCGCTCGCAGCAGCGGCTCGTCCGCGCTGTGGATGCATACGGCGGCCCCCGTGGCCGCGCGCAGCTCCGCGACGGCGCCGATATGGTCGTGATGGCCGTGGGTCAAGAGGATCGCCTCGACCCGCAGCCCCAGCTCCGCCACGCGCGCCAGTATGGTTTTCCCGGCGGCGCCGGGGTCGATCACGACCGCGGTCAGGGTTTCCGCGCACCAGAACAGGTAGCAGTTTTCCCGCAGCTCGTCCGGGGAGACAAGAGTTTCATGCTTATAGCCGCTCATGGCCGCACCTCCTGTAATTTTTTATTTGTGAAAACGTTTCCCGGTGATTCGGGCCACATCGAGCCGCAGGACGCATACGCCGGCGAGTTCGGCATCCGTAAAATCAAAATCGCCGTCCGGCGCATAATGCCGCATGATCGCCTTCAGGCCGCGCCTTTTCTCGCCGCTGTCCCCGCAGACGCGGATATCGCCGCCGCCGACCACGCTCTCGTATTCCATAGTGTAATTGCAGGCTCTGGCCCCGGCGACGAGTTTATGCGAGCAGTCCGCCTCGAAGCCGGCGCGGGAGTCTTCGCCGAGCAGGCCGAGCTTCGAGCCCGCGGACGCGGAGTGCAGCCACAGCGTCAGGGCCTCGCCCTCCGCTTCGGCGCCGAAATTCATCGGCACGACATACGGAAAATCCGGCGTGTTTATCCCCAGACGGAGCACGTCGCATTTGCTCAGGATATCCAGGATCTCGGCCCGGTCTTTTACCTCGCGGTCGCTTCTGCGCATGGCGTCACCTCTTTTACATCACTTCTTGCTGCGTTCCAATTTCCAGTCCAGCGTGGCCGTCCGCCAGGCGTGGTCCGTCAAGCCGTGGACCGGATGCGTTCTGGCATATTCTTCCATTTCTCGCCGGGAAAACGAGGTGGCCCGGCGAACGCAGGCGTGACAAAAACCCGCGCTGTTCACCGGCCCGCTCTCACCGCAGGCGCGGCAGCCAGCGGCCCGCCTGTCCCCTTTGACCGGACGGCCGCCGGGCCGGAGCGGCGGCAAACCGGTTTTTTGCCCGTAAGGCAGCCTTTCGTTGCGCGCGGCCACCGCGATGGCGCAGGAGCGGGCGAGATCGGCAAAATGACGGCGCAGAGCTTCCGGTTCGGGCTGACCGGGGGCGGTCACCCCCGCCTGCCTGTATAATTCCAGGCGGTCGGCGAGGGCCAGCGCCCCGACGCAACGCCAATAAGCGGCGCGCGGATCGCCGCCTTGTCCGGGCGCGGCGTCCGCGGCCCGGATCTCCGCGAGCAGTCCTTCATAAGCGCCGCCGCAGCCGTCGCACACTTGCCGCCACCGGCGCTCCGCCGGCAGCGGCTGCCGGCAGACCGGGCAGCGGGGCTGAAATATCGACATTTGATCTGTACCTCCGGTATCTGCGCTTATTTTATCATGCCCGAAGAAGAATGTATAGTCCGTCATTTCGGGCCTGTCCCGGAATCTAAATAGATATAATTCCCGCGGTCTTTTGGATTCCGGCATGAAGCCGGAATGACAGCAAGGATAATCTGCCTCTGGGGCGGAATGACGAACGAGGAACGTAACACCCGACACCCGACAAAGAAGCGTAAAATACCGAAAAAAACTGTTGACATTTGGCGCGGTTCGTTTTAGAATCATTTTGGGATGTACACCATATGTTGTGTGCCGCCGTGAATATTTGACCATATATTGTATACGACAGGAGCGAAGTTATGTTTGCCACCATCATCAGAGAAGAAGACGAGCGGGTAATTTCCCGCATAGTCAAACGGGACGGGCGTACGCTGGAGTTTGAGCGGAAAAAAATCGCCGACGCCATGTCCAGAGCTTTTCAGGCCACGCGGACGCGCGCGGAGGCTCCCTATGTCATGGAATTGGCCCGGCAAGCCGAGCTGGACCTCCTGACGGCGGGCCTTACGCAGCCGACAGTGGAGCAGATCCAGGACGCGGTGGAAAAAATACTTATGCAAAACGGCCATGTCCGCGTCGCTAAAGCCTATATCCTCTATCGAGCGGAACGCACCCGCGCGCGGGAGATGAACACCAGACTGATGAGGATATACGAGGACATCACTTTCAAATCGTCAAAGAACAGCGATATCAAACGGGAAAACGCCAATGTGAACGGCGACACGGCGATGGGCACCATGCTCAAATACGGCTCGGAAGGCTCCAAACAGTTTTATGAGATGTTCGTGTTAAAACCGGATCACTCCAAAGCCCATAAAACCGGCGACATCCACATCCACGACCTTGATTTTCTCACGATGACGACCACCTGCTGCCAGATCGACATAGTCAGTCTTTTTCGTGACGGCTTCACGACAGGGCACGGCGTTCTGCGCGAACCGGCCGATATCGCCAGTTACGCGGCTCTGGCCTGCATCGCCATTCAGGCCAATCAGAACGACCAGCACGGCGGTCAGAGCATAGTCAATTTCGATTACGGTCTGGCGCTGGGCGTGCGGAAAACCTACCGGCGCAAATACCGGGACAATTTGGCCAAAGCGCTGGAACTGCGCGCGGATGTCGCGGAAGCGGACGAATATCTCAAAGAGCTGCAGACCGAGCTTCTGGCCGAGGGGCTGGAACTGCGCATGGACGACCACGCGGATTACACGGCGGCTGAACTGGCGCGGCTCCGGCAGCAATATCCTCAGGCGGAAGGGGCTTTGGCCGGCTGTCAGGATTTCGCCCTGCGCAAGGCGGTCACGGAAACCGACCGCGCCACTTTTCAGGCGATGGAAGCGCTGATCCACAACCTGAACACCATGCACTCGCGCGCCGGGGCCCAGACCCCGTTTTCCTCCATCAATTACGGCATGGATACTTCGGCGGAAGGGCGCATGGTGATTAAAAACGTGCTGCTCGCGCAGGAAGCCGGTCTGGGGCACGGAGAGACCCCTATTTTCCCTATCCATATTTTTCGCGTAAAAGAAGGCGTGAACTATTTTCCCACCGATCCCGGCTATGACCTGTTTCGTCTGGCCTGTCGCGTGAGCGCCAAGCGCATGTTTCCAAATTTTTCCTTTCAAGACGCTTCTTTTAACAAAGCCTACTATCAGGAAGGCCGGCCGGAGACGGAGATCGCCTACATGGGCTGCCGGACGCGGGTGATAGGCAACGTCCATGACCCGAGCCGCGAAGTCACCTACCGGCGCGGTAATCTGAGCTACACCTCCATCAATCTGCCGCGGATCGCGATCCGCTCACATCGCAGCATCGAATGGTTTTTCGAGGAACTCGACCGCAAGATCGACCTCGTCGTCGAGCAATTGATGGAACGTTTTGAGATCCAGGCGAAAAAACACGTGCGCAACTATCCGTTCCTCATGGGCAGCGGGGTGTGGATGGACAGCGAAAACCTGGGGCCGGACGACGAGGTGCGCGAGGTGCTGAAACACGGCACTTTGTCCGTCGGGTTTATCGGGTTGGCGGAAACGCTGAAAATGCTGACCGGCTCTCATCACGGCGAGTCGGATCGGGCGCAGAATCTGGGGCTGGATATCGTGGCCCATATGCGCAAACGGATGGACGACGAAAGCCGCCAAAGACAAATGAATTTCACCCTAATCGCCACGCCGGCGGAGGGACTGTCCGGCCGGTTCGCGGCGCTGGACCGCGAGCGCTACGGCGAGATCGAGGGTGTGACCGACAAGGAATTTTATACCAATTCTTTCCATATACCGGTGTATTTCCTCCTAAGCGCGTATGACAAGATCCGCCTAGAGGCCCCGTACCACGAACTGACGAACGCCGGTCATATCACTTATGTGGAATTGGACGGCGATACGGCGAAAAATATCGACGCTTTTGAAAAAATCATCCGCTGTATGCATGATCTGAATATCGGCTACGGCTCTATCAACCACCCCATCGACAGCGACCCGGTCTGCGGCTACACGGGCGTCGTCGGCGAATATTGCCCGAAATGCGGCCGGCGCGAGGATGATGAGGACGGCGTGCCCTTTGACCGTATCCGCCGGATTACCGGCTATTTGGTCGGAACGCTGGAGCGTTTTAACAACGCCAAACTCTCGGAAGTGCGCCACCGGGTCAAACACGGTTTGACGGCCGGCGGGGAAGACTAAGGCCAGACGAGTGCTGCTGCGGATCGCCGGCATGGTCAACGATTCTATAGTGGACGGGCCGGGGCTGCGGCTGGCGGTTTTTTGTCAGGGCTGCCGCCGCCATTGCCCCGGCTGTCATAACCCCGCCACCTGGGATGAGAGCGGCGGCTATCAGGCGGAGACAGATGATGTGTTGGCGGCGGTCGGGCGCAATCCCCTGCTGGACGGCATAACCTTGACCGGCGGCGAGCCTTTTCTGCAGGCGGCGGCGGCGGCGCCCTTGGCTGCCGCTGTCCGGGCGCGCGGCCTGACTGTCGTGACCTATACCGGCTATCTTTGGGAGGAAATAACAGGCGGGCCGCCTGACTGGCTGGAGCTGGCGCGCCAGACCGATCTGTTGGTTGACGGTTCCTTTATCATGGGAGAACGCAATATCGACCTGCTGTTTCGCGGTTCGGCCAATCAGCGCCTGATCGACGCGCCGGCTTCACTGGTCGCGGGCGCTCCGGTCGCTTGGCGCCAATTTTCTTAGAGGGAGCGGGATTTTGTGAAATTTATTTCATGGAACGTCAACGGGCTGCGCGCCTGCTTGAAAAAGGGTTTTGCCAATTTTTTCCAATCAGCGGCGGCCGACGTCTTCTGCTTGCAGGAGACGAAGCTGCAGGAGGAACAGATCACGGAGGAATGGCCCGGTTACGCGGTTTACTGGCACAGCGCCGAGAAAAAAGGGTATTCCGGAACGGCGGTCCTGACGAAACAGGCGCCTTTGGCGGTCAGCTATGGCATCGGCCGGGAGGAGCATGAGGGCGAGGGCCGGGTGATTACGCTGGAATTCGCGGATTTTCAGCTGGTGAACGTCTACACGCCGAACTCGCGGCGCGAACTGGCCCGTCTCGCTTACCGCATGGAGTGGGACGACGCTTTCCGCGCGTATCTCAGCGGTTTGGACGAACGGAAGCCGCTCGTCGTCTGCGGCGATCTGAACGTGGCGCATCAGGAGATCGATCTGCGCCATCCCCGCTCGAACAGGCGCAACGCCGGGTTTACGGACGAGGAGCGGGGAAAATTCACTCAGCTGCTCGCGGCCGGTTTTATCGATACTTTCCGCAGCCTGTATCCGGAGCGCCGGGACGCCTACACCTGGTGGTCGTATATGCGCAGCGCCCGTCAGAACAACTCCGGCTGGCGCATCGACTATTTTCTTGTTTCATCCCGTCTGGCGGATCGGGTACGCGACAGCGTGATCTACGCCGACGTGCTGGGAAGCGATCATTGTCCGGTCGGTCTGGAGTTAGGGGAATAGCCGGGTTCATTTGCCGGTGCTTTTGACCAGACTCAGCAAGGCGCTGAGTCCGTGTTCCCATTCTTCCTCTACGCGCGCGCCCGGCATAAGACTGCGCAAAATGGCGCTGTAACAGAAATACGCCTGCAAAGTCAGAAAATCCTCGATGTCCAGCGGCTCGATCCGCCCGAGCGCCAGGAGTTTTTTCAGCGCTTCTTCCGTATAAAGCCGCAGCACGTCAAAGACGTGATACTGGAAAAATTCCCGGCTGCGCCGGTCGATCCGGCTCATCATATGCGCTATATTGAGGATGCGGAGCATTTTTTCCTGATCGACTGACTGAAAATAAAAAAACGCGTAACTCACCACTGCCCGGGGCGGCGCCGAGTCCGCCATGCCGACTATCTCGGCGAGGGGGGGCTTGATGCCGGCGGCGGTCTCCTCAAACAGCTCATAGATGCACGTCAGGATTTCGTCTTTAGAGTTAAAATGGTTGTAAAGAGAAGCGGCTTTGATGCCCACGGCGGCCGCGATATCCCGCATGGTGACCCGTTCGTAGTTTTCGGCGGAAAACATCTGGATCGCGGTTTCCATTATCCGGCTCTTGGTGTCCGGTCTGGCGTTTTCCATGACGAAACCCTCCGTTCTCATGGCGCGCGGCCTGTTTACCGCGATTCTTCGCCGCGGCGGGCGATTATTTCGGCGGCCTGCCGGAGCGGTATCCCCGCCTCCGCCGCCAAACGGCGGCAGTCCTCGAACTCCGGCTTTATTTTGACTGTCCCGTCCGGCAGGGCGCATTCTTTCAGGCGCGCCTCGCCCCAGGGCGTGACGACGGAGCGGATCTTGCGCGGCAGCATTATTTTTTCCACCGGATAAAGCCTCAGACCGATGGCGGTAGTCTCGCGCAAAATTATATCCCGCAGCGCCGGTACTTCCCGCTCGCCGGCCAGCAGGCCGAGCGTCACGCCCAGCCGGCCTTTTTTCATGTGGCAGGCCACGCGCCAGACGTCAAGGGCGCCGGCCCGCAGCAATAATTCTTCCGCGTAAGCCAGGGCTTCCGGATCCATATCGTCGATATTCGTTTCCAGCACATATTGAGTCGCGCGCTCATAGGCCGTCTCCGCCCCAGGCGTCTCCGCTTCGGCCAACGTGACGCGCAGGGCGTTAGGGACGGGCAGGTCGCGCTCCCCCAGACCATAGGCGGCGCGCAGGGGGACAAAAGCCGGGCGGGCCGGGAAACGATCCGCAAAAGTCTTGATGATAGCCGCGCCGGTGGGCGTCGTCGTCTCCGCCGCCACGCGTCCCAGCGTGACCGGAACGCCGCGCAGCAGATTTTGCACCGCCGGCGCGGGTACGGGCAAAAGACCGTGGGCGCAACGGACAAAACCGCCGCCCAGCTCGACCGGCGACGACCATATTTCGTCCACGGCCAGATATTCCAGACAGAGGGCGGCGCCGACGATATCGATGATCGTGTCTAGGCCGCTCACTTCATGCAAAGTCACGGAGTAAAGGTCCGTGCCGTGGACTTCGGCTTCGGCCGCGGCCAGCGCCCGCAAGACTTCCAAAGCGGCGGTTTTCACTTTTGGCGGCAGAGCCGCCGCTTGAATGATCGTCTCCATCTCCCGCAGCCGCCGGTGTTCGTGTCCATGCTCATGCCCATGCCCATGCTCATGCTCATGCTCATGCTCGTGTTCATGTTCATGTTCATGCTCGTGTTCATGCTCACGCGCCGTTTCCAGCACCTTCACGGTCAAACCGGAGATACCGGATTTTTGCCCGGCCTGCACCCGGAGTTCCCAGGGTTCGGGGATCGGCAGCCCGGCCAGCTGCGCCCGGAGCCATTCCTCGTCCACGCCCAGCCCGATCAGAGCGGCCAGATTCATATCGCCGCTGATGCCGGAAAAACACTCATAGTAAAGGATCTTCATTCCGCCGCGGCCTCAAAGGCCTCCCGGATCTCCTCCGCCTGAGCGGAAACCACCAGCAAAGCGTACCGCCCCTTGGTCAGGCAAACAGCGTTTTCCAGCAAAAACTCCTGTTCGGGCAAGTACCCCTCAAAATTCTTTTTCTGGGCGGCCAGACGCCCTTCCAGCGCCGGCAGCGCGGCGCGGGCCGCCTCTTTATCCGCCAAGGCCAGCACAGTCAGTTCGTCGGCCTGGATATTAGTCGCCGCCATATAAAAGACCGCGTCGTCGAGCGCCGTCCCTTCCTCCCAGGTGTAGAAACGCCGCAGTTCCGTCTCGCCGGCTTCGGTCCAGTTGGCCGTCTCGATATCAGCCGTGATCAGGGCCGCCAATTCCGCGGCGGTCGGACCCGCGGGCAAAGCTTCCTCGGGCGAAGATTCCGCGGCGTCGCCCTCGATCGGCGGGGGCGAGGAAGGTTCATCCGGAGGGGGCGGAGAAGCCGGCGCGGCCGCCGAGCAGGCGGTCAATACCAGCAGAGTGCCCAGCAGCAGTAATATTATCGGACGGACGGCGGTGTGTCTCAAGATCTCACTCCTCTGTTTTTGTTTCATCTATCAGGTAATCCAGCCAGTAGCGGTCGAAAACGGAACGAAAATGCAAACCGTCCGGTTCATACAGGTTTTCATCCGCGTGCAGCTGCAAGACCTTGCGAATATTCAGGTAATTTACTTTTTCTTCCAGCGTCATCTGATAAAGCTCCCGGTTGAGCTCGTCCATGCGCGACGCGCTCAGATACGGCCGGGACCCTGCTTCCTTCGCCGTGACGGGAATGACGGACTGGGCGAATATCCGCGCCTCAGGCGCCGCGGCGCGCAAAGCGGCGATCATGGCCCGATAGTCGCTGATAAACGATTCGTTGGTCACATACGGCCCGAGATCATTGGAACCAAAGAGCAGAAACACGTTTTCCGGCTGATTCTCCCGCACCCAATCCAGTTCTCCGGCCGCTTTTTTCAAAGTAAAGCCGAGATGGGATATGACCTGTTCTTCTTTCAGCAAGCCGTAATACGACAAGCCGCTGGTGATGGAATCGCCCATAAAACAGTCGCGGGCGAAAACCGTCCCGTAATCCACCGGACGGGCGGCGACGACGGCGACTTGCTCCGTCACGGCTGCCATGACCGCCTGATCGTCCGTCACGCCCTGCTGGAGGGTCGTGGCCAGCGCGACGCTTAGTATAACTATGGTTTTTAACATGAAAGTTCCTTCTTTCGACTGGGAGGGAGTGAGAATCACTTATGGTAGGTCTCGCCGCTGTTGATTTTGCAGGCGCGGTAAATCTGTTCCAGCAAGATCAGCCGCGTCAGTTGATGAGGAAAAGTGAGCAAGGAAAGCGACAGACAAAAATCCGCCCGCTCCAGCACCTCCGCGCTCAGGCCGAGCGAGCCGCCGACGATAAAAGCCAGTCCGCTTCCGCCGCTTTGCGCCCGCCGGGCCATAAACTCCGCTAAACCTGGCGAATCAAGCATCCGCCCGCCCGGATCCAGCGCCGTCACGTATTCCCCAGCTTTGAGCCGGCGCAGCAGTCTCGCGCCTTCGGTCTCCCGCGCCCGGCGCTCCTCCGCTTCCGTTTCCGGGCAGCGCTCGTCCTCCGTTTCACGCGTTTCCAGACGGACAAAGCGGCTCAGGCGTTTCTCGTATTCCCGCAGCCCGTCCGCCAGATAAGGTTCCTTGATCCGCCCCGCGCAAACAATGCTGACATGGAGGATATTATCACCGGCTTCAATCAGTTTGTGAGTGCTTCCTAAATAAATATTATACTAATTTATCAAGTCTGGCAAGGGTGTTTTTTTATATTTCCGGAAAAAAATCGAGAAACGAATTAGGAGCGGTGAGCGGTGTTTAGCGATATTTCCATATTTCCAGCGCTCCTTGACAATCGGCTGGCTCGTCCGATATAATGGGCGTCAGGCATGTTTATTGATGTGCCAGACATTTCGAGGTGGTGCATGTGAATACTGTGCTGGAGGTATTCTGCAAAGTCGCTGACACGGGCAGTTTTACCAAAGCGGCGCAATCGCTGTTTCTTTCCCAGTCAGCGGTGAGTCAGCAGATCAGCAATGCAGAAGAAGAATATGGCGTGCGCTTGTTCTTACGGGGACACAGAGAAGTCAGTTTGACGCCTGAGGGAAAAATCCTGTATGCCTACGCCAAGCGTATTCTTAGCTTGTATAAGTCGGCGGCGGAAGAACTCAGCCAAAAATCAGGAATCGTCTCGGGCAGCATCATCGTGGGCGCTTCATGTACTGTTGGCGAGTACATTTTACCTCTTATCCTTGGTAAATATAAACATTTATATCCGTTGGTCAATTTACTGTTCCATGTGGGAAACAACGAATATGTGCTGGCGGGGATAAGGCAGAACAAATTTGATCTCGGCTTTGTCGGCGAACCGTGCAATCTGCAAAACCTGGAATCGGAGCTGTTCACTCAGGATGAAATGGTTCTTATCGCGGCGCCGGCGCATCCTCTGGCGCAAAAGGCGTCTGTGACCTTCGAAGATATATGCTCAGTTCCTTTTATCATTAGAGAAAACGGTACCGGCACCCGCCGTTTTATTGAGGATCTTCTGCGTCGCAACGGTTTGACTATTTCAGACCTGGAAATATGGATGGAATATGGCAGCTTCGAGTCCATAAAAAGATTCGTTCAGACCGGCATGGGTATCACCATGATTTCCCGTTGGGCAGTGGAACAGGAAATAGGCCTGAAACTTCTCCGGATCCTGCCTATGGAGGGCGTTTCCTTAAAGCGAAACTTTCTTTTTGTCTACAACAAAGGTTACGCCGATTCTCAGTTGATCAACGGTTTTAAAACATACTGCCGCGAGAGCACCGTTGCTTTGTTGTGAAAATAAGTGGCTCTTCTTGCTGTTCGATATCATTGGCAAAAAGCGAAAAAACTGATGCATCATACTTCCTAATCCTTGGTATAAGGTACTATAATACATAAAAACGCAGGATTTAAGCACAATTAAACAGAAATACATTTACGTAAAGAGTGTATTTTTGTTAAAAAGGAGTGCAAATATGGAGTTTGGCGTCAGACTCACTATTCAAGGGGAAATGGGGGCCCCGGGAGACAGACTGGCTGAATATGCCCTAAATATGGGCATCCGCGCTGAGGAGCTCGGATATGCCAGCGCTTGGATCCCTGATCATCTGAACAACGCCAGAGTCGGGCCCGGGCAGCAAGGACCGAGCATGGAGTGCTTCACATCCATTGCCGCGTTGTTGATGAAGACCGAGCGGCTCGTCATCGGTCCCCATGTTTATTGCAACACGTTCCGTAACCCGGCGCTTTTAGCTAAAATGATAGCGACACTGGATGAGTTTTCGCAAGGACGCACTTTGCTGTCGTTGGGCGGGGGGTGGTTTGAAGAAGAGACCCGGTCACAGGGATATGGCTGGAATGACCATGATCACAGGATGCGCGCGGTAAAAGAAGCAACCGCTTTGATCAAGCGCCTGTGGACAGAGGACGAGGTCACTTTCGAGGGCGAATACTATCAGCTGAAGAATGCCTATCAATTGCCTAAGCCTTACTCAAAGCCGCATCCTCCAATTTGGACGCCTGGGGAGTCGAAGCTTGCGCGGGAAATTGTCTGCGAATTCGGAGACTATTGGCTCATTTATTCCAAACCGCCTGAGGTGATAGCCAAAATGAAAGAGGATATCTGCCGCCAGGCCGGACGTGATATAAAACTGGCTGTATCCGCTGTTTTCATATCAGACTATGAAAACGCGAAAATGCTGGAACGCGCCGGCGACTTCTTAAAAGAACGGGAGCATCGCTTCAAAAAGAAGCCAACGTTAGATGATATCCTAAGCCACAACATCATCGGTGATCTGGAGACGTGCCGGCGCCAGGTGAGCGCTTATAAAGGAGCAGGTGTAGACCACTTGATCATTCAGCCGATGCCGCCGATGGAGGGGATGGAGCTCTTTGCCGCTGAAGTCATGAATAAAGGAGATTTGACATGAATGACAAGATAACAAAAATCACGGCTATGCCGGTGAGACTGCCGCTAAAAAAGCCTTACGCTCTGGCAAACGTTATTCAGAAAGCCGCGGAGTATGTGATTGTGCACTTGGAAACAGCACAAGGAATCATCGGTTATGGCGAGAGCGCCCCTTTTCCCGGTGAAACAGAGGAAACACAGGCGGACATCGTGAGCGCGATCAGGGACTATCTGGCCCCGGCGATTTATGGTTGTTCAATATTTGATTTGGAGAGGGTCCACGAAGCTATGGACATGGCCTTGCCCAAGCGCTTTTTCGCAAAAAGCGGGATCGATATCGCCCTCTATGACGCCATTGGCAAAGCTTTGAACGAACCGGCGGTAAACATGCTTGGCGGATTATACAGAGAAGAAGTGGAAATTCTCGGCGGCATGGGCTTGCCAAAAAATGGTAACGAAGCGGCGGCTAATGCCTCAGAGTTGGTGCGGCAAGGCTTTCACACCATAAAAATGAAAATCGGCGGCGGGCCTCGTCTTGACGAAGAGAATGTGGCGGCCGTCCGCGCTTGTGTCGGCGACGACGTCAGCATCAGAGTTGACGCTAATCAAGCCTATTCTTCAGCGGAGGCGATCCCCTTGCTGCGCCGTTTGGAGAAATACCGGCTGAGCCTGATCGAGCAGCCTGTGCCGCTTTGGGATATGAGCGGCATGGCCAAAGCGGCCGCTGCCCTAGACACGCCGATCATGGCGGACGAACCGGTTTATACTCCTCATGACGTGCTGTTGATCCATGAAAAACAGGCCGCGGATTTTGTGAAAATCAAGGTCATGCGCTGCGGCGGTTTATATCCCGCTTTAAAAGTGTGCGCCGTCGCGGAAGCTTGCGGGCTGCCGGTTGTGCTGGGCAGCGGACATGAGTCCAGCATCGGTGTTTTGGCGGAACTCCATCTGGCTTCAGCCTTGAGGACTATTCCTCACGCCGGGGAAATGAACGGCTGCACCCGGCTGGCTGTTGACAGCATTTCAAACCCCGTGGCTATCAGTTCCGGCAGGGCAAGACTAAGCGATTCCCCCGGTTTAGGCATTGAGTCTCTGGTTTGCGAGTCATATTTTATCTGAGGAGGCTGCCGACGTGGATATTTTCTCCTATCTGGCCGCCGCGCTCAGTCCGGCGCATCTGCTGCTCATGCTTTTTGGCATGGTTTTTGGCATTGTCATTGGGGCGATGCCTGGGCTGACTCCGACTTTGGGCGTGGCTCTTCTCATACCCATGACGTTTCGCCTCAGCGCGGAAGCGGGTCTTATCGTCTTGGGCGCGGTGTATATAGGCGCAGTGTATGGCGGACATATCACCGCGGTCTTGATCGGTATTCCCGGCGCGCCCGCCGCCATTGCCACCACATTCGACGGTTTCCCGATGAACAAAAACGGCTTTGGGCAGCGGGCGCTGAATATAGGAGTCACGTCTTCTTTTATTGGAGGGTTGCTGGGGGTCTGTTCGCTTATCCTCTTCGCGCCGGCGCTCGCGCATCTGACGCTGGCTTTCGGGCCGGCCGAGAACTTTTGGGTAGCCCTGTTTGGCATTGCCGTGATTGCCAGCCTGGCCATTGATAATTTCTGGAAAGGGATCGTCAGCGGCATGCTGGGGCTCCTGCTCAGTTTCGTCGGCACTAGCGCCATGACCGGCATCGCTCGTTTTACCTTCGGACAGAGCAGCTTGATCGGCGGGATCAGCGTGGTTCCCGCGCTGATAGGCATGTTTTCCATTCCTCAGGTCATCAGCCTGTTTTGCAACCCGTCGACGCATATTATCAGCGATGTCAACAAATACCAAGAGGAAAATCACCCTTTGCGCGACGCTCTCTATGTGATCAAAAAGCCTTTTGCCCTGGGATTAGCTTCGGTGATCGGCGTCGTCATCGGGATCCCCGGAGCCGGCGGACAAGTCGGCGGGATCGTCGCCTATGACTGGGTAAAGCGCACATCCAAAGATAAAGAGCAATTTGGCGGCGGTTTTCCCGATGGCGTCATCGCTTCGCAGTCGTCGGCTAACGCCACAGTAGGCGGGGCCTTGGTGCCGCTTTTGACTTTGGGCATTCCGGGCAGCGCCACGGCTGCTGTTTTGCTCGGCGGCCTATTGATCCATGGCCTGTTCCCTGGCGCTAACCTCTTCACGGCCCATGCGGACGTCACATATACTTTTATCTGGTCGCTCTTTCTTGCGCACTTGGTATTGCTGCCTTTGGGTTTTATGGGAGCGCGCGTGTTTTCTAACATAAATTCTTTGAAATTTTAGGCACATACTGGCCTGCTGTATTTTAGCTCAGGTTGCCTACCTTGAAAAACTAGCGACAGACAGCATTGTCGCCTTTGCCGGAAACATCTTGACA
>JAISAH010000059.1 GCA_031266805.1 Gracilibacteraceae bacterium
TGCGGATCATGCGGTCACGCCATGGTACTCAAGCAGGCCGCGAATTCGCGTTTTGTCTGCTATTTCACCCGCGCCGCATCCGGCGCGGAATGTTATCGTCTCAGTATAGCGGCCAAAGAGCTTGAAGATTCGCTGTTCGGGATCATAAGCGCGCAGGCGCGAACCATCCTGAACATCGGCAGTTTGAGCGATTTGCCTGACATTGACTTAAAACTTGAAGAGCAATCCGAATACGAAAAACGCATAGAGCGGTTGGAGGACGAGAAGCGCGAACTCTATGAGCAGCTCGTAACGGAGGAAATCGGCGCGGGCGGCTACAGAGACGCAAAAACGGCTTTAGACGCCGAAATCGCCCGTTTGGCGCGGATTCACGCCGCAATAGCGGATGAAACGGCGAAGTGCGCGGAGGCAAAGGCGGCCGGCGATGAACGCCGCAGGATCGCCGAGATCACATCGTCCGCTGATACGCTGACGCGCCCGCTTGTAGAGACGCTCATTGACCGTGTGTTCGTATACCCGGATGAGCGTATTGAGGTCAAATGGAAGTTTGCGGATTATTTCAAGTGAACCCATAGGCGAGTTGAATCGAAATTATGCGAAACCGCCGCCCGAATCGGACGGCGGTTGCTCTTTGTCCGTGTGCGTTGCCGCAATCGAAAATATATGTAATGTAAGACCTTTACAAATTTATTATTAAAAAATTTGTCAAGGTCTTGACATACAGGTGGTCACACTATCTGGAATAACGATATCGGTCATGGCGGTGCAACCACCAAATGCACAACTACCGATGCTGGTTACGCTGTCCGGAATAGTGATACTGGTCAGACTGGTACAGAATCGAAACGTATAAGCGCCGATGCTGGTCACGCCGTCTGGAATAGTGATACTAGTCAGACTAGGACATTCGCTAAACGCGCTATGACCAATACTGATTACGCTGTCAGGGATAATGATACTTGTTAGGAGGGAACAGCGATTAAATGCCTCACGGCCGATACTAGTTACACTGTCTGGAATAGTGATGCTGGTCAGACTTGAACATCCGTCAAACGCCCAATTGTCAATGCTGATTACGCTGTCAGGAATAATGATACTCGTTAGACGGGAGCAGTCTCGAAACGCGCTACTGCCGATGTTGACAACACTGTTTGGAATAATAATGCTGGTCAGGCCGGCGCAGCCGAAAAACGCCTCATCGCTTATGTTGGTCACGCTGTCCGGAATAATGATACTGGTCAAGCAGTAACAGTTGAGGAACACACCTGCGCCGATACTGGTAATGTTACTCGAGATTGTAATGGTGGCTAGGCTGGAGCAGGAGTCAAATGCTCTATCACCGATTTCAGTCACACTATCTGGGATCATAATGTTGGTCAGGCGATAGCAATAGAAAAACGCAGCGTCGCCAATGCTGGTCACGCCATCTGGAATGATTAAATCGCTCAAACCGGAACAGCCGTAAAACGCGCTTTGTCCGATGCTAGTCACGCTATTTGGAATAGTGATGCCGGTCAGCTTGGTCTTGTCTTGAAACGCCCTTTCACCAATAATCCTCACAACGACGCCGTCAATCTCCGCCGGGATCTCCACATCACCATTCGCACCCGTGTATCCTGTGATCGTGATCGTATCGCCGCTGATCGTGTAGCTAAAATCTCCGGGCGGCGCGGCGCCGACTATTAGGGGAATATCCGGCTCAGTCGGATCAGGAGCGAGCAACGTCAGGAAGAAGACCGCCGCGCCGAGGAGCAGCGCCGCGCTGAGAAGCGTTTGATACAGAGGCCGTTTATTATGAGTAGACTGATGCTGTGGTCCGCGTTTGTACATGGCGTTTCGCTCCTTTCGTTCGCCGGCGCGACCGGCCTATAAGAGACAATGGAACGTGGATTCTGGGACGACCGAAAATCCTTCCGCCCCCTTCGGGAGCGCCTCCCTTGATGGAGAAAGCTTGAAAATCTTGCCGTCATGCGGCGCTTGGGATCAATTCTCCCGCTAGCGAAGGAGATGCCGCCAGAAAGGGCTGGTTTTCGTTTCCGACTCGCCTCCCCTGCAAGGAGAGATGCTCCCGAAGGAGGCGGAGGGAGTGGAGAATGGGCGTCATTCCGGACTTGTTCCGGAATCCAAAGGGTTCAAAATGACGGGCAACACCTTGCCCCGCCCCGCGTTTCCCTTACTTGTACCTCGTTGGAACATCACCGCCATACGCAAGTTATCACCTTCAGTTTTTCTCATGGCGGTGTGTTCCTGCCGATAAGGGCGCTCCCTGTTTCGCTTCGCGCGGTCGCGCCCTTATCCCCCGAAAGCGTAAACTTTAGTCTCTGTGGTGATCTTACCGAAGTCCGCGCCCGTGGGATCGTTCCCCGGCAGGAGAACTACGGCGGCCTTGGTCTGGGCGGCGAGGGCCGAGCCGGTCAGGGCGTCCACCAGCGTGTTGCCGTCCGCGGTGTAAATATTCGTGTACTCAAAGGTCAGGGCGTCGCGGATAGCCCTATTCGTCTCGTAGCGCGTCGCGCCGTAAAGCCGCGTCGCTCCGGCCACCTCATTCACGAGCGTCGGGCCGCCTAGCACATACGCCGTACCCGTGGGCGCGGCGCTCACACTACCATCCGGGCCGGCTATCTGTATAGCATAACCATTAGCGGCGGCAAACGAGGCCGCGCTGACGGCGTCGGCGATGGCGTTATAACCGACGACAAACGTGCCTTGCGGCGCAGTCAGTTTGGCGTTAATTAAAGCCGCGGTCTCAAACCTGTTACTTCCTTTCAATACTTCCACCGTGACGCCAGGCAGCGCCGCTTTCAGCGCGTCGATCACCGCAGAGCTTATCGCGCCCACGGCGTAGATCTTTTTCGCGCCGAGCCGCTGTATCTCTGCGACCACGCCCGGATCAAGGCTGCCGGTGCTGAGTAAGATCGGGGCTTTTTCCTGACCGGCCAGCGGCGCTACGGCCAGCGCGTCGATCAGATTGTTCTGCCCTCCTGGGGCGAGGATCACCGTCTCCGCGCTCGTCCAGCCCTGACGGGAAATAGCCACGGAGGTTTCCACCCGGTTCAGGCCGCTGATATGCGTTAGCGTGGCTTTGCTCACCGTGACGCCGGGAGTTCCGGGAGTTACAGCCGTCACGCTGCTCACGGGATCTGGATCGACCGGAGGCGTACCGCCGCCCCCACCTCCACCGCCAGTGCCGCCGGATCTTGTGACCGTGACCAGGCAGGACGCGGTTTTATCGCCGACCGTAGCCGTGACCGTCGCCGTGCCGGCGCTCACCGCCGTCACCACGCCGCCCGTCACCGTCGCCACATTCGGCGCGGAACTCGTCCAATTTACGGTTTTGCTGTCTGTAGTGTCCGCGGGGCTGTAGCTCACGTTCAGCGTCCCCGTCGCTCCCACCGTCAGCGTCAGCGCCGTCCGGTCCAAAGAGACGGACTGCAGGGGAACGCTCCCCGGGCCGCCCTCATCCAGCGGGTTCCAATTGGCAAATAATGTCATGTCGGCATCGACCGCCGAGGCGAACGACCAAGGCGCGGTGTAGGCTTCGTCCGCGTACCATCCGGCGAAAATATAACCGGCCCGTTCAGGCGCGGCAGGGGCGCTCACCTGACTGCCCGGCGCGATATTGCTTATGGCTTCCAGCGGCGTGCCGCCCATGCTGCGAAACGACATTTTGTAGCCGATGGCCTGGCTTTCCAGCACCTCAGCCGCGGCGGACAAGAGTTGCACCGCCGCCTGGTTTTCCTCGCGCACGGTGACGCCGCCGCTGACGCTGGTATTCACGTCAGCGAAAGTGACGGAGTTGTAACATAAATTCTTTGAAATTTTAGGCACATACTGGCCTGCTGTATTTTAGCTCAGGTTGCCTACCTTGAAAAACTAGCGACAGACAGCATTGTCGCCTTTGCCGGAAACATCTTGACA